>NZ_CVTN01000076.1:110604-155623 GCF_900004915.1 Pseudomonas sp. 31 R 17
ACGGATTCAAGCCTGCGTTCGGCCAGCGTGGTTTAACGGGGCGCCTGAGATCAAAAGCAGATCAAGATCAAGAGCGGCTCGCTGCGCATCGTGGATACCGCTGTGGATACCTGTGTAGAGACCTATGTGCCCGATAGCAGTGATTCAGTCGATACAAGTGTCGACTGGACAACCGCTATCGGGAGCAGCCCCCTCTCACAGGGATCAGTTACCCGCAGCACTGCCCTGGCTGCTGTCATCGCTCATGTCATAGCCATCACCGTCGCTGGTGCCGCTGTCCCCTTCGTTTTGATGCAGTACGCCGCCGGTCTTCACCGTCGATTTACGCAACGTCGAGTTCAGCGCCGAACGCGGCAGCGGGTTGCTGGTGGTGGTCGACAGTTCCTGGCGGAACGGGTTGACCAGCTTGGCGTTCAGGCGGATGTCCTGGGACGAAGCGCCCACCGACAGGTTGAAGCTGTCGGCATCCACCACCCACTGCTTGCTGGCCACATCGTAGTAGGCCAGCGAGCGGTCGTTGAGCTCGATGGTCACGCGCTTGCTCTGGCCAGGCTTGAGGAACACTTTCTTGTAGCCCTTGAGTTCCTTGATCGCGCGTTCGACTTTCGGGTTGTTCTGGCCCACGTACAGCTCGGCCACTTCGGCGCCGGCGACCTTGCCGGTGTTGGCCAGATCGAACGACACCTTGATCGGCGCACCGGCCACGGCGACGCCAGGGCTGACGCTGATGTTGCTGTAGCCGAAGGTGGTGTACGACAAGCCATAACCGAACGGATACAGCGGCTTGATGCCCTTCTTCTCGTAGCCGCGATAGCCCAGGAACAGGTCGTCCTTGTAGCTCATCTCGCTCAGGGTTTCCTGATTGTCGAACGTGGGGAAAGTCGCGTAGATCGGGTTGTCTTCGATGTTGCGTTCGATACTGATCGGCAGCTTGGCCGACGGGTTGACCTTGCCCAGCAGGATCTCCGCCAGGGCCTGGCCGCCGTTCTGCCCAGGGTAGAAGGCGTGCAGTGCGGCCGGCACCTGGTCGATCCAGTCGCTCATCTTCAAGCCGGTGCCGCCGTGCAGGGTGACCACGGTGTTCGGGTTGACCTTGGCGATGCTCTGGATCAGCAGGTTCTGGTATTCCGGCAGGTCGAAGCTGTGGTCGAAGCCTTCGCCCTCGTATTCATTGCTGTTGCCGGCTGCCACCAGTACGGCGTCGTACTGGGCCAGGTCCTGTGGCGCAACCAGCGATGCCCAGCTCATCTGCACGCCAACCAGGCCGCCCATGGTGGAGAGGTAGCCGTTGCGGCGCGAGTATTCGAGCTTGATGTCGACCGGTTTGCCGGCTTCAAGGTTGACCTTGGCGAACACCGGGATGGTCGGCGGAATGCTGTTGTTCGGCAGCGGCTTGCCGTCGCCGTTGTCGAGGACTTTCTTGCCGTTGACGTACAGGCGTACCGCACCGTCGGCGCGGACCTTGAACACCTGTTCGCCGCTGACGGTCGGGGTGATCTGGCCGCTGTAGCGAATCGACGTGGCGGCAGTGTCGCCATTGACTGGCAGGCTGTCGGTGGACCAGTCGAGGTTGACGTGCGCGTCGGTGCGGGTGGCGGCCGGGTCACCGGACCAGTTGGTGTTGCTGAAGAACTCGGTCTTCAGGCCTTTGACGCTATTGCCGTTGCTGTCGGCATGGGTCCAGCTGGAGGTGGCCGGGTCCAGCGACAGCCCGTCGATGAACTCGACCTTGGCGCCTGGCGCCAGTTGCTGCAAGCCGCTCAGCTCACTGATGTAGTTGGCGGCCATCACGTTGGCGCTGCCGAAACCGGTAGGCGGCGCGTACTTGGCCAGGGTGCCGACCACGGCGATGCGCTTGACCTTCTTCGCGTCCAGCGGCAGCAGGCTGTTCTGGTTTTTCAGCAGCACGATGCCTTCGCGCGCGGCATTGAGCGCTGTGCGGTTGCTGGTGGCGCTGTTCATGTTGTGGCTGGTCAGCGGGGCTTTGCTGTCGAACTTGTACAGGTAGATCTGCTTGAGGATGCGGCGCACCTTGTCATCGATGGTCGCGCTGCTCAGCTCACCACTGTCCAGGTACGGCTTGAGGACGGTGCTGTTCATCTGGTAGCCCATCATGTCCAGGTCAGTACCGGCCTGTGCCGCCGGCAAACCGTCGACCACGGCGTTGTAGTCACTCTGGACGAAGCCCGGATAGCCCCATTCGGTTTTCAGGATGTCGCGCATCAGGTGCTTGTTCTGGCACGCGAACTCGCCGTTCACCTTCTGGAATGCACACATCATCATCGCGACTTTGCTGTTCTTCGAGGCGGACTCGAAAGGCGGCAGGGTCATTTCGCGCAGCACGCGCTCGCTGATGGTTTCGTTGAGGTGGAAGCGGTTGCTTTCCTGGTCATTGGCGGCGAAATGCTTGGCGTTGGCCCACACGCCGCGCGACTGGATCCCGTTGATCACGGCCGGCCCCAGGCTGGCGCCGAGGAAGGGGTCTTCACCCGACAGATACTCGAACGCACGGCCGCTGTACGGCATGCGGTACAGGTTGACGCCGGGGCCGGTGACGAACTGATAACCGCCGCTGGCGGTGTCGTAGCCCAGGGCACGGCCCAGGTCGATGGCGCGACGCGGGTTCCAGCTGGCTGCCAGGTTCGGCCCGGACGGGTACACCACGCCCTGGGCGTTGCCTTCACTGGTGTAGCGCACGCCGACACCGCCGTCGGCACCGTGGATCTGCGGGATGCCGTATTGGGTCAACGGCTTGACGTCCCAACCGCCAGTGCCGCCGATGTAGGCGAGTTTCTCTTCCATGGTCATCTTCGCCAGGGTTTTATCCGCGGCCTTTTCTGCGCGGCTCACCCGGCCCTCATCCAGGGCCGGGCTGGTGGCCGCATGCACCTGGGACACGGCCAGTGCCAGCAGGGCAAAGGCCGACTGCGCACCGATCATCTTGCGTTTGTTCATGGAATTCTCCGACAACTGTTTATTGAAATAGGGCGCCAAAACGCGCGTTCTACACAGCGCGCTCGTCACTTTTTTACGGGCAATAGTCCGCCTTGAGCGCAATGTTTAACCGATGGCTAATTGCGACTACTTGGCAGGTTCCGCAGTATTAAAAGTTTAATAATTGTATGAGTTGTTGTTATGGGTAGTGTCTAAGTGGCATCACGCGATGGCGTTTTGAACCGCTAAAACGGCATAATTAAGGCAATTCTTGCGGTTATAAGTCAAACAAAAGCTAATTTTTGCGTGAAATAAGAAATATTTCCTTACCTTTCGGAACTAAGCATAAACCTACCAGTCGATTGGTTTAAGAAAATATATGGCGGCATGGCAAACTAGTGGCGTTGCCCGGTAGTTCTAAAAGGCCATGTTTTATACAAGCTGTCATACACAACGCTTTGGTGTAGGGTCTTGATCGAATTCAAGGCGCCACTTGAGCTGTCCGCTGTTTTTGAACTGGAGAATGTTTATGAAAATGTCCCTGTTGGGTGCCGGCCTCGTGCTGGGCGTTGCACTGAGTGGCGCGGCCATGGCCGCTGAATCAACCGACGCCGATGCGACGTCGGGTGCTGCCGATTCCACCGTGCTGACCCAGACCCACGACGCCAAGGCGGCGAAAAAGCAGAAAGCCGAAACCACCAAGGGTGGCCGACCGTTGAATACAACGGCCACCCCCACCAAGTAAGCCTGACCCTGTAGGAGCGAGCTTGCTCGCGAAGAACTCAAGGACACCGCGCTCATCCAGAATGTCCGCGTCATCGTTGACGTTCTTCGCGAGCAAGCTCGCTCCTACAGGAGGTTTTTACAGCCCTTCAGATTTTTACCCATGCTCAGTCCCTCAACGCCCATCGATGCCTGCCAGATGCACGTCCCGGATACCGAACAGGTCTGCGCGTGGCTGATGCAACAGGCCGGGTTGAAAACCGTGGACCTGGAGCGCGCCCGGCGCCTGTCCCAGGAGAGTGCCGACCCTGAATTACTTGGCCTGCTGACCCGCCTGGGGCTGGTCTCCGAAGTCGAACTGGCCCGCGCCTGGGCCGACTTGCTCGGCGCGCCGCTGCTGCTGGCCGACGCCGCGCCACCTTTGCTTGACCCGCTACCGAGCCTGACCGAGCGCTTTATGCGCCACTACCAGGTGGTGCCCGTGGGCTGGAGCCAGGGTGGCCTGCGCGTGCTGGCGGCCAACCCGTCGCTGGTCTACCCGTTCCAGGCCCTGGCCTATGCCTGCGGCGTGCCGGTGTGGCTGGCGGTCGGCCCGCGCAACGAGGTCGAAACCCTGATCGAGCGCTACTACGGCCAGGGACGCTCGGCCATGGGCACGCTGATCGAAAATCTCGACGAGCACAGCGGCGCGCTGGAAGACATCGAACACCTCAAGGACATGGCCTCCGAGGCGCCGGTGATTCGCCTCGTCAACCTGATCCTGCAGCGCGCGGTGGAGCATCGCGCCTCGGACATCCATATCGAACCCTTCGAAAACCAGCTCAAGGTGCGCTACCGCATCGACGGCGTGCTGCACGAGGCCGAGGCGCCACCGTCGAGCTCATCCGCCGCCGTGATTTCGCGGGTGAAAATCATGGCGCGCCTGGACATCGCCGAGCGGCGCCTGCCCCAGGACGGGCGGATCATGCTGCGCATCCAGGGCAAGGAACTCGACCTGCGGGTGTCCACGGTGCCCACCAGTTTTGGCGAGTCGGTGGTGATGCGTTTGCTTGATCGGCAGACCGTGCAGTTCGATTTCCAGAGCCTGGGTTTTGATGGCCAGCGCCTGGAAACCTTCCTCGAAGTGCTGGAACGGCCCCACGGCATTCTGCTGGTCACCGGCCCGACCGGCTCGGGCAAGACCACCACGCTGTACACCGCGCTGTCACGGCTCAACACCGCCGAGCGCAAGATCATCACGGTTGAAGACCCGGTCGAATATCAACTGGAAGGCATCAACCAGATTCAGGTCAAGCCGGCCATTGGCCTGGACTTTGCGGGCGCGCTGCGCTCCATCGTGCGTCAGGACCCGGACGTGATCATGATCGGCGAAATCCGCGACCTGGAAACCTGCCGCATCGCTATTCAATCGTCGCTGACCGGGCATCTGGTGCTGTCCACGTTGCACACCAACAGTGCGGCGGCGAGTATCACGCGGCTGCTCGACATGGGCGTCGAAAGCTACCTGATTGCCTCGACCGTCAACGGCATTCTGGCCCAGCGCCTGGTGCGCCGCCTCGACCCGGCCACCCGTGAAGCCTTCGAAGCACCGCCCGAGCTGATCGCCGAGCATGGCCTGGACCGCTTTACCGATGAGCGCCCGATCATGCTTTATCGGCCCCGCGCCGACACACCGGGCGGTGGTTACCACGGCCGCAGTGCAATCACCGAGCTGCTGGTGATGAATGAAGAACTGCGCAGCCTGCTGATGCGCCAGGCCGATGCTGCCACCCTGGAAGCCGCAGCGCGCCGTGGCGGCCTGCGCACCTTGCATGAAGAGGGCCTGCGCCAGGCCGTCGCCGGCGTGACGTCGTTGGAAGAAGTATTGCGTGTGACCCGAGGGGAGGGCACGTGAGCCTGTTCAAATACCGCGCCCTCGACAGCCAGGGCGCCGCGCAACACGGCACGCTCGACGCCAGGGACCACGACGCCGCCGTCGCCCTGTTGCACAAGCGCGGGCTGCTGGTATTGCAGGTTGACGTCGCCGGTGCCCAGGGGCTGCGCAATGCCCTTGGCCGTGGTCAGTTGAGCGGCGCGGCGCTGGTCAGTTTCACCCAGCAACTGGCCACCCTGCTGGGCGCCGGCCAGCCGCTGGAGCGCTCGCTGGGCATCCTGCTCAAGCAACCTGGCCAGCCGCAGACCCGCGCACTCATCGAGCGTATCCGCGAACAGGTCAAGGCCGGCCAGCCGTTATCCAAAGCGCTGGAGGAAGAGGGCCGCCAGTTCTCGCCGCTGTACCTGAGCATGGTGCGCGCGGGCGAGGCGGGCGGCGCCCTGGAAAACACCCTGCGCCAGCTCAGTGACTACCTGGAGCGCAGCCAATTACTGCGCGGCGAAGTGATCAACGCGCTGATCTACCCGGCGTTTCTGGTGGTCGGTGTGCTCGGCTCGCTGGCGCTGCTGCTGGCCTATGTGGTGCCGCAGTTCGTGCCGATCTTCAAGGATCTGGGCGTGCCCATTCCGTTGATCACCGAAGTGATCCTCGGGCTCGGCCAGTTTCTCGGAGCCTATGGCCTGGCGGTTTTCGCCGGGTTGATCGTCACGATCTGGACGCTGGCCGCACGCCTGCGCGACCCGCAGCGCCGTGAACGCTATGACCGGCGCGTGCTTGGCCTCCGCGTGATCGGCCCGCTGCTGCAACGGGTCGAAGCGGCGCGGTTGACGCGCACCCTCGGTACCTTGCTGAGCAACGGCGTGGCGCTGCTGCAGGCGCTGGTGATCGCCCGGCAGGTCTGCACCAATCGCGCGCTGCAAGCGCAAGTCGCCCAGGCCGCCGAATCCGTCAAGGGCGGCGGCACCCTGGCCAGTGCCTTCGGCGCGCAGCCGCTGCTGCCCGACCTGGCGCTGCAAATGATTGAAGTCGGCGAACAGGCCGGCGAACTCGACAGCATGCTGCTCAAGGTCGCCGATGTGTTCGACGTTGAAGCCAAGCGCGGCATCGACCGCCTGCTCGCCGCGCTGGTGCCGTCGCTGACCGTGGTCATGGCGGTGCTGGTGGCGGTGATCATGCTCGCGATCATGCTGCCGCTGATGAGCCTGACCAGCAATATATGAACCCTCAAGGACCCTTACCCATGCGCCAAAACCGATTCAAGCCCGCCCGCCGCCAGGGCGGTTTTACCCTGCTGGAAATGCTCGCCGTGATCGTGCTGCTGGGCATCGTCGCGACTATCGTGGTGCGCCAGGTCGGCGGTAACGTGGACAAGGGCAAGTACGGCGCAGGCAAGGCGCAACTGGCCAGCCTGAGCATGAAAATCGAAAGCTACGGCCTGGACGTCGGCTCGCCGCCCAAGTCCCTGCAGCAACTGGTCGACAAGCCGGGTAACAGCGCCGGCTGGGCCGGCCCGTATGCCAAGCCGTCGGACCTCAAGGACCCGTTCGGCCATGCCTTCGGCTATCGCTTCCCCGGTGAGCACGGCGCGTTCGACCTGATTTTCTACGGTCAGGACGGCCAGCCCGGTGGCGAAGGCTACAGCGCCGACCTGGGCAACTGGGAATAACGGCTGAACATGGCCAACGCCCAACGTGGTTTTACCTTGCTGGAGATGCTGGTGGTGATCGTCTTGATCAGCATCGCAGCCGGCCTGGTGGGGTTTGGCCTGCAACAAGGCCTGCGCGCCGCCAAGGAGCGCCAGGCAGTCGGGCAGATGGTCGAGGCGTTGCGCAGTACGCGGGCGCGGGCGATTGTCAGCGGCACCCCGCAAAGCACGTCGTTCGACTTGCGCAGTCTCAGCTTCCAGGCCCCGGGCCGCCCGAAAAAACACTGGCCGGCCGACTTGCAAGTCACCTTGCACACCGCCGAACACGCAGGCTCGGCGGTGGCGTTCTACCCCGATGGCAGTTCCACCGGCGGCAACCTGTTGTTGGCCAATGGCAGCCGGCGCTGGCGCATCGATATTGGCTGGCTGACCGGCAGCGTGCAGTCCAGGGCGCTGCCATGAAGCGGCAAGCCGGGTTCACCCTGCTGGAAATGCTCGCTGCGCTGACGCTCATGGCGATCTGCAGCACGGTGCTGCTGGTCGCCTTCGGCCAGAGCGCGCGCTCGTTGTTGCACGTCGCCCACAGCGACCGCCTGAGCCATGCCGCCGTCAGCGTGATGGACCAGGAAGCCGCCGGCCCCCTGGCCAATGGCGTGCGCCAGGGCGATCTGGACGGCATCGCCTGGCAACTGCGCATCGCCCAACAGCCCACCCGGATCGGCCAGCCGCAGTTGTTTCGCCTCGACCTGACGGTCAGCGAGGGGCCGCGCCACGCCAGTTTCAGCACCTTGAAACTGCGTGCGGCAGGGACCGGTTTGTGACGCGCCATCAGCAGGGCTTCACCCTGCTCGAAATCATGATCGTGCTGAGCCTGCTCGGCGTATTACTGACCCTGGTCGGTGGCGCGCTGCTGGGGGCCAATCGCGCGGTGCTCAAGGCGCAGCGCTACACGGTCAGCCTGGATGAAATGCGGGCTGCGCAGCAGTTTTTGCGCACGGCGATCAGCGAGGCGCTGCCCCTGGACGTGACCGAGGACGACAGCCAGACCGACGGGTTTTTCGCCGGCAGCCCACAGCGCATGCAGTTTGTCGCGACCCTGCCGGGCGTGCTCGGTGGCGGGATTCAGCGCTTCACCCTGCAGTTGACCGGCGCCGAGGCGCAGCGCGATTTGCAGGTGGCGTTCGCGCGGTTTGAGTCTCAAGCGCAGGTCAGCGTACCGGCGTCGCGCAGTGAGCCACAGGTGTTATTGAAAGGGGTCGAAGATCTGCAGTTCAGCTATCGCGGCGTGTCGCCCAAGGGCAACGCCACCGGCTGGATCAGCGAGTGGCCGTGGACCCGGCGTTTGCCCTCGGCGGTGCGGATTGCGGCGCGCGTCAACGGGCCGGTGCCCTGGGTCACCCAGGTGATCGCGCTGCGCTTGAACCTGTCGAGTGGGGGCCCCGAATGATCCGGCATCAGCGCGGTGTCGCGCTGCTGCTGGTGCTGTGGGTGCTGGCGTTGCTCAGCCTGCTGCTCGGCGGCCTGGCCGGCTGGGTGCAACTGGAAATCCGCCAGGCGGCGTGGCACCGCCAGCACACCCAGGCGGTGTTGGCCGCCGAGGCGGGCGTGGCGCTGGCGCTGCAGGGCCTGGCCGACCCGTTGCAGCGCAAACAGTGGATCGCCGATGGGCGTGAAATCCCGTTGGTGTTCGACGATGCGCAGCTGTACGTCAGCCTGCGCAGTGAGCGCGGCAAGTTGTACTTGAACAGCGCCGCGGTCGTCGATTTCGCGCGGCTGGCCCTGGCCTGCGGTGCGACCCAGGCCCAGGCCGGCCAACTCGCCAAGGACCTCGAGGTACGACGCCACCAGGGCCTGGCGCCGTTCAGGGTCATAGAAGAAGTGCGGCAATTGCCGGGCATGACCCAGGCGCTGTACAGCGCGCTGGTTCCCGAGATCAGCCTGTGGAGTGGCCTGGACCGGCCCGATCCGGCCTTCGCCAGCACGCTGATGCGCCGCGCCTTGAACCTGCCGCACCTGAGTGCGGTGGGCGCCGACCCCGGTGAGGTGCTGGTGATCGACAGCCGCGCGCAACGCCCCGGCGGCTACCACGCCCAGTTGCAAGCCACCGTGTTATTGAGCCCCGCGCAAGGCAGCGCACAACCTTATCGAGTCTTACGTTGGCAAGAATGAACGAACCCTTATCCGCACGGCTGCAACTGCTGACGGAGCCCATCACCCAGCGCTGGCGCGGCAGCCTGTTGCAAATGGGCTGGCGGCTGTGGCTCAAGGAGCTGCGTGGCTGCCTGCCGGCCTGGCTGTCGCTGCAGGACATCCCCGAGCATGTGTACCCATGGCCGCTGACCGCGCCCGTGTCGCCCGTGGCCGGCGAGGCGCGCCAGGTGCTGTTGCTGGCGCCCTCGGCGGTGCTGGTGCAAGCCTTGCAGTTGCCCCCGGCGGCGGCGCGCAACCTGGCGACGGTGGTGGGGTATGAACTGGACCGTTTTACCCCGTTCGATGCGGCGCAGTTGTACTTCGTCGCGCGCCAGGAGCGGCGCACTCCGACCCACGTGCACGTGACGCTGGTGGCGATCCTGCGCGAGCGCCTCGACCAGATCCTCACGGAGTGCGCCGCCCTCGGCTTGCAGCCACACGCGGTGGATGTGGCGGACGCGGCGGGCGTCCCGATGGGCATCGACCTGCTGCCGGTACCGCTGCGCCCACGCCAGCGCCCGGCGGGCAAGGGCCTGCAACGCAGCCTGCCGTGGCTGTGCGGCGCCTTGCTGATTGCCGCCATGCTGCTCTGGCTCAACGACCGCCAGCGCGTGCTCGACAGCATGCAGCAAAGCGTGCGCGCGCAAAAAGCCCAGGTCGCCCAGATCCAGGCCCTGCGCCAGCAACTGCTCAATACCCGTGGCGCCGCGCAGTATCTGATCCGCCGCAAGACCGCCCAACCGCCGCTGGCCGGGCTGCTCAACGAACTGACCGCCTGCCTGCCGTCCGACACCTGGATCGACCAGTTGGAAGTCAACGACGGCGCCGACGTTTCATTCTCCGGGCAAAGCGCCAAGGCCAGTGCCCTGATCACCCGCATCAAGGGCTGCCACAGCCTGGAAAATGCCCAGTTCGAAGGGGTGATCCAACCCGACGCGCAAACCGGCAAGGATCAATTTTCCTTGCGCGCCCACCTGCACCAGGAGGCCGCCGATGCGCCGACCACTGACACCCCGTGAGCGCCGTGGCGCAGCCCTGATCGGCCTGGCCCTGGTGCTCGGTGCCGCGTATTGGCTGTTGGTCGACAGCTGGTTCGCCGGCCCCTTGCGCGAGATGGGCGAGCAGGCCGAGCAGCTGCGCGAACAGCAGCAACGCTACGCCGGCATACTGCGCCAGGGTGATTCCCTGCGTCAGCAACTCGAGGAGGCCCGCCAGGACCCGGCCAGCAGCACCAGCCTGCTGCCCGGCGATGACCCCAGCGCCGTGGCGGCGGACCTGATGCAACGCATCGCCGACCTGATCAACAGCCGCGCCGGCCTCGGTGGCGGCTGCAGCCTCACGCAGCGCATGCCGATCACCCCCGAACAGGACGACAGCGAACCCTACCGCCAAGTCAAAGTCAGCCTTACCCTGAACTGCGCCATCGAACCCTTGACCGCGATCCTGCATGAGCTGGAGTACCAGCGCCCGTTTCTGTTTGTCGATGAGATGAGCATCCGCCGTGGGCCGAACGCGCCCGCCAGCGGTGGCGCCGGTCAACTGGTGGTGCACCTGCTGGTGCGTGGCTACCTGCAACCGGCTTCCGCCGCGCAGGTGCGCCGATGATCAACGCATTGCGTCCCCTGGAGTGGCTGTTGCTCGGCGTGGCCGGGCTGTTGGGCCTGTTGATGGTCGGCATCCTCAGCAGCATCGGCGATGCGCCTGAGTGGTTGCCGGCGCCCGAACCGGATGCGCGCGCCAACGCCACGGCCAAGGTACTGGTGGCCCCGAGCGCAACCCTGGAAAGCCTCGCCGGCACCTGGCAGGCGCCGCTGTTCAGCCCTGACCGCAGCCCTGACCGCGCGGTTGGCCAAGCCGCCGTCTCCAGCCTGTCGAGCCTGACGCTGACCGGCATCGTACTGGACGGCGACCTGCGCGTCGCACTGCTCAAACGCGCGGACGGCCCGCCACTGAAAGTCCACCAGGACCAGACCCTGCCCAACGGCTGGCGCCTGGAACACCTGACACCCCGCGAAGCCCGCTTTGTACTCGACGGCCGCACGCAGACCCTGAGCCTGCGAGGCCTGCGCCTGCCGCCGCCGTCGACCACACCCCCGATTACCCTTCCTCACGAGTCCGCCCCTTGATCGATACATTCCCCGGCGCTTTGCGCACCACCGTGTTTTGTCTGGCCACCGCCGTTTCCCTCGGTGGCTGCGGCACATTCCCTGAGCATCCGGACCCGGACGAGGCCTTGTTGCATGAGGCGATGCAGGGCACCGGCGCGCAACGCCCGCCCGTGGACCCGGCCAGCGAACAGGCCCCGGTCGCCGGCAGCCAGCCCCAGGCCAGAACACCCCCCCAGCGCCAATTGATTCGCGGCAACCAGCAGTTCGTGCGCCAACCCACAGCGGCGCCGGCCGGCAAGGCGCAGGCGGGCGGCGACATCGTGTTCAACTTCGCCGACCAGCCGATCGAAGCGGTGATCAACAGCGTGATGGGCGACCTGCTGCATGAGAACTACAGCATTGCCCAGGGGGTGAAGGGTAACGTCAGCTTTTCCACCTCCAAGCCGGTGAACAAGGAGCAGGCGCTGTCGATTCTCGAAACCCTGTTGTCGTGGACCGACAACGCCATGATCAAGCAGGGTAACCGCTATGTGATTTTGCCGGCCAACCAGGCGGTGGCGGGCAAGCTGGTGCCGCAGATGCGCGTGGCGCAACCGTCCAACGGCCTGTCGGCGCGACTGTTTCCACTGCGTTATATCTCGGCCACCGAGATGCAGAAATTGCTCAAGCCGTTTGCCCGCGAGAATGCCTTTCTGCTGGTTGACCCGGCGCGCAATGTGCTGAGCCTGGCCGGTACCCCGGAGGAGCTGGCCAACTATCAGGACACCATCGACACCTTTGACGTGGACTGGCTCAAGGGCATGTCGGTGGGTGTGTTCGGCCTGCAACGCGCCTCCGTCGCCGAACTGATGCCCGAGCTGCAAAAAATGTTCGGGCCCGACAGTGGCATGCCGTTGGCGGGCATGGTGCGGTTCTTGCCGATCGAGCGGACCAACTCGGTGGTCGCGATCTCGTCGCAGCCGCAGTACCTCAGCGAAGTCGGTGACTGGATTCACACCATCGACGAAGGCGGCGGCAACGAGCCGCAGATGTATGTGTACGACGTGCGCAACATGAAGGCCACCGACCTGGCCAAGTACCTGCGGCAGATCTACGGCAGCGGCGCGATCAAGGACGACGCCCCGGCCAAGGTCGCGCCTGGTTTGCGCACCGCGACCCTGTCATCGCCCGGCACCAACAGCACGTCCGGCAGCACGCCTGGCGGCTTGAGCAATAACCTGAATAACAACCAGCCTGCCGCCGAGGACGAGGAGCAGGAGCCACAAGCCGAGGACACTGTCGAGCAAGACACCACCGAAGGCGCGCCGGCCAAAAGCCTCGACGCCGGTACGCGCATCACCGCGCAAAAAAGCAGTAACCAGCTGCTGGTGCGCACGCGCCCGGTGCAGTGGAAGGAGATCGAATCGGCGATCAAACGCCTCGACAATCCGCCGCTGCAAGTGCAGATCGAGACGCGCATCCTTGAGGTCAAACTCACCGGCGAACTGGACCTGGGCGTGCAGTGGTACCTCGGCCGCCTGGCCGGCAATTCCACCAGCACCACGGTGGCGAACGCCTCCGGCAGCCAGGGCGCGTTGGGCGGCGGCGGCGCCGGGCTGGGGGCGGCGGATTCGTTGTTCTATTCCTTCGTCAGTTCCAACCTGCAAGTGGCCCTGCACGCCCTGGAAACCAACGGCCGCACCCAGGTGCTGTCGGCGCCGTCGCTGGTGGTGATGAACAACCAGCCGGCGCAGATTCAGGTGGGCGATAACATTCCTATCAGCCAGACCACGGTAAACACGGGGGCTTCCGACACTACCTTGAGCAGTGTGGAGTATGTGCAGACGGGTGTGATTCTGGATGTGGTGCCACGGATTAATCCGGGTGGCCTGGTGTATATGGATATTCAGCAGCAGGTCAGTGATGCGCAGGATCAGCCGTCGTCGAATAATGACACGCCGAATAATCCGCGTATTTCCACACGGTCGGTGTCGACTCAGGTCGCCGTGCAGAGTGGGCAGACGGTGTTGTTGGGCGGGTTGATCAAACAGGACAACGCGGACTCCGTCAGTGCCGTGCCGTACCTGGGCAAGATCCCCGGCTTGCGCTGGTTGTTCGGCAACACCAGCAAATCCAAGGACCGCACCGAATTGATTGTGCTGATCACGCCCAGGGTGATTACCAGCAGCAGCCAGGCACGGCAGGTGACGGATGATTATCGCCAGCAGATGCAGCTGTTGCGGCCTGCGCAGTAAATTTACCCGCACCCGGCGCCGACCGGGATCTCGTGTCTATCCCGACAAAATGTGGGAGGGTGTATCAGTCACTGATGCACCCACTGACCGGCCCTCATCGGGGGCAAGCCCCCTCCCACATAAAAGCGGTTGGCCACGGCCTCAAGCCTGCGTTCGGCCGCGGCCTTGGAGCTGATCGATGTCTTGTGTCGTACCCGGTCCAAATGTGGGAGGGGGCTTGCCCCCGATGGTGGTGTGTCAGTCACTGATGCACCCACTGACTGGCCCTCATCGGGGGCAAGCCCCCTCCCACAGAAAAGCGGTTAGCCACGGCCTCAAGCCTGCGTTCGGCCGCGGCCTTGGAGCTGATCGATGTCTTGTGTCGTACCCGATCCAAATGTGGGAGGGGGCTTGCCCGCGATGGCAGGGTGTCAGTCACTGATGCACTCACTGACCGGCCTTCATCGGGGGCAAGCCCCCTCCCACAGAAAAGCGGTTGGCCACGGCCTCAAGCCTGCGTTCGGCAGCAGCCTTGGAGCCGACCGATCTCTTGTGTCGAGCCCGATCCATATGTGGGAGGGGCTTGAATAGGCTTAGGAGTCAAAACATGAGGATCACCCGTGTGAGCAAACGCATCACCGTGGTGGGCTACGGCAAGCAGTACCCGGTGGCCGTTACTCCTGCAGCTGCAACGCCTGCTGCTTGAGCCTGCGCTTTTGCTCGAACGGCAACTTCTCGTTATCCCCATAGGGCGCGCTGTACCAGTTGCCATAGGAAGGGTTGGGCAGCAGGAACCAGCGCTGCCCCAGCCAGTTCACATAGGGTTGGACCGCCTTGCGCTGGGCCGCCAGGGTGTTGTGTTCGGCCTGCACGAAGTCGCCCAGGGAATCACCGGCCATCAACAGCACCCGCGCATGGCTGGCCACCCATTGGCGACGACAGTTCTTGCCATAGCCGGCGCTTTCGCAGTGGCCGGTAGGCGTGCCGGCCGCCAGGATCTGGTCATCGCTCTCAATCGGAAAACCGCGCAGGCGCAGGTTTCTGGCCGTGGCCGCAACCTGGCTGTGTTCGCGGTTGGTGAGGTAATAGACCTTGATGCCTTTTTGCCGGGCCGCCTGCAGGAACGCCACCGAACCGGGCAGCGCCTGGGCCTTGGCCTGGTCGACCCAGGTGTTCCAGCGGTCATAGGAATAGACCTGGTTGTTCAGAATGTCGCGGGCATTGAGCGGCACGTTGTCCAACAGGGTTTCGTCGATATCCACCACCACGGCCGGCGGCAGCCCGGTCAGATCTCGCGCAGGAAAGGGCAGCGCGTCCCAGCCGGGATCGGCCAGGGCGACATCCAGTTGACGGGTGGCGTTGGCGAAGAGCTGACGGTAGATCAGCTCGTGCTCGATGGAGGTCTGGGTCCAGAGTACGGCGTCCAGTTGGTCGTTGGCCGGTGGGGTGTGCTGGCAGCCTGTCAGGGTATTAGCCAAGAGACAGGCAGTGGCGAAGATCAGCTTACGCATGGCGTCGTTTCGCAATGGGAAGTGGGCGGGAACTGAATCAATAAGACTCACCGATAGAGCAGTGTGCAATCAGCTTTTGTATTGCCCGCCGTAACAGGCTTTCTTGGCTTTTATTCATGCATATGACTAATGAACCGTTCGGTTGCAGGACGAAAATGCCGGCGAGGTCGTCGCGATAATTGATCACTTCATGGAAGCCGCTTTGGTCTGTGAACAGCATCAGGGCTCCGCGCTCGGCTCGGGTGATGTCGTAAATGCCCTGC
This sequence comes from Pseudomonas sp. 31 R 17, assembly GCF_900004915.1. Lineage (NCBI taxonomy): Bacteria > Pseudomonadati > Pseudomonadota > Gammaproteobacteria > Pseudomonadales > Pseudomonadaceae > Pseudomonas > Pseudomonas sp. 31 R 17. Next base: position 126,065 of record NZ_CVTN01000076.1, read on the forward strand.
AACGGGCCGTGCACGGCGGTTTCGAACAAATTGAGCATTGCCTGGCGGACAGGCTCTCCTGAACGTACCGTTGTCTGATAAGAGTCGGCAAGTATCAATTCCATGCCTGAGTTACTGATGCTCTGCGCAGTACTTGGCCAATCACGGTACGCCTGAGGCGTCAGGACATCTGCCATCGAACTTGACACATCGACGATCAGCTTTGGTAACGGCAAGGCATAGTCGGTAATTGCCCGCCGCAAATGCTTGCGTAACTGACGGGCCGAATCCGCATTGGTGGGTGTGACGCAGGCGAATGCCTCGCATCGTTCGCTGACGTTTACGTCGCCTGCCTGCCGGCACAGCTCAAGGAGCTTTTGAGGTTGGCTGGTCGGCACAGGCCCGTAGTTTGCGAGCGCTACCAGCGCCTCTGTATTGAGTTTTGCGTAATCACGCAGTGCTTGATTGAAGTTTCGTGTATTGGCCCTGGCGTATTGTTTGGCTTCAAGCACATAAATGATGCGATGGCTTCCATCGGCTCGGCGCTGCAGCAGTGAATAGTCCGGTTGAATATTTTCTTTTCGGCCGGTTCCCATCAGGGCAATACCTTGCGCCGCGACGCGCAACTCCGCCATCAACTCGAGAACGTCGTTGCCGACATGCAAGTTGGCGACATGGGTAGGGCTGAAAGCGAATGTCAGGCAGTTGTTAACCCCCACCAACTGAAAGCGTTCACCGCCTTGTTCCACCTCGCGTTTGATCAAGGTAACCAGCCATATGGAGTAAAGCTGTGAACGATGCTTCCAGATGGGCAGGTCGAGTAAATCCTCAAGATCATGGTACGACGCTTTAGCCGCGACCAACTCTGAGTGAGCATTAACCAGCGCTTCGACTCTGTCTGCCAGGACGCCACGGTGCGACTGGGGCACACGCTGGTAATTCCAAAGCATGCGCAAGAGTTGGAAACGCGCGATGTGATCGTCTTGCGCGTGTGCCAGTGTGGACTCACTCCATTGTCTGATCGGAGCGCGCTCTGACATCTGTGGCTCGTCATTCCTGCGGGCGCTGCGTAGATCGCTCTGGCTGGTGTAGCGGCCGGTGCGGCGGCATAACTCGTCGACCATCGTTGCGACAGGCAGGAGTGCCTGGCTGAGGGGATCAGTGATCGCCCCCGTGGGTAGCGGAGCGGGTGTCCGGTAAGGCCAGTCGACGTTGTTTATCCAGGCTGTGGCTTGATTACTCGCGATGGGCGCTGCGATGGTCGCCCTTGCTCGTTCGATTCCGAGTGTTTCTGCAAAAGCCGTCTGAAGCCCTCTGCTGATTGCAATCAAGTCCTCGGGCTTATAAGCACGTTGCGCAACAACACTGTGCAGGTTTTCAATTGCATTACGCGCGCGGCGAAACGCATCTGCATCGAATGAGAGTTTATCGCCCTCATTAAAATCGAACTCAATCAGGAGTTGCTCATTACTGCGCGATACGCCTCCTTCAGTGAACATCTCGTAGATGTCAGTGAGCATCATGCTGAACGGCTGCAGGGCATTGAGCACGGCAATCAGGAACGTGGATATGTCGACGTCATGCTGTTTCAGGTATGCGCCCACATCCTGTGACGCAGGTATGTGCAATTGCGCACGCAAATCCGCGACGAATTGTCGGTCATGGCTCTTGGGTGCCAGCCGGCCCCCTGAGTTCAAGCTATTCCACAGCTCGGCGGCGGTTTTTAACGGCACAGGATCATCCTTGATTAGGGTAAGTGGCTATTAGCCATAATTCGCAAAGCGTGAGATGTTACCCCACTTAAGGAAACCATGCGCTTCTCAGGATCATCATGAACACACAACAAGGTCTTTACGAAAACGTCACGCTCATCGACGTGCAATTGGCATCCGTCTATTACCCGATTCTCGTTGACTCGGCCAAGCATAAGCATTGTCTGACTTATACGGAGTTGGTCGATCGAGCCAAGCATGAGCACCCCGACAGCGAAGTGGTTCAAAATGCTATTCCGGTATCCACGGGGCGACGACTGGATGTGGTCAGGCTGTTCACCGATGAGCGTGAGTTGCCAGACCTGACGTCGCTGGTGATCAGTAAAGGCACTGGAGAATGTGGAAGCTTTTTTACTCGTCACTTCGATCCCGTGGCTGCGCGCGAGCAGGTCTTCTCATACGATTGGAATACCGCAACCACAGATTTTGCAGGTTTCGTCGAAGTGACCGAGAGTGCCGTGAAACCTCGAAAAAAGGTCAAGAAGCCGCAGGCTCGCGAACGCATGGCGGCTTACTATCAGGCGAATAAAGCCGGCTTGCCGTTAAATGTAAGTGAATACAGAGAAGCCATCATCGAGCTCATTATGGAAGGCTTCCCTGACGAGCAAGCCTATTCCCTGGCGCTTCGCCAAACAGGCTGAGCCTCCCCGTCTACCGTCCAATGAGCCCGACCCGGTTCAATACAGATCCCGCCTACCCAGCGCGCATGTGAACTGTGGTCAGGCCAATAGGCGTTTGCGTCGAGCACTTCAAGACCGAGCGCCGTCAGCGCCAATTCCCGTCGCGGCCACTCCAGATGCGTCTCGGTTTCCACCAGCAGCGGCTGGTCGCCATCGATCAACGGTCGCAACAGCGCATGAAACATCATGTCGCCCAGGAACGGCAGCGGTTCGCGCCTGGCCATCAGTTCGGCGAATACCCGGCCAAATTGCACCGGCCCGACTTCGGCGATATAGCCCAGGGCCAGGCGTTCGGTCAGGGACAAGCCATCCCGGGTGCCGGGTAATTCCTGCAGTTGGCGCAGCAGCGCCGGCGCGAGCAAGGGCAGGGCACAGTGCTTGCCGTGAGCCAGTTCGGCCCAGCGCACGGGTGAGGGGTCGCAATACGCCCCCCACGCCTGTTTGGCCAGTTGGATCGCTGCCTCATCCACCAGGCGCCGCTGGGGCCACAGCCAGGCGAGTACATCGGGCGCCAATTGGCCGATGCCGATAAACCGCTCCACACCGGGAATGCGGTCGACTTCGATCAGTTCAAGTTTGGGCGGTAGGCGCTCCAGACCCGCCAGTGCGCGTATCAGAAACAGCTGGTCATAGGCATCCGCTTCGCACCACAACACGCTGTGCTGCGCCGTTGCCAGGTGTTCAAGCCGGGCATATTCGTCGGCCAGTCGCCGCGCCACCTCGGTCTCATTCAAACCGAACGCGTGGCTGATGAACGCGCCACGCAGGGGTTGGTAGTCATCGCCGGGCAGGTCGCGCACCGGGCCCATGCATAACGGATCGGTGAGCATCTGGAATTGCCCTGTGAACCCCGCCACCTGCAGGCTGTGAGCGATGTCGTTGCCACAGCGCCAATGGGTGGTGCGGGCTTCGTCGCTGGCGATAAAGTCGGGGTGGCGTGTGGCGAAGTCCAGGGCGTCGACATGGGCCTTGAGCTTGGGCCAACTGCTGAAGCCCAATCCTCTGGCTATCTGCCATTGGGCCTGGGACAAGGTAGCGTTGGGGTCCTCGCGCTTGAGGTGCGGCAACAGTTCCTTGGCGCGCTTGCGCTGCTGCTCAAGGTTGAGGCGGCCGTTGGTAGTGGAAGCAACAGGGCGTTGTGACATACGAGCTCCTTGTACAAACCTTTTCCGCTTTAAGGTTGGGAGTCGTAGAAATGAGGTCGAGCTGTGATGTCTTGGGCGCAGCCCTTTCCGCGGAAGGTGGCGTAGAGAGCGCCAGGCGGGAAATATAGGCAGTGTGGCGGCCGATTGCAAACTCAGACCGGTTCTTCGGGCCTGCGATCAATCCAGTGAGTCTTGATGCCCTTGGCCCAGGCCACCGTGTAGAAACAGCTCAGCAGCACAATGCCCCATTGCTCGGCATTGATCGACGACCAGAACCAGAACGGCTGCCCGGCCATGCCGAACAGGCAGGCGTAGCGGCGCACCTTGAGGCGTTTGCTTTGGCTGAACCAGATAGCGACGACGCCGAGGGCGGCGATCATGAGTTGCGCGATCAAAGCGATTTCCCTTACCAAAGGTGAGAGGGCGCACGCCTCTCCCACCTGTTGATCTGTTGCGTGCAGGGACTATTTGTCCTTGCGCGCATCCATGGTTTTTTGATGCTCGGCAAGGAACGGCTGTTCCGCCGGATCGAAGCGATCGATCCCGGCGGTAAAGCGATGCCAGTACGGGTACAGCGGCTGACGACGCGTCACGGCCTCGATGCGTGAGGATTGTTCCTCGGTCAGTTTCAACTCGGTCGCCGCAAGGTTGTCGCGCAGATGCGCTTCGGTGCGGGCGCCGACAATCAGCGAGGTGATCCCCGGGCGATCCTTGAGCCACGCCAGGCAGGTACGCGCCACCGACACACCGTGCTCGTCGCCTACGGCGGCCAGGGTTTCGATGATATCCAGCGCCCGTTCCTGGTCATGCACGTAGGGTTCCGGCCAGCCGCTGCCCTGGCGGGTATTGGCCGGTGGTTTATGCCCGCGTCGGGTCGAGCCGGTCAGCAGGCCTTCACCCATCGGTCCCCACACCAGCGTGCCGATATTCTGGTCCAGCGCCATAGGCAGCAGCTCGTACTCGGCCTCGCGGGATTCGGGGGTGTAGTAGATCTGCTGGGTGATCGGCTTGAGCATGCCGTGCAACTCGGCCTTGCCCAGGGCCTTCATCATTTGCCAGGCGGTGAAATTGCTGGTGCCGAAGTAGCGGATCTTGCCCGAGCCCACCAACAGGCGCAGCGCTTCAAGGGTTTCTTCGATGGGCGTCAGACCGTCCCAGTTGTGCAGTTGGTACAAGTCGATATGGTCGGTGCCCAGGCGCTTCAAACTGGCTTCACAGGCGCGAATCAGGTGGTAGCGCGACGAGCCGGAATTGTTCGGGTTCTCGTCCACCGGGCTGCGGCCCTTGGTCGCCAGCAAGATGTCGTTGCGCTTGTCGCCCAGGGCTTTGCCGACCACTTCCTCGGCCAGGCCATGGGAGTACAGGTCGGCGGTGTCGATCATATTCACCCCGGCGTCGAACGCGATATCGAACATGCGCCTGGCCTGGGGCACGTCCACCGCGCCGCATTTCTCGAACTCGGCACGACCGCCAAACGGCACGGTGCCCAGGATGATTTCCGAGACCAGCAGGCCGGAATGGCCCAGTTGTCGGTATTGCATGTTGCCTCCTACATTGCGTTGCACGTGAAGGTGTGAACGATGGGAGGGGCGATAGTTTGAATTTTTTTATCCAGCCTTCCTGTGCCTGCCGCGCCATTGCCGTCACAGAGGCACCTCATCCGCCAGCGCACGGGCAGAAATTCACGCGTTTATGTGCTTGGACGAACTCATCTGAATTGGCTGAAATTGCTCCTGTAAGTTAAAGGCTTGTAGGAAAGTTCTTGTTTTTATGTGTTAGTTATTTAGCTGCTACGTAGTTCCAGTGAGTGTTGAAGGAAAGTTCCTACGTATATTTCCTGGATTGATAAGTTGGCGTTTCGGCTGTTGCTACCTGTCCGTTTTGCTAGCTATTATTTTTCCAAATGATTTGCTAGCGTCTAGGACTACCGCGAACGGTGCAGAGGCTTGAGTATGAAAGATATTGAATGAGGACAATCGACAGCACGTGGGTGGCTAAATGTTAATACAGCGGACAGGAATAATCATCGGCTTGGTATTTTGCTTGATTAGCGCAGCGTTCGACGTTTACGTTGCGTTGATCACACAGTCGATCAGTACGCTGAACGTTGTCTTCTATTGTTTCATGACGTCGGCCTGTTTTTTTGGTGCCTGGGCGCTCTATCGAAATAGGCGCTCACTGTTTTCGAAACTAAGCGCTCAATGGCGATTAGTCGTTATCGTCAATCTGGCGGTACTGCTCAATTGGGGCGGGTTGTTCTACGCACTGCGCTATCTGGAACCTGCGGTAGTCGGCGTAGCGTCGGTAGCCTGTGGGCCGGCGCTGACGTTGATTATTTCGTTGTTCAACAAACGTGGCGTCAAGGTCGCTCTTGCGGACGCGCTGGTTTCATGGCTCGTGCTCGTCTCGGTGGCGGTCATGTTGTTCAATTCCTTTGTGGGGGACAGCGGCGTCGTGACTACCACCGATGGCCAGCGAGTGCTGGGTATCGCCAGCGTGTTGGCGTGCGCATTGGGCACGGTCATGTACACGGTTTTTTCCAAGGAGATGTTCGCTCGTCAATGGACCGTATACGAAATTCTGGGTATCAGAAACATCGCGATGGTTGGCGTTTGTGCCGTTGCAATTCCTGCCACGGGAGGCAGTTTCATACTCGAACGTGAGTGGGTTCCGCCTTTGGTGGTGCTGGTGGTGTTAGGGCATTTGCTGCCCATTTACCTGATCCAGAAAACTATCTATTACCTCACGCCTATTCACGTTTCCCTGGTATTGCTGACGCTTCCTGTATTCGTCCTGTTGCTCCAGTACTTGGATGCGAGGGTTGAATTCTCCGTCGCCAGCGTCGCCGCGGTGATTCTGATTGTTTTGCTGCTGCTGGGTAGATCGCTGCATGCCTTGAAAAGGGAGGCGTTATGAGAGTGGTGATGGTCGATGGGTTTTCATCCGGGAAATTCCTGGCCAAGCAATTAAAAGATGAAGGTTGTGTACTGGTGCATGTGGCCTCATCCGATACGTTGGACAGCTACTACTACAAGGGTTTTGACTGCGCGCTCTATGAGCGGATGATCGTCAATCGCGACGTTGAAATGACCTTGGCGCAACTCCAGCGTTTCAAACCGCAGTTCATTCTTGCAGGTGCAGAAACGGGTGTGCTGCTGGCTGACCGGTTGAACGAACAATTGCAACTGCCTTATCGCAATCGTTTCGATAAAACCAACGCACGTCGAAACAAGTACGAAATGATTCAGTGCATAACCCAGGCGCAACTGCCTGCGCCGCGGCAGTTCGTTGCTGACGGCTGGGAGCCTGTTAAACACTGGATCGGTGAGCATGGACGCTTCCCTGTGGTCATCAAGCCGCTTGAAAGCGCAGGCGCCGATGGTGTGTTCATCTGTGAAGATATGTACGCCTGCAAGGCTGCTGTCGAGCGTTTGCTGGGGACGACCAACAAGTTGAATATTCCCAACACGCAGGTGCTGATTCAGGAGTACCTGGCGGGGATGGAGTATGTGGTCAATATGGTCTCACTCAACGGCCGACAGCTTGTCACTGAGGTCGTACGTTACCGAAAACAGCGAACGGCGAGCGGCGGCATTCTCTACGATATTGACGAACTGATTGGGCCTGACACGCCGGTTTATTCAATTCTTGTCGACTACACGCGAGCCGTGGTGCGGTGCCTGGGTATCCGAAACGGTCCCAGCCATGCAGAGGTCATGCTCACCGAAGACGGGCCGAAACTGGTGGAAATCGCGGCTCGCACTGACGGTATTCTTCGGCCCGGGGTTTCGAAGCTGACCACTGGCCTGGGTCAGATCGATGCTGTGGTTCTATCCCTTATGCAACCTGCGGCATTTGAGCAGCGTTCAGCGGGTGAAGTGGGTTACCAGCGTCTGCAACATACCTACAATGTCTGCTTGATCAACCGCTCGGAAGGCTATTTCGAAAAGGACGTATTTTTGAGGGAACTGCTCAAACTTGAGTCGTTCTTCGAGGCTGTGCTTTACGTTGAGAACGGCCAGCGCATAGGCGTGACTCAGGATGTGTTCAGCCAACCCGGCACGGTGTATCTGGTACACCCCGACCCGGCAGTGATCGAGGCGGATTACCGCAGAATTCGCACACTTGAGTTGCAGGGCGCTTATCTGGCTGCCAGGTAGCGGCATAGAGTGGGGAGTGCGTTACTGTTTCATTTTATGAAATGCTGGATTGTGAAATCTGGCCATTCCATTGACGGTTGGCACATAAGAACATTGCAGCCATCGACACGAATACTCGGTCGACCACGCCCTGGAGTTCGTCATGCCTGCGATCAAACTGTACGGTTTCCCCCTGTCCGGCCACTCCCACCGGGTCGAACTGATGCTGTCCCTGCTGGGCCTGCCTATGGAATTTATCCTGGTGGACCTCAAGCAGGGCGCCCACAAAACACCCGAATTCCTCGCCACCCTCAACCGCTTCGGCCAGGTGCCGGTGATTGACGACGGCGGCATGGTGCTGGCCGACTCCAACGCGATCCTGATGTACCTCGCCAACACCTATGGCAACGGCCAGTGGCTGCCCGCTGATCCGGTCGGGCAGGCACGTGTGCAGCGTTGGCTCTCGGCGGCGGCCGGTCAATTGTATGTCGGGCCTGCCACGGCGCGCCTGGCTACGGTGTTTGGCGCCCAGGTGGACACGGCCGTTGCGATCAACCACGCTCACGCCCTGTTGAGCGTGGTGGAGCAGCAATTGGGCGAGAGCCGCTTTCTGGCCGGCGACCTGCCGAGCGTTGCCGATATCGCCTTCTACACCTACGTGGCCCATGCGCCGGAAGGCAACGTGTCGCTGGCCGACTATCCTCAGGTGCGCGCCTGGCTCGCCAGCCTTGAAGCATTGCCGGGTTTCGTCGCTATGCCGCGCACGGTGGTGGGGCTGCAATCAGCGTAATGTTCAAGGGGTGTCGATGGACCGTTTTCATGAAATGCAGGTGTTCCTCGCAGTGGCCGAAGAGGCAGGCTTTGCCGCCGCCGCGCGGCGTCTGAACACCTCGCCGCCCAGCGTGACCCGGGCGATTGCCGCCATGGAACAACGCATCGGCACCCAGCTGCTGGCGCGCACCACCCGCAGCCTGCACCTGACCGAAGCCGGCCAGCGTTACCTGGAAGACTGCCGGCGTATCCTGGCCGAGCTGAGCGAGGCCGAGGAAGCGGCGGCGGGCAGTTATTCGATTCCCTGCGGGCAACTGAACCTGACCGCCCCGGTGCTGTTCGGCGAGCTGTTCGTGGCGCCCGCGCTGGGGGAGTATCTCGACCGTTTTCCCCAGGTGAACATCAATGCCCTGCTGGTCGACCGCGTCGTCAATATGAATGACGAAGGTGTCGATGTGGCCGTGCGCATCGGTCATCTGCCCGAGCCGGGGCAGCAGGCGATCGAAGTGGGCGAAGTGCGCCGGGTCGTGTGCGCGTCACCCGCTTACCTGGCGCGGCATGGGCGACCCCAGCGGCCCGAACAGTTGCGCGAAGCGAAGATCGTCGCCTCTTCCGCCAGCCAGCGGGTGCATGAATGGGCCTTCGTCGACGACGGCCTGCCGCTGACGGTGCCGATCGAACCGCGCCTGGCGGTCACTGCAAACAATGCCGCAGTCGCCCTGGCGCGGCTGGGGTGGGGCATGACCCGGGTGCTGTCCTATCAGGTCGCGGCAGCGGTGGCGGCGGGTGAGCTGGAGGTTGTCCTGCAGGATTTCGAGCCGGCCGCGCTGCCGATCCGAGTGGTGTTCCAGAACAATGGGCGAGTGCCGGCCAAGGTCAGCACATTCGTCGATTTTCTGGCCGAGCGCCTGGGGCATGACATGGCCCTGAAACCGATGAAAAAGCCGCGCGGCTGATGGAGCGCTATCGCGATATGCAGTTGTTCGCGGCGCTGGCCGGGCAACCGAGCCTGGCGGCGGCGGCGCGCTTGGCGCAGGTCTCGGGCCCGACCCTGGTGCGCGCGCTTGCGCGTCTGGAAGCGCGCTTGCGGGTGAGGTTGTTGCAGCGCAGTACCCGTGGGGTCAGCCTCACCGACGCCGGCACTGCCTACATGGCGGACTGCGTGCGCTTGCTCGCGGCGGTGGAGGTGGCCGAAGCGTCGGCCAAGGGGTTGCATAGCCAGGCCCAGGGCAATCTGCGCGTATTCATGCCGTTGCTGTTCAGCCGCTATGTGATGGCGCCGGTACTGGCCGCGTACATGGAGCGTTACCCGCTGGTGCGCCTGGTCGCCCACTACCACGACTACTACCCGAACCTGCACGAGGAAGGGCTGGACGTGGCGGTGCTGGTGGGCGAGTTGCCCAATTCATCCTTGATCGCGCGACCGGTGGGGCATGTGCGGCATGTGCTCTGCGCCAGTCCCGGCTACCTGGCCGCCCACGGCGAGCCGCTGCACCCCGACGCACTCAGGCAGCACCATCTGATCGCCGATGCCGACCCGGTGCAGTGGGACTTCGCGCACTCTCAGCTCAAGGCCCGTGCACGCCTGCGCTGCGCCACGGTGCAAGGTGCGATCAATGCGGCCGTGCAGGGCGCGGGGCTGGTGCGGTGCTTGAACTATCCGGTGCACGAGCACCTGGCGAGTGGCCGGCTGCGTCGCGTATTGCCAGGCTTTGAGCCGCCTGCGGTGCCGGTGCAGGTGGTCTATCGCGAAGGTCGCCATGCATCGATGCGCGTGCGCAGTTTTGTCGATGAGTGTGTAACGGCATTGCGCGGCCACCCGGCATTTCAGCTGGCGTAATAGTGGATTGCCTGGGGTGGTCATTCTCTCGGCGTAAGCCTAGGCGCAGCATCCAGTTATCCAACGAGAGGTGGCCGTCATGAACTCAATCGAGCAATCCCCCTGGCATGCCGGCGAACGGCAACTGCAAGCCAGTGCCGGCGCGGCCGAGCGCATGGCCGTGATCGGCCCGAAGGTGGTACGCGATCATCTGCCCGAGCAACATCGCGATTTCTATCCCTTGCTGCCGTACCTGGTGGTGGGCGCGGTGGATGAACAGGGCACGCCGTGGGCGACGATGCTCGAAGGCGCGCCGGGTTTCGCGCATTCACCTGACCCTTACCGGTTGCAGATCGACAGCCTGCCCTCCAACAGCGATCCGGCGCGCGCGGGAATCACGGCGGGCGCAGCCGTTGGCGTGCTTGGCATCGACCTGAACACCCGCCGGCGCAATCGCATGAATGGTCGCATTGGCGCAGTGGATCACGAAGGCTTCGCGGTCGACGTGGTGCACAGCTTTGGCAACTGCCCCAAATATATCCAGTTGCGCCCGGTCGACACGATTGCGCGCAAACCCGCCAACGTGGCCGAGCGCAGCGACAGCCTGGATGGCGCCGATCAGCACATGATCCGCAACGCCGACACCTTCTTCGTCGCAAGCTATGTCGACCTGCACGGCGAGCGTTCGGTGGACGTCTCTCATCGGGGCGGGAACACCGGGTTCGTGCGGGTGCAGGGCAACGTGCTGACCATCCCCGATTTTGCCGGCAACCTGTTCTTCAACACACTGGGCAACCTGCAAGCCAATCCGGTGGCGGGGTTGTTGTTCATCGATTTCGAGTCGGGGGATGTGCTGCACGTGGCGGGGCGTACCTCGCTGATCCTCAGCGGGCCGCAGGTGGCCGAGTTCGAGGGGGCGCAGCGGTTGTGGACGGTGACCGTGGAACAGGTGATCCGGCGTCCGACGGCCCTGGCATTGCGTTGGCAGTTCGCGGGGTTTTCACCCTATAGCCTGGCGATGGGAATCGGGTAGCCAGGCGCGGTCGCAGATCCGATGTGGGAGCTGTCACAGCCTCGCTGAAGCTCGGCAGCTCCCACGTTCCGGATCAGGCGACCGGGCATTCCCGATTCAGCGCATCGTCCACCAGCAGTTTCGCTATTTCGATCATTTGCACCACGGCCAATACATGCTTGCGACTGGCGCCATCCACGTGTTCGGCGCAGTCATATGCGCAGACAGTCGCTGACTCCAGCATTTCGCTGGCATTGCTCAAGGCGGCTTCAGTGCTGAGGCCGGGGCGGATGGAGAAGATGACATCGGGGGGTAATTGCAGGTTGTCATCCGAGGGGGATGGCGGGGGGTTGGGCGTGACTTTTTTCATGGTGAAGCTCCTATGAATGAGCACCTCCATTTCGCTACCACACGAAGTAAGGAGGCGACTGTACACGGGGTGGTAGACCGGTCATAGAAACCCGGCAGGCCGAAGCCTCCCATGCACAGCCGCCACAAAGCAGCCCGCACAAAAAACGCCCGCGAGCGTTTTGGGGTCTATGAAAGAACTGGGCTACCACACCCGTTCGCTGATTTTGCAGCGACTCGCGAAGGTTAGCGGCGGGGTTCATCGGACGCAACCCGAAAGTTGCGTAAGAGCGGTCCGACAAGCGTGATGCGTCTCCCGCTTGCTGAATACCCTTGGCGGCGGAGCACGCTGTTCGGATGAAAACGCCGGGCTTGCGGAGTTTTCCGATGGAAATCGGCGGAAGTAGAAGGATGTTGTTACCGCACGCCCACGTTGGCATCAGGAACCTTTCCCACCGGCTGGCCACGCATGAGTGCTTGTTGAACTCAATGCCCGACGGTGACGGTGGGCAAGTCATGCATCCTTGATCGCACTGCGATTTCGATCCTTTCGTTAAATGAGGCTATACACAATGGTCACGCTCAACACAGCTGACGGTGCAACTTCTCCACTGGCGGGTAAAACCCTTGATCAATGCGAGCGTTTTGGCCAGGTGCCGGCCCATCATGTGATTGGCCAGGTTTTAAAATCCAACCGCAGTGACCTGGAAATGGCCGAGCTGTTGAAATTGCTGGGCACGCTGGTGACAACGCTTAAAACCTGGATGAACAACGACAACGCACCGCACACGCCCCCCGTGGCCGTGATACCCAAACTGCCGGTCTGAAGCGGCCCTAGCGTGCAGTTGCAAGGCTTGTGGGCTGATCCCACGCGCCGCCGAGCGCGGTGTACAGGTTCACCTGCGCCACCAGTTGCGCCAGGCGATCGACAATCAGCGCCTGCTGTGAATTGAACAACGCGCGCTGCGCATCGAGAAAGGTCAGGTTGCTGTCGACGCCGCTGCGGTAGCGGTGCTGGGCCAGGTCATAGTAATGCTGGTTGGCGGCGACGAAATCCCGTTGCGCGTTCAGTTGGTCGTCGAAGGTCTGGCGCGCGGCGAGGCCGTCGGCGACTTCCTGGAAGGCGGTCTGGATGGACTTTTCGTACTGTGCCACCGTGATGTCCTTCTGCAGCTTGGCGTAATCAAGGCTGGCACGCAGGCTGCCGGCGTTGAAGATCGGCAGATTGATTTGCGGCTGGAACGTCCAGGTGCCCGCGCCGCCCTTGAACAAACCGGAGAGCTGCGTGCTGGTGCTGCCGGCGTTGGCCGTCAGGGTGATCGACGGAAAGAACGCCGCCCTCGCCGCGCCGATATTGGCGTTGGCCGCCTGCAACTGGTATTCGGCCTGGAGGATGTCCGGGCGCCGTTGCAGCAAGTCTGAAGGCAGCCCCGCAGGCACCTGGGCTACCAGGTCGTCGGCCAGGGCGCGTGCGGGCAGGTTGGCGTCCACCGGGCCGCCGACCAGCAGCGTGAGGTTATTGAGGTCCTGGGCCACCTGGCGTTCGTAGCGGGCCACGCTGGCGCGGGTACTTTCCACCGCCGTGCGCGCCTGCACCACGTCCAGCGCCGAGGCCTTGCCGGCGGTTTTGCTGCGGCGGGTCAGTTGCCAGCTGCGATCGTTGGCCGCCAGGGTCTGCTCGGCCAGGGCCAGCAGCTCCTGGTCGGCACGCCAGGTCAGGTAGGCATTGGCGACGTTGGCCACCAGGCTCAACTGTGCGCTGCGTCGCGCTTGTTCGGTGCCCAGGTAAGTCAGCATGGCCTGTTCGCTGAGGCTGCGGACGCGGCCGAACAGGTCGAGTTCATAGGCACTCAGGCCCAGGGTGGCGGAGTAGTTGGAGGTGATCGCCGACTGGCCGGTGCCGGTCACGCCCGCCGGCAATTTCTGACGCTTGCCGGCGGCCGTGGCCGACACCGCCGGGAACAGGTCGGCGCGCTGAATGCGGTACTGCGCCTGGAAGGCCTGCACATTAAGTGCGGCTACCCGCAGGTCGCGGTTGTTGGCCAATGCTGCGTCGATCAACGGCGACAGCGCCGGGTCATGGAACAGCTGGCGCCAGTCCACGGTGCCGGGCAGTGTGCCGGCCTGCGCCTGGCGGTACACCCCGTCCTGGGGGTAGTGGGTCGGCACGGGCGCGTCTGGGCGCTGGTACTCGGGGATCAGCGAACACCCGCCGAGCATCCAGGCTGCGCCAACGGCGGCAAGGGTCAATTTTTGCATCAGGCGCCCACCATCCATTTGGCCAGGCCGTGTCGGCCACTCACGCCGAGCTTGGCGGCGGCGCGCTTGAGGTAGGTTTCAATCGAGCTGTTTTTCACACTGAGTTTTTCCGCGATCTGCGGCACGGTGCCGCCGGTCAACAGGCCCAGGCAGACTTCCTGCTCGCGGGCCGAGAGGGTGATGTCGCTCAGCGCCAGGCGCTTGTAGAACTCACGCTGCAATTGCGACTGCTCCAGCCCTATGGGCCCAGGCTCCGCCTCGGTGTGCGGCGCCTGGCGCAGGATCTGCACGTGGCGCTCCATCAACGGCAGCAAGGTTTCGGACAGGCACTTGAGAAACGACAGCTGCGCCAGGGAAAACCCGCGCTCGGCAGGCGGGCGGTAGAACGAAATCACACAGCGCCGATGGCCCTGGCGCGAGACCAGGTTGCACTGGTGCGAACTGCCGCGCGGGTGCGCGCTGTCGGCCTTGGCTTTCATCTGGATCAGCAGCGGGTCCTGCATGCGCAGCATCTGGCGCAGCAGCGGGTGGTCGTCAAGCGCGTGCAGTGTCTGGGGCGCGGGCAGGTCTTCGTTCAGCCCGGCACTGCCCAGCAGCTTGATATCCAGCACCCTGTCGCGCAGCTCATCGAGGCTCCATTCGCTGAGGTCCACCAGATGAACCGGTATCCATTTGTCCACCAGGTGCAGCATGTTCGCGGCGAAATTGGCCTGGCCACTGCTGGAAATGAGCTTGCCCATTTCGGCGTAGAACTGTGGGTTCTGGGTGTCGGTAATACTAGGGGTCAGACTCATAGCCATCTCATCCTTGATCGAAAACCGTCAACGGAGGCCCTGGGTCTGTTCGGGGCGCTCCGTACTGCTTGAACGTAACTCGGCGTTCGAGATTTCATTTAGCCATAGCGATTTGTCCTACGTATGTAGCAGAAACGAGGGACACAAGCTGCCATAAAATCCGCGTCATTAATTCGACGTTTCCTGCAGATAATTCAGCAGACGAAAAGGAGGGGCGAATCTTTAAAGATACTTAAGATGCTGATAAATAAAGAAAATACATAAATTTAAAAATACTTTTCAAATTAAGCGTCGGACAGATATAGCCAATCTCCTACATGGCTTTCATCGTTTCAGCAATGAACCCTCAGACAAGCCCTTGTCGATCCGTTTGGATGTCCGGGTTTCGGGTGTCAGGCGCCTGTGCTTGACCATGCTCAAATCCGCTCAATTCGTGGTAATGGGCGACCCTGCGCGGCCAGTGCCTGACCCCCCATGAGAAGGATCTTATGACGCAACTTTCCAGCCCGCCGGCCAGCTTCCCCCTTACCGCCGCGCAACACGACATCTGGCTCGACCAGCTGCGCGTGGGTCATTCGCCGTTGTACAACATCGGCGGCTACGTCGATCTGGCCGGCGCCGTCGAACCTGCATTGATCCAGCGTGCGATCGAGTTGCTGGTGGCGCGGCACGACGCATTGCGCACCCAACTGCACAGTGGCGCCGATGGCTTGCCCCGGCAAACCTTCGCCGCCGAATGGACGGTGGACGTACCGCAGTACGACTTCTGCGGCTTGCCCGACCCCGAGGCCGCCGCCCAGTCCTTGATCCAGGCGCAAATGGCCCGGCCCTACGCCATGAGCGGCGAACCGTTGTTTGGTTTTTTCCTGGTCAAGCTCGATGACGACCATTACCGCCTTGGTACCCAGGCCCACCACCTGATTCTTGACGGCTGGGGGTTCGGCCAAATGCTGCAATCCCTTGCCCAGCTGTACACCGCCGTGCAGCACGGCCGGCAACCGGAGGGGTTGGCACCGTCCTATATCGACTACATCGACACTGACCAGCGCTACCGGCAATCGGCCCGCTACGCGCGCGATCGCGACTATTGGCTGGACAAATACCAGGTGCTGCCCGAGCCGCTGCTCACGCCAAGGCACACCGCCAAGGCCGCGAGCAACACCTGCGTGCAACCCTTTCCGGTGGCGCTGCTCAAGCGCATGGAACACGTGGCCAGCCGCTACCAGGCTTCGGCGTTCCATGTGTTGCTGGCGGCGCTGTACGTGTATTTCACCCGTACCGGCCAGCGCGATGAATGGGTGGTGGGCCTGCCGATGCTCAACCGCTCCAACGCGCGCTTTCGCGCCACGGTCGGCTTGTTCGCCCAGGTCAGCGCGGTGCGGTTGCAGTTCAGCGAAGCCTTGAGTTTCGCTGACCTGGTGCGTGGGGTGCGCGATCAGCTCAAGCAGGACATGCGCCACCAGCGCTTCCCCCTCAGCGAGATGAACCGCGAGCTGGGCCTGCGGCGTACGGATCGCGGGCAATTGTTCGACCTGTCGGTGTCGTTCGAGCAGGACGACCACGACCTGCTCTACGGTCAGGTGCAGGCCCGTGCGGTCAAGGTGTCCAACCACCATGAGCCGCTGCCGCTGGCGATTCACTTGCGCAGCAACCGCTACCAGGACACGGCGTGCCTGCATTGCGTCTATAACGAGGCGTACTTCGAGCAGGGCGACATGCAGGCCTTGGCACAGCGCCTCACCGGCTTGCTGGAGCAGGGCCTGGCAGACACGACGCTGACGGTGGGCGAGTTTGCGTTGATGACGCCACAGGACCAGGCCCGCTTGCAGCAATGGAATGCCACCGCGCAACCCAACACCACGCCGCAGACCCTGCATGGGCGTATCGAGGCTCAAGCCGAGCGCACGCCGCACGCGGTTGCGGCGGTGTACCAGGCACGGCAACTGACGTACGCGCAACTCAACCGGCAGGCCAATGCGCTGGCCCACCAACTGTTGGCCCACGGCGTGCAGCCGGATGACCGCGTCGCGGTGCTGGCGCGACGCGGCCTGGAGACCCTGGCCGGGTTGCTGGCGGTGCTCAAGGCCGGCGCCTGCTATGTGCCGATAGACCCGGCCCATCCCGCCGAGCGCTTGAATTATCTGCTGCACGACAGCGCGCCCGTGGCGGTGCTGACCCAGCGCGACCTGCTGCATCGCCTGCCGGCCCTGGGTGTGCCGGTGCTTGCGCTGGACGCCTCCAGCGACCCCGGCGCCGACGGCAACCCCCAGGTCGCAGTGACGCCGTCCCACCTTGCCTATGTGATTTACACGTCCGGCTCCACGGGCTTGCCCAAGGGCGTGATGGTCGAGCACCACAGCGTGTCCAACCTGGTGGACTGGCATTGCCAGGCCTTCGACCTGCACGCGGGCAGCCATACCGCCAGTGTCGCCGGGTTTGGTTTTGATGCGATGGCCTGGGAAGTCTGGCCGGCGCTGTGCGTCGGCGCGACCCTGCACCTGCCGCCCGCCCATGACGGCGCGGAAGATATCGATGCGCTGCTCCAGTGGTGGCGCGCCCAGCCATTGGACGTGTGTTTCCTGCCCACACCGGTGGCCGAATACGCGTTCAGCCAGAACCTGGCGCACCCCACCTTGCGCACCTTACTGATTGGCGGCGACCGCCTGCGCGGGTTCAACCGCGCGCAACGCTTCGACGTCATCAACAACTACGGCCCGACCGAAGCCACCGTGGTCGCCACCTCCGGGCGCGTTGACGCCGGCCAGCCGCTGCACATCGGCGCG
This sequence comes from Pseudomonas sp. 31 R 17, assembly GCF_900004915.1. Taxonomy (NCBI): domain Bacteria; kingdom Pseudomonadati; phylum Pseudomonadota; class Gammaproteobacteria; order Pseudomonadales; family Pseudomonadaceae; genus Pseudomonas; species Pseudomonas sp. 31 R 17. The sequence goes on from NZ_CVTN01000076.1 coordinate 143,566, forward strand.
CCCATCGCCAATGCCCTTATCTACCTGCTGGACGCGCAACAACGGCCGGTGCCGGTTGGCGTCGTGGGGGAGCTGTATGTCGGTGGCCAGGGCGTGGCGCGCGGCTACCTGAACCGTCCTGAATTGACGGCCGAACGCTTTCTCGACGACCCCTTCAACGGCGGCCGTATGTACCGCAGCGGTGACCTGGCGCGCTGGCTGCCGAACGGCAGCCTGGAATACTTGGGGCGCAATGACGACCAGGTGAAGATCCGGGGTGTGCGTATCGAGCTGGGGGAAATCGAAGCGGCCCTGGCGACGCATCCGTCGATCAAGACCGCCGTGGTGGAATATCGCGAAGGGCAATTGCTGGCCTGGTTCATCGCGCATCACCCGGTGGACATCGAAACCCTTCGCGCCCATCTGCACGTCTCGCTGCCCGATTACATGCTGCCGGCGGCCTACGTTCATCTTGACGCGTTGCCCCTGACCGCCAATGGCAAGCTCGACCGCAAGGCGTTGCCGGCGCCCACCCAGGCGGCCTTTGTCACCCGCCGCTATGAGGCGCCCCGCGAGGGCGTCGAAACCACCCTGGCGCAGATCTGGGCCGAGTTGCTGCAGGTGCAACAGGTCGGCAGGCATGACCATTTCTTCGAACTGGGCGGGCACTCGCTGCTGGCGGTGCAGCTGGTGCAGCGCATGCGCGAGGCGGGCCTGCAGGCCGATGTGCAGGTGTTGTTCGGCCAGCCCACCCTGGCCGCGTTGGCGGAGGCCAGTGACGGCGGCGAAGTGGCGGTGCCGGCCAATCGCATCCCGGCCGGTTGCACGCAGATTACGGCGGACATGCTTGCCCTGGCCGACCTCGACCAGCCCAGCCTGGACCGCATCGTCGCCGGCATCCCCGGTGGCGCCGGCAATGTGCAGGAGATCTACCCGCTGGCGCCGTTGCAGGAAGGCTTGCTCTATCACCACATCACCGATGAGCGCGATCCCTACCAGCAGCATGCGATGTTCAGTTTTGCGCGCCGCGAGCAGTTGGACGCGTTTGCCCAGGCGCTGCAACAGGTGATCGACCGTCACGACATCCTGCGCACCAGCCTGGTGTGGGATGCCCTTGAACAGCCGATGCAGGTGGTGTGGCGGCACGCGCAGTTGCCGTTCGAACCGCTGCGTGACCCCGCCCGGCCGCTGGACCTGCGCCACGCGCCGCTGATGGCCCTGGACTACGCCGAAGAACCGCACCAGCAGCGCTGGGTGGCCAGGCTGCGCTTCCACCACTTGGTCAACGACGCCACCTCGACCACCGTGCTGGTGGACGAAATTCGCGCCCATCTGCTCGGTCAACAGGCGCAGTTGCCGATGCCGGTGCCGTACCGCAACGTGGTCGCGCAGACCCGTTCAGCACAGCGGCAAGCGGCCCACGAGGCGTTCTTTCGTGAGCGCCTGGCGGACGTGGATGAACCGACGCTGGCCTTCGGCTTGCAGGAGCGCCAGGCCGATCGGGCTGAAATCGAAGAGTGCGTGCAGGCGCTCGATGCATCACTCAACCAACGCCTGCGTGCCCAGGCTCGCGCGGTTGGGGTCAGTGCCGCCAGCCTGTTTCACCTCGCGTGGGCGCAGGTGCTCAGCCGCGTGGCCGGCCGCGAAGACGTGGTGTTCGGCACGGTGTTGCTCGGTCGCCTGCAAGCGGGCGAGGGCGCGGATCGTGCCCTGGGCATGTTTATCAACACCTTGCCGCTGCGCGTGCGCCTGGCCGGGCAAAGCGTGGCAGACGCATTGAGCGACACCCATCAGCAACTGAGCGCCTTGCTCGTGCATGAGCAAGCCTCGTTGGCCCTGGCCCAGCGTTGCAGCAGCGCCGCGCCGCTGTTCAACAGCCTGCTCAATTACCGTCACACCAGCGCCGAGCCGGCGTTGAACCTGGTGCCGGGTATCGCCTTGCTCAGCAGCGAGGACATCCTCAGTTATCCGCTGATGCTCACGGTGGACGACATCGCGAGCGGCTTTCGGCTCAAGGCCAAGGCGCCGCGTACAGTGGGGGCCGAGCGCGTGCTGGGTTACCTCGCCACCGCGCTTGGCGCTCTGGTCGAGGCGTTGGAACAGGCGCCGACCACCCCGGTGCGCGATGTGCAGGTACTGCCCCCCAGCGAGTTGCAACAGCTGCTGGTGGACTTCAACGCCACCGTCACCGCCTATCCCGAAACCCTCACCGTGCAAGCGCTGTTCGAGGCCCAGGCGCGGCAACTGCCGGATGCCGTCGCGGTGCAGGCAGGCACGCAGCAACTGACCTATCGCGAACTCAACCAACGCGCCAATCAGTTGGCCTTTCACCTGCGCGAGCAGGGTGTAAAGCCCGATTCGCGGGTGGCGCTGTGCGTCGAGCGCGGGCTGGACCTGGTGGTGGGTTTGCTGGGGATCCTCAAGGCCGGTGGTGCGTATGTGCCGTTGGACCCAGGCTATCCCCGCGAACGCCTGGCCTACATGCTGCAAGACAGCCAACCGGTGGCGCTGCTGCTCCAGGCCGCCACCCGTGATTGTGTGCAGGATGTGGCGGTGCCGATGATCGATTTCGACCACTGCACCTGGCACCAGGCGCCGACCGACAACCCCGCGGTCCCGGGTTTGACGGTCGACCACCTGGCCTACGTGATGTACACCTCCGGCTCCACCGGCACCCCCAAGGGCGTGATGATCGAGCATCGCGGCCTGGGTAACCTCATGCACTGGGGCTCCCGGCTGTGCCCGCCGACCGCGGGTGGTGCGTTGCTGCAACGCGCGCCGTTCAGCTTTGACGGCTCGGTGTGGGAGTTGTTCTGGCCGCTGACCCAGGGCATGCGCCTGGTGCTGGCGCGACCCGACGGGCATCGCGAGCCGGCGTACCTGGCGCAGGTAATCCGCGAGCAGCGCATCAGCGTGATCAAGTTCGTGCCGGCGATGTTGCAGCAGTTTCTCGAATTGGAAGCGTCAGCCCTGTGCACCAGCCTGACCGACGTACTGTGCGGCGGTGGCGAGCTGACCGAGGCCCTGGCGCGCGGGGTGCAGGCGCGCTTGCCTGGCGTGCGCTTGCATAACGTGTATGGGCCCACCGAAGCCACGGTGGACAGCAGCGCGTGGACCCTGGAACCGGGCGCGCCGGTGCCCGCGCTGCAACTGCCGATTGGCCGGGCGATCGACAACACCCGCCTGTATGTACTGGATGACCACGACAGACCGGTGCCGATGGGCATCAGCGGCCAACTGCACATCGGCGGCGTCGGGGTTGCCCGTGGGTACCTGGGCCTGGCCGAGATGACTGCCGAACGCTTCATCGACAGCCCCTTCGTTGCCGGCGACCGGCTGTATCGTACCGGCGACCTGGTGCGCTACCTGCCGGACGGCAACCTGGAATTCCTCGGGCGCAATGACTTCCAGGTCAAACTGCGCGGCGTGCGCCTGGAGCTGGGCGAGATCGAAGCGCGTCTGGCCGCTCATCCCGCCTTGCGCGAAGTGGCGGTGCTGATTCGCGACGAGCGCCTGGTGGCCTACTTCACCCTGCGCGAGCAGGCCCCCGGGCTGGACGCGTTGCGCGCCCATGTGCTGGAACAGCTGCCTGAATACATGGTGCCGGCCGCCTTCGTGCAACTCGAGAGCCTGCCGCTCAACCCCGCCGGCAAACTCGACCGCAAGGCCTTGCCGGAGCCTGGGCTGGAGGCGGTGGTCAGCCGCGCCTATGAAGCGCCTCAGGGCGAGGTGGAAAACCTGATGGCCACGATCTGGGCGCAGGTGCTGAAGCTGGAACGGGTAGGGCGGCACGACCACTTCTTTGAACTGGGCGGGCATTCGCTGCTGGCGGTCAACCTGGTGGCCCGCTTGCGCAAGGCCGGGCTGGAGGTGGATGCGCGGACGCTGTTCAGCCAGCCGACATTGGCGCAACTGGCGGCGCGCACGGTGCCGCAAGCGCCGCCGGTGGAAGTGGCGCAAACCGCCATCCCCCAACTCAACCGCCGCCGCCGAATCTGAGCATTGAAACGCGGACACTGTGGGAGGGGGCAAGCCCCCTCCCACATTTAACGGTGTTGCCTTCCCAACCGTCGAACGCCGTCAGCCGTGCATCTCAACCGCCGCCGCCGAATCCAGGCACTGAAAGCGCCGTCTGTAGGAGCGAGCTTGCTCGCGAAAAACTCACAGGCACCGCGTTCATTCAGAAAGCACGCGTTATCGTTGACGTTTTTTGCGAGCAAGCTCGCTCCTACATAAACAGCCTTGAGTGACTGGCATTGGGGCTTGCCCCCCCTTCCACTCAATGCCCGTCGGGAATAAACGCCACGCTCCCCCCCGACCGCCTCTTGAATAACCGCTCGCCATTGTCCGGCTGCGTCGTGACCACTTGATGATCAGCCGCCAAAAATGCCAACGGCTGGGGGTCTTGCCTGGAGTACTGCGCAACGATAATCGTGTGTTGCGGATCGAACCCCTGGCCGCTGGTTTTTTCCAGCCAGGCCATGAACGCGGCGCTGTCGCCCTGGCGCGGGAAGTCTTGGTTCTCGCTGACGTAGTAGAACGGCTTGCCGCCGTTTTGCAGGTACATCGGCAGTTTGTTGTCCACTTCCACCAGCACCAGTTGCCATTGGTTCCAGGGTGCGCTTTTCACGGCCTGGGCTTTTACATCCTCGGCAAAGCGGGTGACGCCGCCGTTGCCGGTGCTCCAGGGGTAGATCACGCCCAGCACCAACAGCAGCAGCCCTGCGGCGATACCGAAGCCTTTTTGCCAGCGCGGCCACCGGGCCGGTTGCTGGTGCAGGCGTTCGCTCAGCCACCAGGCGCCGAGCAGTTGGGCAAATGGCACCAGGGGCAGTACGTAGTAGCTGCGTCGGCTGCCGCTGGCGGTGAAGAAGACGAACAACAGGCCCAGGCCCCACACCAGCCAGCGCACGTTGGGCGGTGTACGGCGCCAGTGACGAATGGCGAGCCATGCGCCGAGCACCCAGCACGGTGCCCACGGCAGGGTGTAGGCCGGCAGGTAGATCAGGTAGGTGTAGATCGGGCCCATATGGTCAAAGGGGTCGAAGAAACGCACCACGTTTTCGCGAAACACCAGTTGCAGGCCGCTCTCGCCGTAGGTGGGGGCGCCGTAGAGATGGGACAGTACGAAAGGAATCGCATAGAACGCGCCGGCGATCAGCAGCGCCAGTACCAGCCTCGGGTTGAGATGGCGTTTGTAGCGCTGCTGGCTGAGCAGATGCGGCAGCAGCACCAGCCCCGGCAGCACGAACCCGATCAAGCCCTTGAACAGCGACGTTGCCGCCAGCAACAGGAAGAACACGGTATAGCGCCCCAGCCGGGTGTCGTCCGGCCCGCGCCAATACCACCAGACCGCCGCCAGCACGCCGCACACGGTCAGCACATCGGCGGTGGCCACGCGGGCCCAGAACAGGAAGTAGAAGGTGGTGGCAAGCATCCAGCCGGCGATCAGTCCGGTGCCTTTGCGAAACAGCTGTTCGCCGATCAGGTACACCAGCCAGATGCTCAGCCAGGCCGCGATCACCGATGACAGGCGCAGTGACCAGGGACCCAGACCGCCCATGATGTTGGCCAGACCGGTGATCAGCCAGTAGGAGGGCAGGGGTTTGTCGTAATAGGGCGCGCCCTTCAGGTACGGATCGAAGTAGTCACCGCTTTGCAGCATCTGCAGGGCGATGTTCGCCCAGCGCGTTTCCGGCCCCCACAGGTCGCGACTGCCCAGGCCCAGCAGCAGGAGCAAGGCCGAGACGCCGAGCAATAAAATGAGGGCGCCGCGTTCGGTTTTGCACAAGCGCATGGGCTTTTCCTGTGAGGGGGATCAAGGTTGTTGGGGGTAAATCGTCAGTACCAGGTTGCCCTTGCGGTAGCGCTTGCCACCGCTCGGCAGTTGGCCTTCTTCAAGGTGTTCGCTGGTGTTCCTGACGCGCATCAGCACGCCGACCGAACCCTGCGTTCGAGCATCCTTCAACCAGGACTGAACGCTGTCCAGGGTGACCTTGCGCTGTTGCGTATCCGGGTAATCCAGGCCGTAGCGCAGTTCCCCCGCAGTGTTGTAGAACGCCACCTGCGGCCGGCGCAGGCGCCAGGCCAGGGCCGCCGCCGAACCCAGTTCATTGCTCAGCAGAGCACGGGTGTGTTGCAGTTCATCCAGATGCTCAAGCACGAACGGGTCGGGCATTTCATTATCCGCAATGATCTGCGGCATGCTCGCCGGCAGCAGCGCCACCAGCAGGCCGATACCCAGGGCCGGCATCGCCCATAACGTCAACGGGCGCATCGCTTGCAGCAGGTTGGCCAGGATCCAGCCGAGCAGCACGATAAAGGCCAGGGACAGGTTGAACATTTCGGCGTGGCTGTTGCTGTAGATCGGGTTGGCGATCTGCAGGTAAATCAGCGCCACCATGGCCGTCATGCCGAGGATGAAATTGAGCGTGCCGTTGATGAAGATCGCACGGGTTTTGCGCTGGTTGAGCAGGTCGATCAGGGCATGGCCCATCAGCAACGCCAGGGGTAACAGGCACGGCATGATGTAGGTGGGCAGCTTGCCGCTGCTCAGGCTGAAGAAGCCCAGGGGCAGCAACAGCCACAGGGCCAGAAAGGCTATGGCCGGCTCGCGCCTGTGTTTCCAGGCGTTGAGCAGGGTGGCGGGCAGCAGGCCGGACCAGGGCAGACACGCCACCACCATGATCGGCAGGAAAAACCACCCTGGCCGCACATGCTGTGCAGTGTCCGAGGCGAAACGGCGGATGTGTTCATGCCAGAAGAAGAAACGCCAGTAATCCGGTTCGCGCCCATGGATCGCCAGCGCCCACGGCAGGCAGACCAGCACCGCGACCAGGATCGCCAACGGGCCGTAGCGCAGCAACTCGCCGAAGCGTCGCTGCCAGATCATATAAGGCAGGGCGATCAGCACCGGCAACAGCCACGCCAAAAAGCCCTTGGTCATGAAGCCCACGCCGCAGGCCAGTCCCAGTACGGCCCAGGCTCCAAGGCGCGCGCGCGGCGTGGTGCCGTCGAGCGCAAACCAGAGGGCGACCAGGCTCAGGTTGACCCAGAACGTGAATTGCGGATCGAGGTTGGAATACCCGGCTTGCCCGGCCACCAGGCCAAAACTCATGTAGAGCAACGCGCAGGCAAAGCTTTTGCGCGGGTCGTTCCACAGGCGGCGGGCAATCAGGTAGGCCAGCAACACGCTCAACGCCGAGGTCAGGACAGAGGCGATACGCACGCCGAACAGGTTCTCGCCAAACACGGCCTGGCCCAGGGCGATCAGCCAATAGCCCGCAGCCGGTTTCTCGAAATAACGCACCCCCATGAAGTGCGGCGCCACCCAGTTGCCGCTTATCAGCATCTCCTGGCTGACCTGGGCGTAGCGGGTTTCATCCGGGGTCCACAAACCGTGCAAACCCAACGGCAGCACCAGGAAAATCACCAGGCCAAGCACCAGCACCGGCAAGGGCTTCAATCGGGTCATGAACACCTCGCTGCTTGATGTTCAGGGGCAGGCGCGAAGTTTGAATAATCAACGGCGTCGAACATTAAGATAATCACTGATTTATCAGAAAAGTTAGGGCGTCCTGAACTAACAGGCGCGCTTAACATGCCAGACGCGGGCTGTCGTTTTGCTGAACGCACTACTCGGCAATATGTAAAAAAGTGTATTTAAAGTTGTTTCAGTGCGGCCGCCCATTCCTGACTTTTCATAGTGCCGATGGCTTTGAGTTTGCCGTCGGGCAATACCTGCACGAACACGGCGCTGCCGTACTCCGCAGCCCGTGCATGGGGATAACCGAGGGCCTCCTGCAAGTCACTCATGCAGGCGCTGTGGGTGATCAGCATCAGGTTGCGCCCCGCCTGTTTATGGCTGAGGGCTTCTTCGCCCATGGCGTCACCGCAGATGGCCAGTGGGCCGGGGGACAGCTCGGTCTTGCCGAACATGAACAACGATGTTTGCGCGGTGCGCGTGGTGGGGCTGCTGAGCACGTCGGTGCGCTCCATGCCCAGTGTTTGAAAGGCGCTGCCCAGGGCGGCCGCGCGTTGCGTGCCATTGACCGTCAGGCCGTCGGCGGGTCCGTAGCAGGGATTGTCCGAGCGATCACAACGCTCTTCATGCCGCACCAGCACGATCAGGTCGCCGTTGCGCCAACCGGCCAGCACCCCGGAAGTGACCAGGCGGTTGCCTGTGCCCAGATCCTGCGGTGACCTTGGCCAGAATAAAAAAGCGCTCAGCAGCAGGGCGGATACGATGACGCCCGCCACCGGCACGCGGAATTTTCTCAGGCGCTGTAACCTCGCCCTTCGGGGTTTGCTCAGGGTAATGTCTGCCACGCTGTTCACCATAGGTACACGTAATTGTTTTGTTGTTAAAAGACCGGCGCAACTCATACGGCAGATGTTCCTGGTGGAGCAAAAGCCTGTCACAAGGCTGCTGTCTTTCAGCTGAACATACGGGTATTAAGAAGCAACGCGTGGGGCAACTTTAAAGTTGTCTGTTAGTACTGCGAGGGTGGGGAATTTAAAGTGTTCGGAGTGGGCAGGCGGTGAAATCAATGTGAAAAAATTGCGTGGGAACGTCCATCAGCCGTTATTCTCGTTTGCAGTCCTTAACCCGAGCGTTCGTATGTTGCAGGTAGCAGGTGTTGTTAAAAATTACGCCACCCCCCAAGGCCCGTTGACTGTCCTGGCGGGTGTCGACCTGCACCTGGGGGCACGCAGCAGCCTGGCGCTGATGGGCGAGTCGGGCAGCGGCAAAAGCACGTTGCTGCACCTGGTGGCCGGGCTGGATCGGGTGGATGGCGGCAGCATCCTGATCGGCGACCAGCGCCTGGATCGTCTCAACGAAGGGCAACTGGCCCAGTGGCGGCGCACCGAAATCGGCCTGGTGTTCCAGCAGTTCAACCTGATCGGCAGTTTGCGTGTGGAGGACAACCTGGCGTTCCAGGCGCGCCTGGCCGGGCGGTTCGATGCGCAGTGGCAGGCGCAGTTGGTGGAGCGCCTGGGCCTGGGCGATTTGCTCAAGCGTTACCCGGAACAGCTCTCCGGCGGCCAGCAACAGCGGGTGGCGGTGGGGCGTGCACTGGCGTCGCGCCCCGGCTTGTTGTTGGCCGATGAACCCACCGGCAATCTTGACGAAACCACCAGCGATGAAGTGCTGCAACTGCTGCTCGACCTGTTGCGCGACAGCCCCACCAGCCTGTTGATGGTCACGCACAGCCCGCGCCTGGCCGCACGCCTGGACCGGCAAGTGGTGCTGCATCACGGCCGCGTCGTGCCGATGGAGCCGCGCTGAGATGGCGGTGTTCTACTGGGCGCTGCGTGCGCTGTTGAGCCATTGGCGGCGCCACCCGGTGCAGTTTTTCAGCGTGCTGACCGGCCTGTGGCTGGCCACCGCGTTATTGACCGGGGTGCAGGCCCTCAACAGTCAGGCGCGGGACGGTTACGCGCGGGCCAGCCAATTGATCGGCGGCGAACCGCAAGCCAGCCTGAGTGCGCCGGACGGCGCGGGCTTCGCGCAAGCCGTGTTCGCCGAACTGCGCCGTGCCGGGTGGCCGGTGTCACCGGTGGTGCAGGGGCGCGTGGTGCTCAAGGGGCATGAAGAGCAGCGTCTGCAATTGATGGGCATCGAGCTGGTGTCGTTGCCCGGCAGCGGCAGCGTGGCCGGGCAACGCTTGAGCCAGGCGCAGATACTGGCGTTTTTCGACGCGCCGGGGCGCACCTGGATTGCCGCGCAAACCTTGCAGGCGCTCGGCCTGCAGGAAGGCGAGCAACCGCTGACGGCCAACGGGCAGCGCCTGCCGCCGCTGCAAGTGCAGCCGGACATGGCCCCCGGCATGCTGCTCACCGATATCGGTTTCGCCCAACCGTTGCTCGACATGCAGGGCCGGCTGTCGCGCCTGCTGCTGGACAACACCTTCGCCGCCCGTCATCCCACACCACCTGCCGGGCTGCAACTCAAGCAGGGCGACGACAACAACCTTTCGCGCCTCACCGAAAGCTTTCACCTGAACCTCGACGCCCTGGGCTTTTTGTCCTTTGTGGTGGGGCTGTTTATCGTGCATGCGGCCATCGGCCTGGCCCTGGAGCAACGCCGGGGCCTGTTGCGCACCTTGCGTGCCTGCGGGGTCAGCGCACGCCTGCTGATCCTGAGCCTGGGCGTGGAGCTGGGATTCCTGGCGCTGCTGGGCGGCGTGCTCGGCGTTGCCAGCGGTTACCTGCTCGCCAGCCTGTTGCTGCCGGATGTGGCGGCCAGCTTGCGCGGCCTCTATGGCGCCGAAGTCGCCGGCCAACTGAGCTTGAGCCCCTGGTGGTGGCTGGCAGGCCTGGGCTTGAGCCTGCTGGGTGCGTTGCTCGCCGGGGCCAGCAGCCTGTGGCGCGCGGCACGCCTGCCGCTGCTGGCGCTGGCCAACGCCCAGGCCTGGCACGAAGCCCACGGGCGTTGGCTGCGACGCCAGGGCTGGGTGGCGGGCGTGGCGCTGGTCGTTGCGCTGCTGGCGCTGGTCTGGGGCAACAGCCTGACCGCCGGGTTCGTGCTGATGGCGGCCTTGCTGCTGGGCGCCGCACTCGGCCTGCCGGTGCTGCTCAATGGGGTGTTGAAGGGCGTGCTGGGACGCAGTCGTTCGGTGCTGGGCCAATGGTTTCTCGCCGACTGCCGTCAGCAATTGCCGGCCCTGAGCCTGGCCTTGATGGCATTGTTGCTGGCCCTGGCGGCGAATATCGGTGCGGGCTCCATGACGTCGGGGTTTCGCAGCACGTTCAATAACTGGCTGGAGCAGCGTCTCACCGCCGAGCTGTACCTCAACCCGCAAAATCCGGCCCAGGCGCAGCACTTGCAAACCTGGCTGGCGCAACAACCACGGGTGCGCGCGGTGCTGCCCGGCTGGCAAGTCGCGGTACAGTTGCAAGGCTGGCCGGCCGAGATGTTCGGCGTGGTCGACGACCCCACCTATCGCCAGCACTGGCCGCTGCTGGAGGCGGCAAGCGCGCCCTGGGACCGCTTGCTGCAGGACGACAGCGTGATGCTCAGCGAGCAATTGGCGCGACGCTTGAACGTGCGCCTGGGCGACAGCGTTCAAGTCCCCACGCCCCAGGGCCCGTGGGCACCGACAATCGTCGGCATCTACGCCGACTACGGCAACCCCAAGGGTCATCTGCTGGTCAACGCCAAGCACTTGCTGGCGCATTGGCCGACGCTGTCACCGGTGCGTTTCAACCTGCGCGTGGCACCCCAGGATGTGCCGCCGCTGGTGCGGGACGTGCAGCGTGAATTCGACCTGGAAGACAGTCGCGTCATCGATCAACAGCAACTGAAGGGGTGGTCCAGCCAGGTCTTCGAGCGCACCTTCGCCGCCACCGCCGCGTTGAACAGCCTGACCCTTGGCGTGGCGGGTGTGGCGCTGTTCATCAGCCTGTTGACCCAGAGCCAGAGTCGCCTCGGGCAACTGGCGCCGTTGTGGGCACTGGGGGTCACGCGCCGCCAACTGATGCTGCTCAACCTGGGCCAGACCTGGCTGCTGGCGGTGCTTACCCTGGTGCTGGCGTTGCCCCTGGGGCTGCTGCTGGCGTGGTGCCTGGATGCAGTGATCAACGTGCAAGCCTTTGGCTGGCGCCTGCCATTGCAGGTGTTCCCCTGGCAGCTGGCGCAGTTGATGGGCCTGGCGATGCTTGCCACGCTGCTGGCGTCGGCCTGGCCATTGTGGCAGTTGTACCGCAGCCGCCCGGCGGATTTATTGAGGACGTTTGCCCATGAAGATTAAAGCGTTGGGGCTGGCGCTGTTGTTGCTGCTGAGCGCATGCGATAAAGCCCCCGCACCCCAGGAAAGCTTTGCCGGCCTTGGCAGCGATGCCGCCGACTTCGTCCAGGTGGTGCCCGGCAAAGTGTTCTCGTTCCCCGAGGATCACGGCCCACATCCAGGCTTTCGCATCGAATGGTGGTACGTCACCGCCAACCTCAAGGACGCCCAGGGCAATGCCTTCGGCGTGCAGTGGACGTTGTTTCGCAATGCCGTGAAAGCCGGGCCAGCGCAACCGGGCTGGCGCGACTCCACGATCTGGCTCGGCCATGCCGCCGTCACCTCCGCCA
>NZ_CVTN01000037.1:0-76080 GCF_900004915.1 Pseudomonas sp. 31 R 17
TAGGCGGCGTAACAGCGGCGAGCGGCGCGGGTGCGTCGCCAAGCAGGTCCCAGTCTTCGGGAATGACCGCACCGGGCACCGCCGGCGATTCGGCAACCGGCACGGCAACCGGCGCCGGCGGACGAAAGTCATGTTGCTCGGATGGCACGTGGTCTGCCACGGTGGGCGGTGGCACGGCAGTGGGACTGAGGAAATCGAACAGGTCCGGCAGGGTCTCCATCGACGAAGCGCCATGAAACTGAGGCGCGATCATCGGAGTCGGCGCGGGCGGGCTCGCCACCGCGCCCATCAACGCCTCAAAGCTGTTCGGCGAATCACCTGCGAACGGCTGGCTGTCGACGGCCTGCACATTGAAGTCGATGCGCGCCTGGATTTCGTAATCGCCGATGCGAATCAACTCGCCATCCTGCAGCGGCTCGCTGTTACCACGGCGCATCCGGACGCCGGCGTTGACCAACTCGACACCGTTGGTACTGTTGTCGGTTAAATAGTAACGGCCATCTTTGTACTGAATAACGCAATGTTGCGAGGAGACAAGTCGTTCGGGATCGGGCAATACCCAGTCATTTTCCGAACTGCGGCCGATCGCCATCGAGCCCTGGTTCATGGACTTTTCGGCGCACTGCCCTGGGGTAATCTTGTGATAACTAGTGATAGTCAAACACAGCGACATCTTGCCTCCTTGCTGATACATCGCGCGCGGTCGAGATCAGGCTACGCTTGCCTGAATATCGCCGCCAGGTCGTCGGACCCAGCGTCCAAATCCGCATTTGCCAGCATGATCGCTGATCTTATCCGGCTTGCATGACAAAAATCCTCTACGGGCGCACCGTTCGACCCGTCAGTCGCGCAGGGTGTTAAACACCGCACATCTGTCACAGAGGGCGAATAGCTTACCTTGACAACGCATAAGTACTACACCAAAAATGCACAACTTCTTGAACATCAGTGATGTCACGGTAGTGGCGCGCTGAGACTATGACCAAGAAAACATGCAAAGTTCACCGCGCAACTAATGCATGCATTGCCCGGCATCTAACGGGCTGATAGGGAGATCGAACTCAGTGGATGTGCCGTTGCTGCTCACCGCCGTTTCCGCGACTTCGCCCTGTGGCGAAGACATGGAATATGACGCGCAATTTCTGCAATTGGAACGTGATGCCAAGGGCCAGCCCGAGCGCAGCATGGGCGACTCCATCCTGCCCGCCGAGCCGCCGGAGTGGCGCAGCATCCAGCAGCAGAGCCTCGACCTGTTGCAGCGCAGCAAAGACCTGCGCATCACTCACTTTCTGCTGCAAAGCACCCTCGCCCTCCAGGGCGTGGCCGGCCTGGCCGAAGCGCTGACGCTGATCGATGCGTTGCTGCGCGATTACTGGGCCGACCTGCACCCACGCCTGGATGCCGACGACGATAACGATCCCACCGTGCGCATCAACGCCCTCACCGGCCTGACCTGCGACACCAATATCCGCCTGCTGCGCGAAAGCATCCTCACGCGCTCACGCACCTTCGGCCCCGTGACGCTGCGCGCGGCGCTCAACGCCAGCGGCCTGTTGAGCTTCCCCGATGAACAACTCGGCGCCCAGCAACTCAACGCCGCGTTCCTCGACAGCGACCCGGAGCAACTGCAGGCCACCCGCGATGCGCTGATTGCGGCGCGCGGCGCCTGCGAAGCGATCGAACAACAGGTCAACGAGCAGGTCGGTTCCGCCCAGGGCGTGGACCTCAGCGCCTTGAAGCAACCGCTCAAGCAGGCCCTGCAATTGCTCAATCAAGCGGTGCCCGGCACCGACAGCAGCGAACCCGAGGCCGTCAGTGAAGACAACGCCCCCTCGGTGGACTACGCCGCTGCCCCCGCAGCCCCGCGTCCGGTCGGCGACATCGCCAGCCGCGACGATGTGCTGCGCAGCCTCGACAAAATCCTTGCGTATTACACCCGGCACGAGCCTTCAAGCCCGCTGCCGGTGCTGTTGAACCGAGCGAAGAATCTGGTGCATGCCGATTTCGCGGCCATCGTGCGCAATCTGATTCCCGACGGCATGTCCCAATTTGAAAACCTGCGCGGCCCTGACAGCGAGTAGGCCGCCGGACCGTGCAGTAACAACACCGTCGCTCAAGCGACCAGGAGCAGCAACGTGGCGAAGCAAAGTTCTCAGAAATTCATCGCGCGCAACCGTGCGCCTCGAGTGCAGATCGAGTACGACGTCGAGCTTTACGGCGCCGAGAAAAAGGTCCAGCTGCCCTTCGTCATGGGCGTGATGGCCGACCTCGCCGGCAAACCAGCCGAGCCGCTGGCACCCGTGGCCGACCGCAAGTTCCTTGAAGTGGACGTCGACAACTTCGACTCGCGCCTCAAGGCCATGCAGCCACGCGTGGCGTTCCACGTGCCCAATGAGTTGACCGGCGAAGGCAACCTGAGCCTGGACATCACCTTCGAAAGCATGGACGACTTCAGCCCGGCCGCCGTGGCGCGCAAGGTCGACTCGTTGAACCAGCTGCTCGAAGCCCGCACCCAGCTGGCCAACCTGCTGACCTACATGGACGGCAAGACCGGCGCTGAAGAAATCATCATGAAGGCGATCAAGGACCCGGCACTGCTCCAGGCTCTTGCCAGTGCGCCCAAGCCTGCAGGGGAGCAGTAAGCATGACTGACAATACCGTTCGCGAAGGCGCGTCCAACCTGGGCGCCACCGAAGAAACCAGCGAGTTCGCCTCGCTGTTGATGCAGGAATTCAAGCCCAAGACCGAGCGCGCCCGCGAAGCCGTGGAGACTGCCGTGCGCACCCTGGCCGAACAGGCCCTGGCGCAAACCGACCTGGTGTCCAATGACGCGATCAAGTCGATCGAATCGATCATCGCCGCGATCGACGCCAAGCTCACCGCCCAGGTCAACCAGATCATCCACCATCAGGATTTCCAGCAGCTGGAAAGCGCCTGGCGTGGCCTGCACTACCTGGTCAACAACACCGAGAGCGATGAGCAGCTCAAGATCCGTGTGCTCAACATCTCCAAGCCCGAACTGCACAAGACCCTGAAGAAATTCAAGGGCACCGCGTGGGACCAGAGCCCGATCTTCAAGAAGATGTACGAAGAAGAATACGGCCAGTTCGGCGGCGAACCTTACGGTTGCCTGGTGGGCGACTACTACTTCGACCAGTCGCCTCCCGACGTAGAGCTGCTGGGCGAGCTGTCGAAAGTCTGCGCCGCCATGCACTCGCCGTTCATCGCTGCGGCGTCGCCGACCGTGATGGGCATGGGCTCCTGGCAGGAACTGTCGAACCCGCGCGACCTGACCAAGATCTTCACCACCCCGGAATACGCCGGCTGGCGTTCGCTGCGTGAATCGGAAGACTCGCGCTACATCGGCCTGACCATGCCGCGCTTCCTGGCACGCCTGCCGTATGGCGCCAAGACCGACCCGGTGGAAGCCTTCGCTTTCGAAGAAAACACCGACGGCGCCGACAGCTCCAAGTACACCTGGGCCAACGCCGCGTACGCGATGGCAGTGAACATCAACCGTTCGTTCAAGCACTACGGCTGGTGCTCGCGTATCCGTGGCATCGAGTCCGGCGGCGAAGTGGAAAACCTGCCGGCCCACACGTTCCCGACCGATGACGGTGGCGTGGACATGAAGTGCCCGACCGAAATCGCCATCAGCGACCGCCGTGAAGCGGAGCTGGCGAAGAACGGTTTCATGCCGCTGCTGCACAAGAAAAACACCGACTTTGCCGCGTTCATCGGCGCACAGTCGCTGCAGAAACCGGCCGAATACGACGACCCGGACGCTACCGCCAACGCCAACCTGGCTGCGCGCCTGCCGTACCTGTTCGCCACCTGCCGTTTCGCCCACTACCTCAAGTGCATCGTGCGCGACAAGGTCGGCTCCTTCAAAGAGAAGGACGAGATGCAGCGCTGGTTGCAGGACTGGATCCTCAACTACGTCGATGGCGATCCTGCGCACTCCACCGAGACCACCAAGGCCCAGCACCCGTTGGCGGCTGCCGAAGTGATCGTGGAAGAAGTCGAAGGCAACCCGGGGTATTACAACTCCAAGTTCTACCTGCGCCCGCACTACCAGCTTGAAGGGCTGACGGTGTCGCTGCGTTTGGTATCGAAGCTGCCTTCGGCCAAGAGCGCCTAAAAAATCGGGACTGGCTCGCTCCCTGTAGGAGCGAGCTTGCTCGCGAAAAACGTGAAGGCGCTGCGTTCATCCAGGATGCCCGCGTCACCGTTGACGACCTTCGCGAGCAAGCTCGCTCCTACAGGGGTCGGCGGCGTTAACAAATACAGTGGCTGAGTCCACACAGGGAGAAAACATGGCTGTTGATATTTTCATCAAGATCGGCGACATCAAGGGCGAGTCCATGGACAAGGCCCACAAGGACGAAATCGACGTGCTGAACTGGAGCTGGGGCATGGCCCAGTCCGGCAACATGCATGTGGGCGGTGGCGGTGGCGCGGGCAAGGTGAATATCCAGGACCTGTCGCTGACCAAATACGTCGACAAGGCATCGCCGAACCTGATGATGCACTGCGCCAGCGGCAAGCACATCGACAAGGTCAAGCTGACCGTGCGCAAGGCCGGTGGCGAAAGCCAGGTCGAGTACATGGTGATCAACCTGGAAGAAGTGCTGGTCACCTCGCTGAGCACCGGCGGTTCGGGCTCCGATGACCGCCTGACCGAAAACGTCACCCTGAACTTCGCCCAGGTGATGGTCGACTACCAACCGCAGAAAGCCGACGGCACCAAAGATGGCGGCGCGATCAAGTTCGGCTGGAACATCCGTTCCAACACCAAGCGCTGATAGCCCCTGCAGCCGTGGCTTTGCGCCACGGCAGCAGACATTTTGTCCCTCCCGCAACCCGTCCGTGGAGCTGCTTTGGTGGTAACTGAAATCGCTTCCCGCGACCGTCTGCAACCGTCCCTGCTGGACCGGCTGACCGACGACGACCCAACCAATCCCAAGGAAAGCGCCGACAAACGCGTGCTGTCCCTGACCCAATTGAAAGCCTCGGTACTGCGCGACCTGGCGTGGCTGCTCAACACCACGTCGTTGCTCGATGCCGATGCCACGCTGCACACCCCGGCCGGTACGTCGGTGGTCAATTACGGCCTGCCGGCGCTGGCGGGCAACAGCGTTTCCAGCGTGGATATCAAGGCGCTTGAAGCCCTGATCTACCAGGCTATCGCCACCTTCGAGCCGCGCATCCTGCGCCATACCCTGCGGGTCAAGGCCCGTGTCGGCCCTGGCGAGATGAATCACAACGCGCTGAGCTTCGAGATTGAAGGCGACCTGTGGGCGCAGCCGGTGCCGTTGCGCCTGTTGCTGCAAACCGACCTGGACCTGGAATCCGGGCATGTGCGCGTGGTCAATGCCGACCAGCGGAGACGCCCATGAACCCGCGCCTGCTGGAGCTGTACAACCAGGAACTGCACCACGTGCGCGAAAGCGCCGCCGAGTTCGCCAAGGAATACCCGAAGATCGCCAGTCGGCTGACCCTGTCCGGTATGGACTGCGCCGACCCGTACGTCGAACGCTTGCTCGAAGGCTTTGCCTACCTCACGGCCCGCGTGCAGCTCAAGCTCGACGCCGAGTACCCGACCTTCACCCACAACCTGCTGGAAATCGCTTACCCGCACTACCTGGCGCCGACGCCGTCGATGACCGTGGTGCAACTGCAGACCGACCCCGACGAAGGCTCCCTCGCCGGCGGCTTCCCGCTGCCCCGCGACACGGTATTGCGTGCAGCACTGGGCCGTGAAACCCAGACCTGCTGCGAGTACCGCACCGCGCACCCGGTGACGCTGTGGCCGCTGCAGGTCAGCAATGCCGAGTACTTCGGCAACCCGTCCGCGGTGCTCGGCCGCCTGGCCGCCAGCGAACCGAAAGCCAAGGCCGGCCTGCGCCTGACCCTGCGCACCGGCGCCGAATTGCCGTTCCACAGCCTCGATCTGGATAACCTGCCGCTGTACCTCAGCGGCGCCGATGAGCAGCCGTTTCGCCTCTACGAACAACTGCTGGGCAACGCCTGCGCGGTGTTCGCGCGCAAGCCCGGTGGCGACTGGGTTGAGCGCCTGCCTCAGGATGCGTTGCGTTCACGCGGTTTCGACGATGCCGACGCGGCCATGCCGGTGGTGGCGCGGGCGTTCCAGGGCTATCGGTTGCTGCAGGAATACTTCGCCCTGCCCCATCGATTCCTGTTCGTCGAATTCGCCGAACTGAGCCGTGCGGTCAAGCGTTGCGACGGCCAGGAGCTGGAGCTGATCGTGCTGTTCGACCGTCACGAACCGAGCCTGGAAGGCAGCGTCGGCGCGGCGCAGTTCCTGCCGTTCTGCACGCCGGCAATCAACCTGTTCCCCAAGCGCGTGGACCGAATTCACTTGTCGGATCGGGTCAACGAACACCATGTGATCGCCGACCGTACACGGCCGATGGATTTCGAGATTCACTCCCTGAGCGGCATCACCGGCCACGGCACCGGGCCGGAGCAGCCGTTCTTGCCGTTTTACGCCGTGCGCGATCCCTCCCGCTATGGGCGCGACCAGGCCTATTACACGGTACGCCGTGAACCGCGCGTGCTGTCCAGCGACCAGCGGCGCAACGGCCCGCGTTCCACCTATGTGGGCAGCGAAACCTTCGTCAGCCTGGTGGACAGCCGCCAGGCGCCGTATCGGCATGACCTGCGCCAGCTCGGCGTGACGGCGCTGTGCACCAATCGTGACTTGCCGTTGTTCATGAGCGTGGGCAACGGCAAGACCGATTTCACCCTGGCCGACAGTGCCCCGGTGCTCTCTGTGCGCTGCGTCGCAGGCCCCAGCCGCCCGCGCGCCAGCCATGCCCACGACGCCAAGGCGTGGCGCCTGATCAGCCAGCTATCGCTCAATTATCTGTCCTTGAGCGAACAGGGCCAGGGTGCCGGCGCCTTGCGCGAACTGCTGCGCCTGTATGGCGACAGCAACGACGCCGCGCTGCAATTGCAGATTGAAGGCTTGCGTGAAGTCAGCAGCAAAGCCGTGACCCGACGCCTGCCGATGCCCGGCCCGATCGTGTTTGGCCGTGGCCTGGAAATCACCCTGGAATTCGATGAAAACGCGTTTCGCGGCACCGGCGTGTTCCTGCTCGGTGCGGTGCTGGAGCGCTTTCTGGCACGCTACGTGTCGATCAACAGCTTTACCGAGACGGTGATCCGTACCACCGAACGCGGCGAGATCATGCGATGGAAAGCCAAGCCCGGACGGCGTCCGACCCTGTGAGTACCCTGGACGCGATGCACCAGGAGCCCTGGGAATATGACTTCTTCCAGGCGCTGCGGCGTATCGAGTGCGAATCGCCGGACCTGCCGCGCCTGGGCCATTCCCTGCGCCTGGCCGATGACCCGCTGCGCCTGGGGCAACAGGCAGACTGCACCTTCGCCCCGGCCACCCTGGCGTCGGTCGACCCTGGCGGCGACGGCAAACCGGCGCGGCTGGAGCAATTCTTTTTCGGCCTTGGCGGCCCCAACGGCCCGCTGCCGCTGCATATCACCGAGTACGTGCGCGAGCGCCAGCGCAACAACGCCGACAGCACCAGCAAGCAGTTCCTGGATGTGTTCCACCATCGCCTGCTGACCTTGTTCTACCGCGCCTGGGCCGAAGCACGGCCGACGGTCAGCCATGACCGACCGGACGATGACTATTGGTCCGCACGCCTCGCCGCCCTGAGTGGCCGCGGCATGCCCAGTTTGCTCAACCAGGGCTTGATCCCCGACACGGCCAAGCTGCATTACAGCGGCCACTTGTCGGCGCAAACCCGTTACCCGGATGGCTTGAAGGCCATTCTCAGCGAGTACTTCGGCCTGCCGGTCGCGATTGAAGAATACGTCGGCCAATGGCTGGAACTGCCCGAACGCAGCCGCGTCGGCGTGAGCGCCAACCGGCTGGGCGTGGATTTCTGCCTCGGCAGCCACGTGTGGGACCGCCAGCACAAATTCCGTATTCGCCTCGGCCCGCTCAAGCTCGACGACTACATGGGCATGCTGCCCGGCCACCCGCCGTTCAACGAACTGGTGGCCTGGGTGGCCGAGTACCTGGGCCATGAACTGGACTGGGATTTGAACCTGGTTTTGCAACAACCTGAAGTCCCGGCACTGCAGCTCAATGGCCAGTTTCGCCTGGGTTTCAATACCTGGCTCGGCCAACCTGCGCATGACGCCAACGACCTAATCCTGGCGCGGCATTACGCCGACCACGCCACCACCTCAAGGAATCCAGAGCATGGGTGAAATCAGTCGCGCCGCACTGTTCGGCAAACTCAACAGCGTGGCCTACAAGGCCATCGAAGCCGCCACCGTGTTCTGCAAACTGCGGGGCAACCCGTATGTGGAACTGGCCCACTGGTTTCATCAGTTGCTGCAACTGCAGGACTCGGACCTGCACCGCATCATCCGCCAGTTCAACCTGGAACCGGCACGCGTGGCCCGTGACCTCACCGAGGCCCTGGACCGCCTGCCGCGCGGCTCGACCTCGATCACCGACCTGTCGTCCCATGTGGAGGAAGCGGTGGAGCGCGGCTGGGTGTATGGCAGCCTGATGTTTGGCGAAAGCCAGGTGCGCACCGGTTACCTGGTGCTGGGCATTCTGAAAACGCCGAGCCTGCGCCATGCGCTGCTGGGCTTGTCTGCCGAGTTCGACAAGATCAAGCCCGAAGCCTTGAGCGAGCGCTTTGACGAGTACGTCGGCGACTCGCCGGAAAATGCCTTGAGCGCCAGCGACGGCTTCAATGCCGGTGTGCCGGGCGAAGCCAGCGGCGCCATGGCCCCCAGCGCGATGGGCAAGCAGGAGGCGCTCAAGCGCTTTACCGTCGACCTGACCGAACAGGCCCGCAGCGGCAAACTCGACCCTATCGTGGGTCGCGATGAAGAGATCCGCCAACTGGTGGACATCCTCATGCGGCGCCGCCAGAACAACCCGATCCTCACCGGTGAAGCCGGGGTGGGCAAGACCGCTGTGGTCGAAGGTTTCGCCCTGCGCATCGTCGCCGGCGACGTACCGCCTGCGCTCAAGGACGTGGAACTGCGCAGCCTCGACGTGGGCCTGCTGCAAGCCGGCGCCAGCATGAAAGGCGAGTTCGAACAGCGTCTGCGCCAGGTCATCGAAGATGTGCAGGCCTCGCCCAAGCCGATCATCCTGTTTATCGACGAAGCCCACACCCTGGTCGGTGCCGGTGGCGCCGCCGGCACCGGCGACGCGGCCAACCTGCTCAAGCCTGCGCTGGCCCGGGGCACCTTGCGTACCGTGGCCGCCACGACCTGGGCCGAGTACAAGAAGCACATCGAAAAAGACCCGGCCCTGACCCGCCGCTTTCAGGTGGTGCAGGTCGCCGAGCCGTCGGAAGACAAGGCGCTGCTGATGATGCGCGGCGTGGCCTCGACCATGGAGAAACACCACCAGGTGCAGATCCTCGATGAAGCCCTGGAAGCCTCGGTCAAGCTGTCGCACCGCTATATTCCGGCGCGCCAGTTGCCGGACAAATCCGTGAGCCTGCTCGACACCGCCTGCGCCCGCGTCGCCATCAGCCTGCACGCGGTGCCGGCCGAAGTGGACGACAGCCGCCGCCGTATCGAGGCGCTGGAAACCGAGCTGCAAATCATCGCCCGCGAGCATGCCATCGGTATTGCGATTGGTGCGCGCCAGACCAACAGCGAAGCGCTGCTGAGCGCTGAACGTGAGCGCCTCGCCACACTGGAAAGCCGCTGGGCGGAAGAGAAAACCCTGGTGGACGAACTGCTCGCTACCCGCGCGACGTTGCGCGAGAAAGCCGGCGCCGTAGACAGTGGCGACGACGCCTTGCGCGAGCAACTGGTCGACCTGCAGCAGCGCCTCAGCGCACTGCAAGGCGAAACCCCGCTGATCCTGCCGACCGTGGATTACCAGGCCGTGGCCTCGGTGGTCGCCGACTGGACCGGCATCCCGGTGGGCCGCATGGCACGCAATGAACTGGAGACGGTGCTCAACCTCGACCAGCACCTGAAGAAACGCATCATCGGCCAGGACCACGCTTTGCAGATGATCGCCAAGCGCATCCAGACCTCCCGCGCCGGCCTCGATAACCCGAGCAAGCCGATTGGTGTGTTCATGCTCGCCGGTACTTCGGGCGTGGGCAAGACCGAAACCGCCCTGGCCCTGGCCGAAGCCATGTACGGCGGCGAGCAGAACGTGATTACCATCAACATGAGCGAGTTCCAGGAAGCTCACACGGTGTCGACCCTCAAGGGCGCGCCGCCGGGCTATATCGGCTACGGCGAAGGCGGTGTGCTGACCGAAGCGGTGCGGCGCAAACCGTACAGCGTGGTGCTGCTGGACGAGGTGGAAAAAGCCCACCCAGACGTGCATGAGATCTTCTTCCAGGTGTTCGACAAGGGCGTGATGGAAGACGGCGAAGGCCGCGTGATCGACTTCAAGAACACGTTGATCCTGCTCACCACCAACGCCGGTACCGAGCTGATTTCCCGTGTCTGCAAGGACCCGGCAAACATCCCCGCGCCCGAGGAAATCGCCAAGGCCCTGCGCCAGCCGCTGCTGGAGATTTTCCCGCCGGCATTGCTCGGTCGCCTGGTGACGATTCCGTATTACCCGCTGAGCGACGAGATGCTCAAGGCCATCACTCGCCTGCAACTGAACCGCATCAAAAAGCGCGTGGAAAACACCCACAAGGTCGCCTTCGACTACGACGACGCGGTGGTCGACCTGATCGTCTCGCGCTGCACCGAAACCGAAAGTGGCGGGCGCATGATCGACACTCTCCTCACCAACAGCCTGCTGCCGGACATGAGCCGTGAATTCCTCACGCGCATGCTCGAAGGCAAGGCGCTGGCGGGGGTGCGGATCAGCAGTCGGGATAATGAGCTGCACTACCAGTTTGGCTGACGGAATGCGGTTAAAACTGTGGGAGGGGGCTTGCCCCCGATGGCGGTGAATCAGTCACCGAATGCATCAACTGCCACACAGCTATCGGGGGCAAGCCCCCTCCCACACTTTGAACCGGTTTCTTCAGTTATTTAGTCATTAAGAGACGCCTGATGCTATTCAACCAAGCCTCACGCCTGGCCCGGATCACCAGCCCCCTCGGGCCGGATGTGCTGTTGCTCAATGAAATGGGCGGCGGCGAAGAGTTGGGACGGCTGTTCAACTACGAGCTGCAACTGACGTCCCTGGACGCCAACATCGACCTCAACCAGTTGCTGGGCAAGCCAATGAGTGTGGGCCTGCAACTGGCCGACGGTGGCGAACGGCACTTCCACGGCATCGTCGCGCGCTGCAGCCAGAACATCGACAAAGGCCAGTTCGCCAGCTACCAGGTGACGCTGCGCCCATGGCTGTGGCTGCTCAGTCGCACCTCCGATTGCCGGATTTTCCAGAACCTGAGCATCCCGCAGATCATCAAGCAGGTGTTTCGCGACCTGGGCTTTTCCGACTTCGAAGACGCCCTGAGCCGGCCGTACCGCGAGTGGGAATACTGCGTGCAGTACCGCGAGACCAGCCTGGATTTCGTCAGCCGCTTGATGGAACAGGAAGGCATCTACTACTTCTTCCGTCACGAGCAGGACCGCCATGTCCTGGTGCTGGCCGACGCCTATGGCGCCCACACCACGGTGCCCGGCTACGCCTCGATTCCGTATTACCCCAGGGACGAGCAGCAGCGCGAACGCGACCATATGCATAACTGGCACCTGGCGCAGGAGGTGCAGCCCGGCTCGCTGGAGCTCAACGACTACGATTTCCAGCGCCCCAGCGCGAGCATCGACGTGCGCTCGGCCATGCCGCGTCCGCACACCGCCGGCGACTATCCGCTGTACGACTATCCCGGCACCTACGTGCAGAGCGCCGACGGCGAACACTACGCGCGCACCCGCATCGAAGCCCTGCAAACCCTGCATGAACAGATCGAGTTCGCCGGCAATGCCCGCGGCCTGGGTTCGGGCCATTTGTTCAGCCTCACCGGCTTCAGCCGCCAGGACCAGAACCGCGAATACCTGATCGTCGGCTGTCGCTACTACATCGTCCAGGAAAACCTGGAAAGCGGCGGCGGTTCGGGCTCGGCGCAGTTCGAAAGCAGCCTGACCTGCATCCCCGCGCAACAGAGCTACCGTACCCTGCCCACCACCCATCGGCCCGTGGTCAAAGGTCCGCAAACCGCGCTGGTGGTGGGACCCAAGGGCGAGGAAATCTGGACCGACCAATACGGCCGCGTGAAGGTGCACTTCTACTGGGACCGTCACGACCAATCCAACGAAAACAGCTCATGCTGGATTCGTGTGTCGCAGTCCTGGGCCGGCAAGAACTGGGGCTCGATGCAGATTCCAAGGATCGGCCAGGAAGTGATCGTCAGCTTCCTCGAAGGCGACCCCGACCGCCCGATCATCACCGGGCGGGTCTACAACGCCGAGCAGACCGTGCCTTACGACCTGCCGGAAAACGCCACCCAGAGCGGCATGAAAAGTCGATCCAGCAAAGGCGGCACGCCGGCCAACTTCAATGAAATCCGCATGGAGGACAAGAAAGGGTTGGAGCAGTTGTACATCCATGCCGAGCGTAACCAGGACATCGTGGTGGAGGTGGATGAGAGCCATTCGGTGGGGCATGACCGGAATAAGAGTATCGGGCATGACGAGGTGGTGACCATCGGCAACGACCGTGTACGCGCAGTCAAGCACGACGACATGCTCATGGTGGGGTTCAGCAAGACAGACGCCATCAGTAAAAGCTACCTGATCGAAGTGGGCGAAAACCTGCGCCTGGTCTGTGGCAAAAGCGTGCTGGAGCTCAATGCAAGCGGGCAGATCAACCTCACTGGTGTTCAGATCAATGTGTACTCCGAAGGCAGCTCTGAAATTAATACCGGGGGCAAACTGCACCTGAATATTGGTGGTAAGGGCGGTACAACCCCCATGGGCCAAGGGGTCAAGGGCGACATCGACGCTGCCGTCAACTCCATGTTTTCCAAGCCGTCTTCCGGCCAATAACGAGAACTGTGTTTAATGACTTATCGACTCAATGAATTTCAATTCACCCTGCCCAGCGATGAGGTTCAGGATGCTTCCATCAATATTCTGAAGTTTGCCGCCCTGGGTACGTCATTGATCGTCAGCCGCAGCCTTCTCGGCGATGGCGAAACACTGCAGAGCAACTTCGAGGAACAACTGACCAAGCTGCAGAAACAAGTGCAAGACCTGCGCTACCAACCCGCCCAGGCCGTGCGAGTGGGCGCAGCGCAGGATATCGACGCCATCGAAGTGCATAACCAGTTCAGCAAAGGTGCCGAGCGCATCCATCAGTATCAGTTGGCGCTCGTGATACCGGGCACCCGGCAAATGCTTGCTCTGAGCTATGTCAAAGCCCAGCCCCTGGGCGACGCTGAAAATGCGCACTGGGCGACTATCAAACAAACCCTGTTGCTGAATCCGCAGCCTTGAAGCCTCTCCTCCATGTCTGACGCACTCTGGGCGGCACGTCTCGGCGACGGCCTGCTGCACACCTCTGTGATGGCCGACATTCTGGGCGGTGTACTGGAAGTCGCAGCCAACATAGCGATTACTGCGGTCGCGACAGCCGCCGTGGTGGCGGCGACCGGTATTACCGTCGTCACCGGCGGGCTGGGCTGCTTTGTGCTGGGCGCAGTGGTGGGCATCATCGTCGGCATCGGCATGAGCAAGACGGGGGCGGACAAGGGACTGACAAAGGTCTGTGACTGGATAGGCAATGCCCTGTTTCCGCCGGTCGTGATGGCGACTATTGCCACCGGCTCACATAACACCTTCACCAACGGCATACCCGCTGCGCGTGCCGCAGGCGCAATCGGCCCGGTCAGCCCGCAACCAGCCGAAGGCGGCACTCCCGAGGAAGCCAGCTACCTGGACATGGCCAAGGGCTTTTTCTCGCAGATGTGGCGCCCTACCGTGGCGGTGCCTGCGCCGGGCGCTGTTCCCAAACCGCTGGACATCGTGATTTGCACCAAGCATCCACCCATGCCACCTCAGTTCATTGCCGAAGGCTCCAGCAAGGTCACGATCAATGGTCAGCCGGCCGCCCGCAGTGGTGACCGAAGTACCTGCGACGCATCGATTGTCGAGTCGGGAATGATCTCCAGCAACGTGCGTATTGGCGGTAGCCCGGTGGTGGTCCGCGAGATTCGCAGCGGCAAAACCCCGGGTGTCGGGCTGGCGGTAACTGCACTGTTGATGCTGCGCGGTGGCGGCTCGAAGTTCTTCAGCAAGCTGCCGTGCATGGTAGTGGGCGGGCTGGTTTCGTGGGGCACCAGCCAGGTGACCAATGCCATTACCTCGGCAGTGGTCGGTTCGCCCAATCCGGTGCATAGCTCAACCGGCGCTAAAATCCTCGATGGTGAAGACGACCTGGACTTCGCCCTACCCGGTCTGCTGCCGATCGAATGGCAACGCTACTACAGCAGCCGGGATGAGCGCCGCAATGGTTTGTTCGGTGCCGGCTGGAGCGTGATCTACGAGGTATTTGTCGCGATCGAGGCACACCCTGACGGCGGGGAGCGGCTGATCTATACCGACGAACAGGCACGACAAATCGACATGGGCGTCATCCCATTGGGGGGCGCCGTGTTCAGTGCCGGCGAAGGCCTGAGCGTGCGGCGTAACACCAATGGTCAACTGCTGATCGAAAGCGTCGACGGCCTCTATCGGCTGTTCGAGCCAACCCCGGGCGCGCCCTTTCACCTGCGCCTGAGTCAGTTGGGGGATCGTAATGACAACCGTATTTTTCTCGACTACGACAGCCAGGGTCGTCTGAACCGACTGCGGGATACGTTCGACCAGGTGCGCATCGAACTGGGCTACAGCCAGCAATGGCCTGCCCGGGTGGAGCACATCGAGCGGCTATGCCTCGATCACAGTCGAGAGCCTCTTGTCAGTTACCGCTACGACGCCCGCGGCGATCTGGCCGAAGTTCGCGATAACGCCACCAACGTGCAACGCCGTTTCGCCTACGACAGCGGCCAACGCATGATCGAGCACCAACTGCCTACCGGGCTGCGCTGTCATTACCAATGGGACTGCGTGGACGGTAGCGAATGGCGCGTTGTGCGGCACTGGACTGACGAAGGTGACGAGTACCGGTTCGACTACGACCTGCCGAACGGGGTCACACGCATAACTGACGGCTTGCAACGGGTCAGCACACGGCGCTGGAACCCGCAGTACCAGATAACCGAGTACACCGACAACCTGGGCAAAACCTGGCAATTTGAATGGAATGACGAGCGTCAATTGCTCAGTGCGACTGACCCGCAAGGCGGCAAATGGCAGTTCGGCTACGACGACTCCGGCAACCTGTGCAGCACCCAGGATCCGTTGGGGCGTATCGACTCGACGTTGTGGCTGGAGCATTGGTCGCTGCCGCTGGTGGAGACCGATGCGGCAGGCCACGCATGGCAATATCAGTACGACCAGCGGGGCAATTGCGTCAGTGAAATCGACCCGTTGGGGCATGTCACACGGTATCGCTACGATACGTTTGGACAGGTGGTGGAGATCATTGACGCCACGGGCAAAAGCAAAACCCTGCGCTGGAATGAAACCGGACAGTTAATCCAGCATATCGACTGCTCGGGCTACCCCACAGCATTCGAGTACGACCGCCAGGGTCATTTGCAGGTCGTCATTGACGCCTTGGGTGAGCGCCAGCGTTATCAACACGACAGCCAAGGCAGGCTGCTGCAGAGCGAAATGCCGGACGGCCGCATCGAGCAGTACCTGCGCGATACCAGCGGTCTGTTGATCGGCTATACCGATGCCGCAGGTCACACCACCCGCTACCAATACGGTCGTCGCGGGCAAGTGCGCCAACGAATAGATGCCCACGGCCGGCAGATTGAGTTCCGCTACGACGCCTATGGCCGGTTGCAAACCCTGACCAATGAAAACGCCGAAAGCTACCGTTTTACCTGGGATCAGGGCGATCGCCTCGTGGAGCAACAAGACCTCGACGGCAGCGCTCGACGTTATGCCTATGACCTTCTGGATAATGTAGCGGCTGTTGAATACGTGCCCACGGGGCAGACACCCGAGCTGTCAATTGTGCATCGACTCGAACGAGATGCAGTGGGCCGCTTGCTATTGAAGCAAACCGATGATGGTCGCACAGAATACGCCTACGACCCATTGGACCAACTCACCGCTGTCACCTTCACCGGCAACGACGAAACCACCCAGACACTGGCTTTCGCCTACGACCCGCGCGGCCAACTGCTCACCGAACAAAGCGCCAGCGGCAGCCTTAACTACCACTACGACGAGTTGGGCAACCTGTTACAGACGCAACTGCCCGACGGCCGCTGGCTCAATCGCCTGTACTACGGCAGCGGCCACTTGCATCAGATCAATCTCGACGGCCGCGTCATCAGCGACTTCGAGCGCGATCGCCTGCACCGTGAAGTCCTGCGTACCCAAGGCCAGATCACCACGCGCAGCGAATACGACCGCAGCGGCCGCCTGCGCTCGCGGATACGCCGCCCCAATGGCCAGCCAACGCAACTGCCGGCCGCCCAGCAAAAACACTTCGACTACGACCCGGCCGATAACCTGATCGGCCGCCTGGAGCGCGACCGGGAAAAACACCGCGATCAACGCCAACTGCTGCACTACGACGCGACTGGACGCATTATCGCCAGCCAGGACAACGCCCAGGGCCAGCGAGAAACGTTTGCCTACGATGCCGCCGCGAACCTGCTGGACGGGCCGGCGACCAGTGCGGGACTGGTGGTGCATAACAAGCTGTTGACCTATCAGGACAAACGCTACCGCTATGACGGTTTCGGCCGAATGATCGAAAAGCGTAGCGCTGTGCGGGGTGTGCAATATTTCGCCTACGATGCCGAGCATCGCTTGATACAAGTGCGTAGTCAGAAAGATGGACGCGAAACGGTCGTGAACATGACCTACGACCCACTCGGGCGGCGCATCGCTAAAACCGAACATGACAGCAACGGCTACCCGCTGGGCGAAACCCGCTTTGATTGGGAAGGCCTGCGCCTGCTGCAGGAACATCGGCACAGCCAGACCAGCCTCTATATCTATGAAGACGACGGCTATGCACCGCTGGCCCGCGTAGACGGTACCGGCGAGCATCAAAGCGTGCGGTATTACCACAACGACCTGAATGGGTTGCCTGAGCAACTGACCGAAGCCGACGGGAAAACCGTGTGGCAGGCGCGGTATCAGGTATGGGGGAACACGGTCGAAGAAGTGCGTGAAGCGTATTTCATCGAAGAGCAGAATGTGCGGTTCCAGGGGCAGTACCTGGATCGGGAGATCGGGCTGCACTACAACACGTTTCGGTTTTATGATCCGGATGTGGGGCGGTTTACGACGCCGGATCCGATTGGGTTGCTGGGTGGATTCAACCTTTATCAATATGCGCCAAATCCCTTCGGCTGGATTGACCCGTGGGGATGGGCAGGTGACCCTGCAAAAGCGACTCACATCACTTACGTCGGCGTGAAGGACGGTAAACCTTACGTGGGTTATGCCAGCAAGCCTGGACTGGGGCATTCGGCCCGAGATGTGTTGGACTATCGTTATCCTAACAAGGATATTTTTGACGTCGCACCGCGCGCAGTATTCAAAGGAAACGGACAAGAAGGTAAAGACATCGCACGCGGTTTGGAGCAAAGAATTTATGAGGACAAATTGAAAGAAGGACCGGTCGCTAACAAGCAAAGACCTGTAGGTCCGAAAAACAAAAGGCGGGATATTTACTTGGCTGCCGCTGACAAACATAGAGGCGTTAAGCCTCAAAAACCCATCAGCAAACCTAAAGGTCCGGGACGATGCTAAAAAAAATCACTTGGCAAGAAGGCAAGGTTTTCAGTTTAAAATTGAAAGATGACCTCTACACGCTCGTCCAGATGCGTGCAGACTACTACCTTCAATACTTCGATATAACACGTGCTCAAGATGATTGGACGAGCGTGGATCTTGGAAAAACAAATACTTTATTTTTTATCTTTACCGCGACCAAAGCACTGAAAACTCTAGCTGTCAGTGAACCGTCTCCGGAGGAGATCACCATCGATAAACGCCCTCCAGAAAAAAAACTGCTGAGAGCCATCATTGGAGGCAACTACGGTGCTGATTTAATTGAACTGCCAGACTCCCTCGACGAATTAGATGCTAAAGTTTTGAAGAGCAACCTGACAATCAATGATGACTTGGAAATAATCCATAAATATGAACTTTCAGGCATGGTCGGCGACCCGGAAAAATTGCGAGAGCGCTTGATAAATTATTTTGACACCGGAATCGACTGGGACAAGTCGAAGGAATTTCTATTCAAAGGTATATCAACGCCTTCTAACAATAGCTATAAAAAACCCCATGAAAAATAAAGAACTAAAAAAATTTCACAT
Source organism: Pseudomonas sp. 31 R 17 (assembly GCF_900004915.1). Taxonomy (NCBI): domain Bacteria; kingdom Pseudomonadati; phylum Pseudomonadota; class Gammaproteobacteria; order Pseudomonadales; family Pseudomonadaceae; genus Pseudomonas; species Pseudomonas sp. 31 R 17. The sequence continues at coordinate 18,414 of NZ_CVTN01000037.1, forward strand.
AGACTATATTAATTTGAACGGCGAAAAACACCTTGCCACAAAAATCAGGATATCTTTTGACACACTTATCAATGACTTATTAACTCTTCCTGAAAACTCAACTCAATCAGTAATTTTAAGCTACTTCAAGAATTGTATATACAACATTAATCGCTTCGAAGACGAAATAGAAACTATTGAGCGCGAATTCATACTTGAAAACATTTATGCTTTAGGAGAGATTATAGGGCTTGACCCAACATCCCAGTATGCAGAGGCATGGCGAGGCGATTGGTAAAAGATTTAAAGCATAGAAAATGACCAGAGCAAAAGCGGACGAATGTATTTCGCTTTTTATTTATCGGAGAAGACACGGACAAACCGATGGATATCATTGAATCGATAGAACTCTCACTGTCGGACAGTTTCATCAACTGGTTTGCCCAGCCAGTTCGTTCCTAGATGACTTAACTAACTTTTACCAACAGGCCAGAACGGCGAGGCGCTCCGTCACTTCATTCGCCAAACGAAAAGGTTGTTTCTAAAGGATCACGCGCTATGGGCATCAACCAAATCATTCTTTCAGAGCAGGATCATAGCCTTGGACAGGTAGGTGGAGGCGCGTGGCTGAAAGATCTCGCTCTCTGGCCTAAAGACCCGCAGACCGGGCAATTGATGCTGCCCGTGATGATGATGACTTCAACGTTCCTGAGCGTGCCATTCATTCCACCTGGAATGGCGTTGACGGTGTTTGTCAGCGTTGAGCGAAATGACGAAACCTACACACGCTCATCGGTACGCAAGTTGGCTGTTCATCAACAAAGCGAGATGCAGACACTTCAAACTGGCCATAGCTGTGTTCTGCTTCACACGCTCGCGTCCGCTGAGCTCACACCCGCTACATTGGCTGACCCGATTCCGCGAAGGTACATCGCACAGCAACCGTTGACTCCAGAACAAATGGAAGAAGAACTGGAAGACGTGGAATGTGGGGTGGGTATCAGCAAGGTTCTAGGGCGCCCGGCATGGCTGCAAGACCCGCTGTATGAAAACCCTCGCTACTATTTCCTGGCTCAGTTGACCGACGCCGACATCGCAAAATTAAGCGCTCGTCACGAAGGTATATTCGGTGGCGGCATAGGTTATGTATTTGCCGATAATCGAGCGAAAAAAATGAAAGAAGGCGAAATAGGGGGCTACTTCCTCGTTCAATTTAGCTGATCACACAAACGCAAAGACCAAAAAAATGGGCACCCAACCCCGTCGGCGTGCCCATTTTTCATACCAGCCCGCTTCCCTTCAGGCGGTACCGCTTTTACGGATTGACGCTGTCTTTAAGCGACTTACCCGGCTTGAACGCAACGGTATTGCTGGCCTTGATCTTCACCGGCTCACCGGTCTGCGGGTTTTTGCCGGTGCGGGCGCCGCGATGGCGTTGCAGGAAAGTGCCGAAGCCAACCAGGGTGACGCTGTCCTTGCGGTGCAGGGCGCCGGTGATTTCTTCGAGAACGGCGTTGAGGACGCGGTTGGCCTGTTCCTTGGTGAGATCGGCCTTTTCAGCGATGGCGGCGGCGAGTTCTGGTTTACGCATATGTGAAGCCTCTTTGACGGTTTTTTGTTGTTATGTCCGTGCTGCTCTCTGGTGGAGCAGCGCCAAGGCGCCGCAGGCTCTACTCTGCGGCAGACGGGAGTGAGGATGGCATGCCCTCGCACGCTCCGCCAGCCTCGCCGCGACCTTTCTACGGGTAAGAAGAGGCTGATTCCGACAGAACGACCGACATTTACGCCAGCAGCGGCGGAAGTTCCTTATTCAATGCCAGTTTTTCCATCACGGCGGTGCCGGTCAACGCGTAGCCCAGCAGGCGACCGCTGGCGTCGCGGCACAGGGCCTTGATGTCGGCGCCCTCGCCTTCGACACTCCATACGCCTTCGCTACCGCGTGGAGGCGGTGAAACCACCAGCGGACAGACCGGGGTCTTCACGGTGATCGGCATCGGCCCGTAGCTCACGGCGGTCGCGTTGCCGGCCAGGGTCTGGGCCAGGGCGCGGGCGCAGGTCATCAGGGGCATGACGTACAGCAGGTTCAAGCCATCGACCTCGGCACAGTCGCCCAGGGCGTAGATATTGGCGTGGGAGGTTTTGAGGTGGCGGTCCACCAGGATGCCACGGTTGATCTGCAGGCCGGCCGCCGCCGCCAGGTCTGTGCGCGGGCGCAGGCCGATGGCGGAGACCACCAGGTCGCACTGGATCACTTCGCCGTCCGACAGATGGGCTTCGAGGCCATCGGCGTTGCGTTGCAGACGATTGAGCACCGGCCCCAGGTGGAAACGCGCGCCAATGCCTTCCAGCCCGGCCTGCACCGCAGCCGCAGCCGCCGGATGCAGCAGGGTCGGCATGACTTGCTCGCACGGCGCGACCAGGTCGACTTCATAGCCGCCAAGGATCAGGTCGTTGGCAAACTCGCAGCCGATCAGGCCGGCGCCGAGCAACAGCACGCGGCGTTTGCCGGCAGCGGCGGCGCGAAAGCGCGCATAGTCTTCAAGATCGTTGATCGGGAAAACCAGCTCGGCAGCATCACCCTCGACCGGAACACGCACGGTCTCGGCGCCCCAGGCGAGGATCAGGTCGCGGTAGGTCACCGACTCCTCGCCGATCCACAAGCGCTTGTGGCCCGGGTCAATGCCGCTGATACGGGTGTGGGTGCGTACCTGGGCCTTGAGTTGCTCGGCCATGGCGCCAGGTTCGGCCATGCTCAGGCCATCGGCTTCCTTGTTCTTGCCAAAACCGGTGGAGAGCATGGGCTTGGAGTAGGAGCGCCCGTCATCCGCGGTGATCAGCAGCAATGGGGTGTCGCTGTCGAGCTTGCGAAACTCCCGGGCCACGTTGTAACCGGCCAATCCTGTGCCGATGATCACGACAGGTGAGTTCATTCCTTTCTCCTTGCAGTAAGTTTCGTAAACTTCAAATTAGCCGATTTCGATCATTTCGAAATCCATTTTGCCTACGCCGCAGTCCGGGCACAGCCAGTCTTCCGGGACGTCCTGCCACAGGGTGCCCGGAGCGATTCCGTCATCCGGCCAGCCATCTTTTTCGTCATAGATCAGGCCACAGACGATACATTGCCACTTTTTCATTACGTACTTCCTCAGGGTCCAGGCATCTTGGCCGACGGTCGATAGACCAGCGCTGCCGCTCGGCTCAGGGCGTTTGTACTGATCGCAGCCGGCAGATGCAAGTAGGATTGGCTTAAACGGCGGGTTCAGCCCGGCAAAAGTTCAGGACGCCATGGTAAGCTCGCCGCCTCTTTTGCTGCCAATATTGACTTGCCGTGCCGCACTCAATCGCCCCTTCCGATGCTTGCCGATGGCTGCCCCAGAGCCTTCTGAGCCCGATGCCTGCGCCCTTGACCCTCGATTGGCTGTTCGATGAAGGCTCGCTGACGCGGCGGCTGACAGGGCTGTCCGCCGGCAATTTCAGCGTGACGCCGCTGCTCGAAGGCTGGCAACCGTTGCGCGACGATGAATGCGCGGCGCTGGCCCTGCCGCCTGCCACTGTCGGCTGGGTACGCGAGGTGTATTTGCGCGGGCATGGCCAACCCTGGGTGTTTGCCCGCAGTGTCGCGTCACGCGGCGCCTTGCAGGGCGACGGCTTGCATATGGATGAGCTGGGCAGCCGGTCGCTGGGCGAGTTGTTGTTCTGCGACCGCGCCTTTACCCGTCAGCCGATCGAGGTGTGCCATTACCCGGCACATTGGCTACCCGCTGCGGACCAGGCCGACGGGCTGTGGGCGCGCCGCTCGCGCTTCGATCGCGGGGCGCTGAGCGTGCTGGTGGCGGAAGTCTTCCTTCCGAGTGTGTGGCAGGTGCTGCATGACCATCCGGAGAACTGCTGATGTACCAACGTGTGCTCAAATCCTTGAATCGCCTGAACCCCAGGGCCTGGGATTTCATTCAACTGACGCGCATGGACAAGCCCATCGGTATCTACCTGCTGCTGTGGCCGACGCTATGGGCGCTGTGGATCGCCGGCAAGGGCTCGCCGTCGCTGCTAAATATCGTGATTTTCGTGCTGGGCGTGGTACTGACCCGTGCCGGCGGCTGCGTGATCAACGACTGGGCCGACCGCAAGGTCGACGGGCATGTGAAGCGCACCGAACAACGTCCGCTGGTCAGCGGCAAGATCAGTTCGAAAGAGGCGCTGGTGTTTTTTGCGCTGCTGATGGGCATCAGTTTCCTGCTGGTGCTGCTGACCAACGCCAGCACCATCCTGCTTTCCCTTGGCGGGCTGGCGCTGGCGGCAAGCTATCCGTTCATGAAGCGCTACACCTATTACCCGCAGGTGGTGCTGGGCGCGGCGTTCTCCTGGGGCATGCCGATGGCGTTCACGGCCGAAACCGGGCATCTGCCGGCCGAGGCGTGGCTGCTGTACATCGCCAACCTGTTGTGGACAGTGGGTTACGACACCTATTACGCGATGACCGACCGCGACGACGACTTGAGGATCGGCGTGAAATCCACCGCGATCCTGTTCGGTGATGCTGACCGTGTGATCATTCTCACCCTGCAGGGCCTGGCGCTGGTGTGCCTGTTGCTCGCCGGGGCTCGGTTCGAGCTGGGCGGCTGGTTTCACTTGGGGCTGCTGGCGGCGGCAGGCTGTTTTGCCTGGGAGTTCTGGTACACCCGGGACCGGGACCGCATGAAGTGCTTCAAGGCGTTTTTGCACAACCACTGGGCCGGGTTGGCGATTTTTGTGGGGATTGTGGTGGATTACGCGGTTCGCTGAGAGGGTTGCGGTGGCTGTAGCGACGCCATCGGGGGCAAGTCCCCTCCCACATTTTAGGTGTTCACCCATCAACTGTGGGAGGGGGCTTGCCCCCGATGATTTCAGCAGCGCCGCGCAGTCAAGGCTTGATGATATGCCAAGCCCCACCCTTGCCATCCCCGGTCTTGTCACCGGCTTTCTTGTCATCCTTGTAGGTGTAGACCGGCTTGCCTTTGTAGGCCCATTGACTGGTTTGATCGTCGCGAGTAATCACTGTCCAGTCGCCAGCCTTGGTATCCGTGGACTCCGCCTTCAGCGGCGGCCAGTTGGTCGCGCACTGGTCCTTGCACGCGGACTTGCCATCGGCGTCCTTGTCGAAGGTGTAGAGCGTCAGGCCTTTGTGATCCACCAGCATCCCGTCTTTCGTCATCGCAGGTTCTGCGGCAAAAGCCAGGCCCGGCAGCGTCAACGCGGCCGTTACCAGCAGGGCTTTCCAGGAAATCGTGCTGTAAGTCATCGGAACCTTCCTTTTGTGGTTGTCAGGATTCGGACCCAAAGGGTAGTCCAGAGTGCCGTGAATTGCCCAAGGGACTAAATTACTGTCACACGACTGCAATAATTCCGTTATCTAATGCGGCGCAAGACAGTTAAATGACAAAGAGGATTTTTGAGCATGGTTGGCAGGAGCATTCTGATTGTTGACGACGAAGCGCCCATTCGCGAGATGATCGCCGTTGCGTTGGAAATGGCCGGCTACGACTGCCTGGAGGCGGAGAACTCCCAGCAGGCCCATGCCATTATCGTCGACCGCAAGCCGGATCTGATCCTGCTCGACTGGATGCTGCCCGGCACTTCCGGTATCGAGCTGGCCCGGCGCCTCAAGCGTGACGAGCTGACCGGGGATATCCCGATCATCATGCTCACCGCCAAGGGCGAAGAGGACAACAAGATCCAGGGCCTGGAAGTCGGCGCCGATGACTACATCACCAAGCCTTTCTCCCCGCGAGAGCTGGTAGCGCGCCTCAAGGCCGTGCTGCGCCGAGCCGGCCCGACCGACGGCGAAGCCCCCATCGAAGTCGACGGCCTGGTCCTGGACCCGATCAGCCACCGCGTGACCATCGACGGCAAGCCGGCTGAGATGGGCCCGACCGAATACCGTCTGTTGCAGTTTTTCATGACCCATCAGGAACGCGCCTACACCCGCGGCCAACTGCTGGACCAGGTGTGGGGCGGCAATGTGTACGTGGAGGAGCGCACCGTGGACGTGCATATCCGCCGCCTGCGCAAAGCCTTGGGCGATGCCTATGAGAATCTGGTACAAACCGTGCGCGGCACGGGCTACCGGTTTTCTACCAAGGGCTGAGCCAGCTGGTTGTAGACTCAAGAGCCTGACTTAACAGCTGACAAGGACGCATGTTCAAGTGAACCAAAACTGGCATGGCACCCTGATTCGCCACATGCTCCTGCTCGTCACCGGTTGCCTGCTGGTCGGGTTGATCAGTGGTTATTACGGCTGGAGCCTGGCCATCGGCATCGCGCTGTACCTGGGCTGGACCCTCAAGCAACTGCTGCGCCTGCATGAATGGCTGCGCCAGCACAAACCCGACGAAGCACCGCCCGACGGCTACGGCCTGTGGGGCGAAGTGTTCGACAGCATTTACCACTTGCAGCGCCGCGACCAACGGGTGCGCGGGCGCCTTCAGGCGGTGATCGACCGGGTACAGGAGTCCACCGCCGCGCTCAAGGACGCGGTGATCATGCTCGACAGCGACGGCAACCTGGAATGGTGGAACCGCGCCGCCGAGACCCTGCTGGGCCTCAAGACGCCCCAGGACAGCGGCCAGCCGGTGACCAACCTGGTGCGCCACCCGCGCTTCAAGGAATACTTCGAGCAGGACAACTACGAAGAAGCCCTGGAAATCCCCTCGCCCACCAACGATCGCGTGCGCATCCAGCTGTACCTGACGCGCTACGGCAACAATGAGCACTTGATGCTGGTGCGCGACGTGACCCGCATCCATCAGCTGGAACAGATGCGCAAGGACTTCGTCGCCAACGTCTCCCACGAGCTGCGCACGCCGTTGACGGTGATCTGCGGCTACCTGGAGACGCTGCTGGACAATGTCGACGAGATCAACCCGCGCTGGAGCCGCGCCCTGCAGCAGATGCAGCAACAAGGCTCGCGCATGCAAACCCTGCTCAATGACTTGCTGCTGCTGGCCAAGCTTGAGGCCACCGATTACCCCTCCGATAACCACCCGGTGGCGGTGCAAAGCCTGTTGAAAACCATCAAGAACGACGCCCAGGCGCTCTCCGGCGAACGCGGCCAGCAGATCACGCTGGACGCCGACCCGACGGTGCTGCTCAAGGGCAGCGAAGGCGAGTTGCGCAGTGCGTTCTCCAATTTGGTGTTCAACGCGGTGAAGTACACCCAGGACAAGGGCAACATCCGCATCCGCTGGTGGGCCGACGAACAGGGCGCACACTTGAGCGTGCAGGACTCCGGCATCGGTATCGACGCCAAGCATCTGCCACGCCTGACCGAACGCTTCTACCGCGTCGATTCCAGCCGCAACTCCAATACCGGCGGCACCGGGCTGGGCCTGGCGATCGTCAAGCATGTGCTGCTGCGCCATCGGGCACGCCTGGAGATCAGCAGCGTGCTGGGGCATGGCAGTACCTTTACCTGCCACTTTCCGCCGGCGCAGGTGACGCGCTCGCAGCTCGTCGGGAATGACGAATAACTCAGCCACGGCACTAATTTAAATGTGGGAGGGGGCTTGCTCCCGATAGCGGTGTATCAGTAGCAGATGTGTTGACTGACACCCTGCTATCGGGGCAAGCCCCCTCCCACATTGGTTTTGCATGAATTTGGGCAATGTATTCCAGGCCCCGCCCGGCAGCAGCCACTAGGCAAGCGCCCCGTCAGCCGCTACATTGGCCGACTTGCGCCTGCCTTTCAGGCCTGCTTTCCCCCTATTGAACATACGGAACCTGCAAAACCCCATCATGGACCCTTCCCCTGGCATCACCCTCGCGACACTTTTCGCCGATTTCGGCATGATTCTTTTTGCACTGGTCCTGGTACTGCTCAACGGCTTCTTCGTTGCGGCGGAATTTGCCATGGTCAAACTGCGCTCGACCCGGGTCGAGGCCATCGCCCACACCAACGGCTGGCGCGGACAGATCCTGCGCACCGTACACAGCCAGCTCGACGCCTACCTGTCGGCCTGCCAGCTGGGTATCACCCTCGCCTCCCTGGGCCTGGGCTGGGTCGGTGAACCGGCGTTTGCGCACATCCTCGAGCCGTTGTTGGGCGCCGCAGGCGTCGAGTCGCCGGAGGTGATCAAGGGCGTGTCGTTCTTTGCCGCCTTCTTCGTGATTTCCTACCTGCACATTGTGGTCGGCGAGCTGGCCCCCAAATCCTGGGCCATCCGCAAACCCGAATTGCTGTCGCTGTGGACCGCCGTGCCGCTGTACCTGTTCTACTGGGCGATGTACCCGGCGATCTACCTGCTAAACGCCAGCGCCAACGCGATCCTGCGCATCGCCGGCCAGGGCGAGCCCGGCCCGCATCACGAACACCATTACAGCCGCGAAGAGCTCAAGCTGATCCTGCACTCCAGCCGTGGCCAGGACCCGAGCGACCAAGGCATGCGCGTACTCGCCTCGGCCGTGGAAATGGGCGAACTGGAAGTGGTGGACTGGGCCAACTCCCGGGAAGACCTGGTCACCCTGGATTTCAACGCCCCACTCAAGGAAATCCTGGCGCTGTTCCGTCGCCACAAATTCAGCCGTTACCCGGTGTATGACGCCGTGCGCAACGAGTTCGTGGGCCTGTTGCATATCAAGGACCTGCTGCTGGAACTGGCGGCCCTGGACCATATCCCCGAATCGTTCAACCTGGCCGAACTGACCCGCCCGCTGGAGCGCGTGTCACGGCACATGCCGTTGTCGCAGTTGCTCGAGCAGTTCCGCAAAGGCGGCGCGCACTTCGCCCTGGTGGAGGAAGCCGATGGCAAGATCATTGGCTACCTGACCATGGAAGACGTGCTGGAAGTGCTGGTCGGCGATATCCAGGATGAACACCGCAAGGCTGAACGCGGCATCCTCGCCTACCAGCCGGGCAAACTGCTGGTGCGTGGCGACACGCCGCTGTTCAAGGTCGAACGCTTGCTCGGCATCGACCTGGACCACATCGAGGCCGAAACCCTGGCCGGCCTGATCTACGACACCTTGAAACGGGTGCCGGAAGAGGAAGAAGTGCTGGAGGTTGAAGGCTTGCGGATCATCATCAAGAAGATGAAAGGGCCGAAGATCGTGCTGGCCAAGGTGCTGATGCTGGATTGACTACCCAATGTGGGAGGGGGCTTGCCCCCGATAGCGGTGCTTCAGTCAGCATATTTTTGACTGACAGACCGCAATCGGGGGCAAGCCCCCTCCCACATTGGTCAGGCGGTGCTCTGTAGATCACGCACCCGGCACGAAGTGCTTCTGCGCGGTGCCACGGGCGATCAGGCGGGAGATGTAGTCCAGCTTCTGCGCATCCTGGTCGATAAACCGGAAGGTCAGCTGCAGCCAATCGCTGTCGGGCCTGGGCTCGTAGGCAACGATGGCGTGCAGGTAGCCATTGAGGCGTGCCACTTCAGCATTCTCGCCCTGTTCGAGGTCGAGCACGGCGCTTTCCAGGACCTGGGGCAGGACTTCACCGCGACGCACCACCAACAACGCCTCCTTGATGCTCAGCGCCTTGATCACGCATTGCTGGGTGCCGCTGGACAGGCGCAACTGGCCCTGGCCACGGCCGCTGGCGGGCGATGCGGCCGGGACAGCGGCAACAGGCGCGCTGTTGAGCAGGCCTTTGTTCGGGGCTGCCGCCACCGGCGCCGGCTTGACGGCTTCGGGCCTGCCACCGGTCAGTGCGCTCAGGGAGTCGTTGCCGAACGCCGAGCTCATCTTGGTCGGCGCGCTGGCGATCAACGCGTCGAGGCGGCCGATCTTGTGCAGGGCCTGCTTGACCTTGTTCAGCAACTGTTCGTTGGTGAATGGCTTGCTGACGTAACCGGATACGCCGGCCTGGATGGCCTGCACCACGTTTTCCTTGTCACCCCGGCTGGTCACCATCACGAACGGCATGGCCTTCAGGTGGGCTTGCTCGCGGCACCAGGTCAACAGCTCAAGCCCGGACATCTCCGGCATTTCCCAGTCGCACAGCACCAGGTCGAAGGTCTCGCGCATCAGAATGGATTGCGCCTTCTTGCCGTTCACCGCATCTTCGATCTTGATCCCCGGGAAGTAGTTGCGCAGGCACTTCTTCACCAGGTCGCGAATAAACGAGGCGTCATCCACCACCAACACACTGACTTTACTCATCGACCCTTCATCCTATAAAACCTTGGCTGGCAGCTTGCCCATGATGGCATTTCGCCAAAACTCTGCAGTCACGTTAGGACTTATTACGCCCCGTCCGCAATCAATTCCGCTCGCCACAAACGAAAACGCCCGACCAATGGCCGGGCGTTAATTTCTCGGGCAACCTTACTTATCGTCAGATTCGCCCGGAACATTAGGGATAAGATCAGCGCTGCCTTCAACTTCGGCTTTCATGCGCTTGAGGCCCATGTGCCGAACGTCGGTGCCGCGTACCAGGTAAATCACCAATTCCGAGATATTGCGCGCGTGGTCGCCGATGCGCTCCAGCGAGCGCAGCACCCAGATGATGCTCAAGACGCGCGAGATAGAGCGTGGGTCTTCCATCATGTAGGTGGCCAGCTCACGCAAGGCGGTCTTGTATTCGCGATCGATGACCTTGTCGTACTGGGCCACCGACAGCGCCAGGTCCGCATCGAACCGCGCAAACGCGTCAAGGGCATCGCGCACCATGTTGCGCACCTGGTCGCCGATATGGCGCACTTCCACGTAGCCACGCGGCGCTTCGCCTTCTTCGCACAGCTGGATGGCGCGGCGGGCGATCTTGGTGGCTTCGTCGCCGATACGCTCAAGGTCGATCACCGACTTGGAGATGCTGATGATCAAACGCAGGTCGGAAGCCGCGGGCTGGCGGCGGGCCAGGATGCGTAGGCATTCTTCGTCGATGTTGCGTTCCATCTGATTGATCTGGTCATCGATCTCACGCACCTGCTGGGCCAGGCCCGAATCGGCCTCGATCAGCGCGGTGACCGCATCGTTGACTTGCTTCTCCACCAGGCCGCCCATCGCCAGGAGGTGGCTGCGCACTTCCTCGAGCTCGGCGTTGAACTGCGCGGAGATGTGGTGGGTAAGGCCTTCTTTGCTAATCATGTTGGCGTCCTTGGAGCGTCCGGTAAGGTGCGGAGAACCGCAGCGTCAGTGCAATCAGAACCACGGCTTCCTAGCCGTAGCGACCGGTGATGTAGTCTTCGGTCTGCTTTTTCGCCGGATTGGTGAACAGGGTATCGGTATCGCCGAACTCCACCAGCTTGCCCATGTACATGAACGCGGTGTAGTCGGACACCCGCGCGGCCTGCTGCATGTTGTGGGTCACGATGACGATGGTGAACTTGGACTTGAGTTCGTAGATCAGCTCTTCGACCTTGAGCGTGGAGATCGGGTCGAGGGCCGAGCACGGTTCGTCGAGCAGCAGCACTTCAGGTTCCACGGCGATGGTACGGGCGATGACCAGACGCTGTTGCTGACCACCGGACAAACCAAGGGCCGACTCGTGCAGGCGATCCTTGACCTCGTCCCACAGCGCTGCGCCCTTGAGCGCCCACTCGACCGCTTCGTCGAGGATGCGTTTTTTGTTGATGCCCTGGATGCGCAAGCCGTAGACCACATTTTCATAGATGGTCTTGGGGAACGGGTTGGGCTTCTGGAACACCATGCCCACGCGGCGACGCAACTCGGCCACGTCTTCGCCCTTACGGTAGATGTTGGTGCCGTAGAGGTTGATGGCACCTTCCACGCGGCAACCGTCCACCAGGTCGTTCATGCGGTTGAACGTGCGCAGCAACGTGGACTTGCCGCAGCCGGACGGGCCGATGAAGGCGGTCACGCGCTGCTTGGGGATGTTCATGCTGACGTCGAACAGCGCCTGCTTGTCGCCGTAGTAGAGACTCAGGCCCGGCACTTCGATGGCCACGGTTTCCTGGGCCAGGCTCAGGCTTTGCTTGTCGCGTCCCAGTGCCGACATGTTGATGCCGTGGGAATGGGTTTCGTGTTGCATGGGATGCTCCCTGTGCTACCAATTCATTTCATTGAACCGCCGGGGGCGGCTTACTCAAATTCTGTGTATGGCGCGGTCCAGTGTGGGAGGGGGCTTGCCCCCTCCCACACTGGATCGTGTCAGCTGTCCAGCGCTTTGTATTTCTCGCGCAGGTGGTTACGAATCCACACCGCCGACAGGTTGAGCGTGGCGATCACCATCACCAGCAGCAGGGCGGTGGCGTAGACCAGCGGGCGCGCCGCTTCGACGTTGGGGCTCTGGAAGCCGACGTCATAGATATGGAAGCCCAGGTGCATGATCTTCTGGTCAAGGTGCAGGTACGGGTAGTTGCCGTCCAGCGGCAGCGACGGGGCCAGCTTCACCACGCCGACCAGCATCAGCGGCGCCACTTCACCGGCGGCACGGGCCACGGCGAGGATCATGCCGGTCATCATCGCCGGGCTGGCCATCGGCAGCACGATCTTCCACAGCGTTTCCGCCTTGGTCGCGCCGAGCGCCAGGGACCCTTCACGCACGGTGCGAGGAATCCGCGCCAGGCCTTCTTCGGTGGCCACGATCACCACCGGCACCGCCAGCAGCGCCAGGGTCAGCGAGGCCCAAAGCAGGCCTGGCGTGCCGAAGGTCGGCGCCGGCAGGGCTTCGGCGAAGAACAGCCGGTCCACCGAGCCACCCAGTACGTACACGAAGAAGCCCAGGCCGAACACCCCGTAGACGATGGCCGGTACGCCCGCCAGGTTGTTGACCGCGATGCGGATGATCCGCGTCAGGGTGTTCTGCTTGGCGTACTCACGCAAGTACACCGCCGCCAGCACGCCGAACGGCGTGACGATCATCGCCATGATCAGGGTCATCATCACGGTGCCGAAGATCGCCGGGAAGATCCCGCCTTCGGTGTTGGCTTCCCGTGGATCGTCGCTCAGGAACTCCCAGACCTTGCTGAAGTAGAAGCCGATCTTGGTCAGGGTGCCCATGGCGTTCGGCTGATAGGCGTGCACCACCTTGCCGATACCGATTTCGATTTCCTTGCCGTTGCCGTCCCGGGCCGTCAGCGCGTCGCGGTTGAATTGGGCGTGCAGGTCGGCCAGGCGCGCTTCGATGTCCTGGTAGCGGGCATTCAGCTCGGCGCGGTCGGCGTCCATGTCAGCCTGGGCGGCGGCGTCAAGCTTGCCTTCCAGCTCCAGCTTGCGACCGTGCAGGCGAACGCGCTCCAGCCCGGCGTTGATCGCGCCGATATCGGTTTTTTCCAGGCTCTTGAGCTGGGCGGCGAGCGTGTTGACGCGCTCCACACGGGCTTGCAACTCCGGCCACGCGGCCTCGCCTTCGGCGATGATCTTGCCATCCTGCTTGACGTTGACCAGGGTGCCGTAGAAGTTGCCCCATTCACGCCGCTCGATGGTCATCAACTGCACCGGCCTGGTCTGGTCCTTCAACCATTCGCCGACGATCCAGGTGAAGTCATTACCGTTCAAGTCGCGATTGCCGACCTTGATCAGCTCGCGGGTCATGAACTCCGGGCCCTCGTCGGGCACCGGCAGGCCGGCGCTTTTCAGGCGCTCGCGCGGCACTTCTTCCTTCTGCACCACTTCGCCGATGACGATATGGTTGGCCTGGCCCGGTACGCTGTAGTTGGCCTGGATCAGGTCGGCCGGCCAGAAATGGCCCAGGCCGCGCACCGCAATCACCGCCAGCAAACCAATGGTCATGATGACCGCGATGGACACTGCGCCACCGCTGATCCAGACGCCGGGGGCGCCGCTCTTGAACCATCCATTCAGGGAGTTCTGTTTCACAGACTTCTACCTTTCTTAAAGCGACGAATATTTCTTGCGCAGACGCTGACGGATCAGCTCGGCGAGGGTATTCATGATGAACGTGAACAGCAGCAGCACCAGCGCCGAGAGGAACAGCACGCGGTAGTGACTGCCGCCCACTTCCGACTCGGGCATTTCCACCGCGACGTTGGCCGCCAGCGTGCGCAGGCCTTCGAACAGGTTCATCTCCATCACCGGCGTGTTACCGGTGGCCATCAGCACGATCATGGTCTCGCCCACGGCGCGGCCCATGCCGATCATCAGCGCGGAGAAGATGCCCGGGCTGGCGGTCAGGATCACTACGCGGGTCATGGTCTGCCAGGGCGTGGCACCGAGGGCCAGGGAGCCCAGGGTCAGGCCGCGCGGCACACTGAACACTGCGTCTTCGGCGATGGAGTAGATGTTCGGGATGACCGCAAAACCCATGGCCAGGCCGACCACCAGAGCGTTGCGCTGGTCGTAGGTGATGCCCAGGTCGTGGGAAATCCACATGCGCATGTCGCCGCCGAAGAACCAGGTCTCCAGGTACGGGCTCATGTACAGCGACAGCCAGCCCACGAACAGGATCACCGGGATCAGGATCGCGCTTTCCCAGCCATCCGGCACCCGCAGGCGGATCGATTCAGGCAAACGGCTGAACACAAAGCCGGCCACCAGGATGCCAATCGGCAACAGCATCAGTAGGCTGAAAATCCCCGGCAGATGCCCTTCCACGTAAGGCGCCAGGAACAGGCCGGCGAAGAAGCCGAGGATCACCGTGGGCATCGCTTCCATCAATTCGATCACCGGCTTGACCTTGCGGCGCAGGCTCGGGGCCATGAAGTAAGCGGTGTAGATCGCGGCGGCTACAGCCAGCGGTGCGGCGAGCAGCATCGCGTAGAACGCGGCTTTCAGCGTACCGAAAGTCAGCGGCGCCAGGCTCATCTTGGGTTCGAAGTCGGTGTTGGCGGCGGTCGATTGCCACACGTACTTGGGCTCGTCGTAGTTCTCGTACCAGACCTTGCTCCACAGCGCGCTCCACGACACTTCCGGGTGCGGGTTGTCGAGCAGCAACGGCTGCAGCTTGCCACCGGCTTCGACGATGACGCGGTTGGCCCGTGGCGACAGGCCGAACACGCCTTGGCCGTCGACCACTGGATCGACCAGCAAGGTACGGTGCGCAGTGCTATGGAACACGCCGAACTGGCCGGAAGCGTCGAGGGCAGTAAAGCCTTTGCGACGCTCTTCGGCGGTAATTTCCACGATGGGCGCAGTGCCCATCTGGAAGGTACGGATCTGCTTGAGACGTTGCTCGCCGTCCGGATCGCGGGCCATGAACCACTGGGCCAGGCCGCCCTTGGAGTTACCGATGATCAGCGAGATGCCGCCCACCAGCTGGGTGCTGGCGGTGACTTCGGCATTGCCGTCTTCCAGCAGCTTGTAGCGACCGTTGAGACTCTTGTCGCGCAGGCTGAACACATCGGCCAGGGCGCGACCGTTGATCACATACAACCATTGCTGGCGCGGGTCGATGAAGATTGCCTTCACCGGCTCGGTCATTTGCGGCAGTTCGACACGCTTCTGCTCGCTGGTAACTTCGCCGGTCATCATGTTTTCTTCGCGGCTCAGGGTCAGCACGTTCAAGTGCGAACCGGCCGAGCCTGCAACCACCAGCGACGAATCCGTGGCATTGAGGGCGACGTGCTCCAACGGGCGGCCGGTATCGTCGAGCACGATAGGCGTTTCACCGTAGGGGTACTCAATCGCAGGCGTGATGGTTTTCTTGCCGTCCGGGTACGACACCTTATAGGTGTGACGGAACACCAGGGACTGACCATTGGACAAACCGAGGATCACCAGCGGGCTGCCCGGCTGGTCTTCACCAATCGACACTACGCTCGCGCCTGCCGGCAGCGCCAGGTCGACACGCTTGAGTTCGGCACCGGTAGTGACATCGAAGAACAGCGCCTGGCCCTTGTCGGAAACCCGCATGGCGACCTGGTTCTGTTCTTCCAGAGAAATCATCAGCGGCTTGCCGGCGTCCTGCATCCAGGCCGGTGTGAGCGCTTCTTCCTTGGTCAGCGAAGCACCCTGGAACAACGGCGCGACCACGTAGGCGAGGAAGAAGAAAATCAGGGTGATTGCGCCGAGAACGGCGAGGCCGCCGACCAGCACATACCAACGAGTCAAACGGTCTTTGAGCGCGCGAATGCGGCGCTTGCGTTGCAGCTCAGGCGTATTGAAATCAATGCGCTTGGGGGGAGAAGTTGTCGTCATGGTGGAATTGGCCAGATCATTCATGCGCACACCCTAGCGATCCTGTATGACAGAAAGATGACAGTGCAGTGACGCAGGAAATCCGCCGCGAAGCATAGCTGGCAGCGGACTTGAAATTAGGAGTTTCTGTAGGAGCGAGCTTGCTCGCGAAGATCGTCAACGATAACGCGCTGTTTCTGAATCAACGCGGCGCCCTGTTGCCTTTCGCGAGCAAGCTCGCTCCTGCAGAAGGCTGGTTTTACCCAGCCCGGCTACTTAGTTGCCTTCTTTCAGACCCAGGTCAGCCAGGGCCTTGGCGGCAACTTTGGCTGGCAGCGGGATGTAACCGTCTTTCACGACAACTTCCTGGCCCTGTTTGGACAGCACCAGTTTCACGAACTCGGCTTCCAGCGGTGCCAGAGGCTTGTTCGGAGCTTTGTTGACGTAAACGTAGAGGAAGCGCGACAGCGGGTATTTGCCGTTCAGGGCGTTTTCTTCGCTGTCCTCGATGAACTCAGTGCTGCCTTTCTTGGCCAGGGCCACGGTCTTCACGCTGGCGGTCTTGTAGCCGATGCCCGAGTAACCGATGCCGTTCAGCGAGGAGCTGATCGACTGCACGACCGAGGCAGAGCCAGGCTGTTCGTTCACGTTAGGCTTGTAGTCGCCTTTGCACAGGGCTTCTTCCTTGAAGTAGCCGTAGGTGCCGGATACCGAGTTACGGCCGAACAGTTGAACCGGCTTGTTGGCCAGGTCGCCGGTCACGCCCAGGTCACCCCAGGTTTTCACGTCGGCTTTAGCGCCGCACAAGCGCGTCGAGGAGAAGATCGCGTCGACCTGTTCCATGGTCAGGTGCTGGATCGGGTTGTCCTTGTGCACAAATACCGCCAGGGCATCCACGGCTACCGGGATAGCGGTTGGCTTGTAGCCGTACTTCTGCTCGAAGGCCGCCAGTTCGGTGTCCTTCATCTTGCGGCTCATCGGGCCCAGGTTGGAGGTGCCTTCAGTCAGCGCAGGTGGCGCGGTGGCAGAGCCGGCCGCTTGAATCTGGATATTGACGTTCGGGTATTCCTTTTTATAACCCTCGGCCCACAGGGTCATCAGGTTTGCCAGGGTATCGGAACCGACGCTGGACAGGTTGCCCGACACACCAGTGGTCTTGACGTAAGCCGGGATCGCCGGGTCAACGCCAGCAGCCACCGCGTTGGCGGTCGCGACGCCAGCAGCGACAAATGTCATTGCCGCCATCAAACGTTTCAGTTTCATGCCTTGCTCCTAGCAGATAGGGATAGTTGGATCGGGGCCAAGTATCGAGAGGCCGTGTGAACACTCTATGTCTGCAATGTGACAGTTAGATGAAAGGCCACTATTGGGGGGAGGATTTGCACAACGCTCGCGTATTGCCGCAGCGGGGGGGACGCAGAGCGTCCCAGGCGGCGTTCCCACGCGGGAGCGTGGGAACGATCAAGCTTAGCGGGAACGCTTCCACAGATACCCGCCCACCACCATCCCCATCACACACAGGGCAGCGACATAGTAGGACGGGCCCATCGGGCTTTCCTTCATCAGCAGCGACACCGCCAACGGCGTCAGGCCGCCAAACACGGCGTAGGCCACGTTGTAGGAGAACGACAGGCCGCTGAAACGCACCACAGGCGGGAAGGCTTTGACCATCACGTAGGGCACCACACCGATGGTGCCGACAAACAGGCCGGTCAAGGCGTACAGCGGGAACAGCCAGTCCGGGTGGGCCATGAGGCTGTGGTACAGCGTCCAGGAAGTGGCCATCAACAACGCGCAGCCGGTGACCAGCACACGCCCGGCACCAAAACGGTCGGCCAGGGCACCCGAGGCAATGCAACCCAGGCTCAGGGTGACGATGGCCAGGCTGTTGGCCTGCAACGCAACCGTGGGGCTGAAGTGGTAGACGGTCTGCAGCACGGTCGGGGTCATCAGGATGACCACCACGACGCCGGCCGACAGCAGCCAGGTCAGCAGCATCGACAGCACAATGGCGCCACGGTGGTCACGCAGTACCGCGCGCAACGGCAGTTCGGCGGCCAGGGTCTTGCGTTGCTGCATCTCGGCGAAGATCGGTGTTTCATGCAGCCAGCGGCGCAGGTACACCGACAGCAGGCCGAAGACACCGCCGAGCAGGAACGGGATTCGCCAGGCGTAATCGGAAACCTGCTCCGGGGTATAGGCCGTATTAATCGCGGTGGCTACCAGCGAGCCCAGCAGAATACCGGCGGTAAGGCCGCTGGTCAGGGTGCCGCAGGCGTAGCCGATGTGACGTGGGGGGACGTGTTCGGAGACGAATACCCAGGCGCCGGGTACCTCACCGCCAATCGCCGCGCCCTGGATCACGCGCATCAGCAGCAGGAGGAGCGGCGCCCACAGGCCGATCTGCGCGTAGGTCGGCAGCAGCCCCATTATCAAGGTCGGCACGGCCATCATGAAGATGCTCAGGGTGAACATCTTCTTGCGGCCCAGCAGGTCGCCGAAGTGCGCCATGATGATGCCGCCCAGCGGGCGAGCCAGGTAGCCGGCGGCGAAGATGCCGAAGGTCTGCATCATGCGCAGCCATTCGGGCATGTCGACGGGGAAGAACAGTTTCCCGACCACGGTGGCGAAAAATACGAAAATGATGAAGTCGTAAAATTCCAGCGCCCCGCCCAAGGCAGACAGCGACAGGGTTTTGTAGTCGTTGCGGGTCAGCGGGCGCGACGGTTGCGCACTGCTTGCGGGCACGGAGGACATGGCAAGGCTTCTCTTATAGTAATCAGCGTAAAGGACTGCACGCCCGTGACTTGCGGCGGGTCTGGCAAGATAGCAAATCGCCTGAAAAAGCACAGCGCTATGAAAACAGTTGCGCGTAAAAGCCCCGATACAGCGTCTATTTACCGACCAAATGAGCCTCAGGTGGTCGTCGTCGCGCCAGCGTCCCGATATACTCGCCCGTGCAAGCGCAGGAACCCCAGTCTTGACGGGCTGCTGTGCCAAAACGTTGTTGGGCGCCATCCAGCCGATTTGGCAGAGTTTCCCTTTAGTTCGCCTTACGAGAAACGCATCGAGCGGTGTATGTTGGTGCTGAAACGTTTTTCCAGAAGACGGCTATCCACTTGAAATACCCATGAAGCGTCACGGGTCAGAGGCCCTCGGCATGATCGAACTCGAACAAGAAGATCCTATCCCGCAAGGCGATCTCGCCCTGCAAATCACTGCACTTCCACGTGAAACCAACGGTTTTGGCGATATCTTCGGTGGCTGGCTGGTCGCGCAGATGGACCTGGCCGGCACGGCAATGGCCAGCAAGGTGGCCGGCGGGCGTGTAGCCACCGTGGCCATTGATCGCATGGCATTCCTGGTACCGGTCGCGGTGGGCGCGCAGTTGTCCTTCTATACCCAGGCCCTGGAAATCGGCCGCAGCTCGATCCAGATGATGGTCGAAGTGTGGAGCGATGACCCGCTGTCCAGCGAATGGCGCAAGGTGACAGAGGCGGTGTTCGTGTTCGTCGCCATCGACGGCAGCGGCCGCACGCGCTCGGTTCCGTCGCGCGCGCGTTAAACCTCATCGGGGTTTCACGGTCAATTGCCCCACTGCCCATTGCCTGCCATTGAGAGAGCTTTGTTATGCCGACGCCCCACGTTGAAACCGTGAAAATCGACGAGCTGGACTGCTGGCGCATCCGCCACAACGGCGCCGAATTGATGGTGGCCCAACAGGGCGCGCATCTCTTCAGTTATCAGCGCGATGGCGAGCAGCCGCTGATCTGGCCGAACCCCGAGGCGGTGTTGAAGCAGGGCAAAGGCATTCGTACCGGCGTCCCGGTGTGCTGGCCGTGGTTTGGTGTATTCGAGCGCAACCCGCAGAGCGTCAAGGCGATGCGCCACAGCGATCAGCCGGCCGGCGCCCACGGTTTTGTGCGGACGGCGTTGTGGGAATTAGCCGCAACCAGGCTTGAAGGCCAGGCGTTGCGGGTGGACCTTGCGCTGCCCGTACCGGCAGGCGGCTTTCCTGGCTGGCCTCATCAGGTGGACTTGAGGTTGAGCCTGGTGCTGGACGACCAGCTGCATATCCACCTCACCAGCCATAACCGCGGCACTGACACCGTGACCTTCAGCCAGGCATTGCACACCTACTTCGCCGTCAGCGATGTGCGCAACGTGCAGGTCGAAGGCGTGGAGGGGTCGACCTATATCGATACCGCCGATGGCTGGACCGAGAAAACCCAGTCCGGCCTGCTGCACTTCAGTGCCGAGACTGACCGTATCTACCTCGATACACCGGCCCGACTGAGCATCCTCGACAAGGACTGGCAGCGTCGCATCCAGCTCACCAGCGAAGGGTCGAAATCGACCGTGATCTGGAACCCATGGACCGAACGCGCCAAGGCCTTCGATGACATGGCCGACGATGGCTGGCAGGGGATGTTGTGCATCGAGACGGCGAATGTGCTGGACGACGTGGTGGCGTTGGCACCCGGCGAAAGCCACACCCTGGGCGTGAGCATCGCCGCTGTCGCCCTGTAGACGAAGTTCGAAATGTGGGAGGGGGCTTGCCCCCGATAGCGGTGGTCCAGTCGGAACATTTTTGACTGGCATACCGCAATCGGGGGCAAGCCCCCTCCCACATTGTTATGCGTTTGGCTGTTAGAGATCGGACTCCTTCACTGCCCGCACCTTCCCTGCATCCAGCGCATACGCCGCGTCCGCCAGGTCGTTATTCACCTTCTCCACCTTCAAGGTTCCGGTCACCCACAGCGGCGTGTAGATATCATCCAGCTTCAGCCCCTTGGGATAACGCACCAGCACCAGTTGGTTGGGCGGCGGTGGCGGCACATGGATGCACGCGCCGGGGTACGGCACGAGAAAGAACAGGGTGCTGCGGCCCTTGGCATCGGTTTCCAACGGTACCGGGTAGCCGCCGATACGGATGTGCTTGCCGTTCATGGCCGCCACGGTCTTGGTGGAATACATCACCGCCGGCAAGCCTTTGCTCTGCTTCAGGCCGCCCTTGTCGGTAAAGGTGCCTTGGGCTTCGGGCGAGTTGTGATCGATCTCGGGCATGGCTTCGAGGGCTTTCTGATCCGACAGCGGCATCAGCTCGAGCCAGTCGGTTTCCGGCAGTTCGCCGGCGTGGGCCAGGCCTGAGCCCAGCAAGAGGAGAGTCAACAGGAAACGGCGCATGGAGAGGCTCGGCAAGTACAAGTGCCGAGCATTCTAGCCCTCTGCGCCTGCGCAGCGCAGAGGACTTTGTCGGCTGATTACTTTCTTTTGATCAGGCCGTAGATGACCAGCAGCACGATCGCACCGATCAGCGCACCGATAAAGCCTGCGCCTTGACCGGCCTGGTAGATCCCCAGCGCCTGGCCACCGTAGGTTGCAGCCAGGGAGCCGGCGATACCCAGCAGAATGGTCATGATCCAGCCCATGCTGTCGTCGCCAGGCTTGAGGAAACGCGCCAGCAGGCCGACGATCAAGCCGATAAAGATGGTTCCAATGATACCCATGGCATTTCCCTCTGATTGGTGTGAGTCATGCCAAAGCCTAGTCAGACTTTGGCATCCTGCAATCAGAGGGACGCCGAGCCTTAATGGTTCCCGCGACGATGCAGCTTATTGTTCGGCAATCAGCGCTTCGACCTTGAGGATCTGCGCCTGCAGGGTCGCGCGGTCCTTGCAGCGCAGGTTGGCATGACCCACCTTGCGCCCTGCCTTGAAGGCCTTGCCGTAGTGATGCACATGGCAATCGTCGATCGCCATGACTCGCTCAACCGGCGGCACCACGCCGATGAAGTTGAGCATGGCGCTCTCGCCAACCTTGGCCGTGGAGCCCAACGGCAAGCCCGCCACCGCCCGCAGGTGATTCTCGAACTGGCTGCACTCGGCGCCTTCGGTGGTCCAGTGCCCGGAGTTGTGCACGCGTGGGGCGATTTCGTTGGCCTTGAGACCGCCATCGACTTCGAAGAACTCGAACGCCATCACGCCAACGTAATCCAGCTGCTTGAGCACGCGGCTGGAATAATCCTCGGCCAGGGCCTGCAGCGGGTGGTCGGTGCTGGCGACGGACAGCTTGAGAATGCCGCTGTCGTGGGTGTTGTGCACCAACGGATAGAAGCGGGTTTCGCCGTCACGGGCACGCACGGCGATCAGCGAGACTTCACCGGTGAACGGCACGAAGCCTTCCAGCAGACAGGCGACGCCGCCCAGTTCGGCAAAGGTGCCGACCACATCGGCCGCAGTGCGCAGGACTTTCTGGCCCTTGCCGTCATACCCCAGGGTGCGGGTTTTCAGCACGGCGGGCAGGCCGATGCTGGCGACGGCGGCGTCCAGGTCCGCCTGGGACTGGATATCGGCAAAGGCCGGGGTCGGGATGCCCAGGTCCTTGAACATGCTCTTCTCGAACCAGCGGTCGCGCGCGATGCGCAGGGCTTCGGCGCTCGGGTACACCGGGACGAACTGCGACAGGAACGCCACGGTTTCGGCCGGGACGCTTTCGAACTCGAAGGTCACCAGGTCAACTTCGTCGGCCAGTTGACGCAGGTGATCCGGGTCGCTGTAGTCCGCGCGCAGGTGTTCACCCAGGGCTGCCGCGCAAGCGTCCGGCGCCGGGTCCAGGAAAGCGAAGTTCATCCCCAGCGGGGTTCCCGCCAGAGCCAGCATGCGGCCCAGTTGGCCGCCACCGATTACACCGATTTTCATCAATCAACACCCTCAGGCGATGCGTGGGTCTGGATTGTCCAGCACGCTGTCTGTCTGCTCAGCACGGAATTTTTTCAGCACCGCATGGAACTGCGGGTGCTTGGCGCCCAGGATACTGGCGGACAGCAACGCGGCGTTGATCGCGCCGGCCTTGCCGATCGCCAGGGTTGCCACCGGAATGCCGGCGGGCATCTGCACGATCGACAACAGCGAATCCACGCCCGAGAGCATCGACGACTGCACCGGTACACCGAGCACAGGCAGGTGAGTCTTGGCTGCACACATGCCCGGCAAATGCGCCGCACCGCCGGCACCGGCGATGATCACCTCGATGCCACGGGATTCTGCTTCATCGGCATACTGGAACAGCAAGTCCGGGGTGCGGTGGGCGGAGACCACCTTCACTTCGTACGGAATGCCGAGTTTTTCCAGCATATCGGCGGTGTGGCTAAGGGTGGACCAATCGGACTTGGAGCCCATGATCACGCCAACCAATGCACTCATCGTCGTGCCTCTTCTCTCTGGGCGCCCGCAGGCGCGTCAAAAAACAACAAGCCACGCGGGAAATCCGGCGTGGCTTGGTGTACGAATTAAGGCCGGTTGGACCGGCCGAAGGCCGCGCAGTATACCGTAATAATCCAGATAAACAGCCCCTGGGATGACCATCTGTCTTGCCGCCCAAACCGGCGGTTTTATTGACTCAAGAGTCAGTCCAATACACCGCAAAACCCTGTGGGAGGGGGCTTGCTCCCGATAGCGGTCGGTCAGTGACATATTCAGTGCCTGACACACCGCAATCGGGGGCAAGCCCTCTCCCACATTTGCTCTGCATTGGGCCTGAGATTGGGCTCAGGTATTTTGCGCCGCGCCACCTTCCAGCTTGCGCCACAACAACCGCACATTCGCCTTGCGCACCAGCGCGCAGCGATACAGCCGAATCTCCAGCGGCACATGCCATTGCGCCCCGCCACACACCACCAACTCGCCGCGGGCCAGTTCCGCCCGCACGCTCAACTGCGGTACCCAGGCGATACCCAGACCTTCCAGCGCCATGCTCTTGAGGCTGTCGGCCATGGCGGTTTCATAAATGGTGGTAAAACGCAGCGCACGCTGGCGCAGCAGCAGGTTCACCGAGCGTCCGAGAAAGGCGCCGGCACTGTAGGCCAGCAACGGCACGCTGCCCTCGCCTTCCAGATCGAACAGCGGCTTGCCGTCGGCATCGGCGGCGCACACCGGGAGCATTTCGGTGTTGCCCAGGTGCAGCGAGGGAAAGATCTCGGCGTCCATCTGCATGGCGGCATCCGGGTCGTAAAACGCCAGCATCAGGTCGCAGCCGCCTTCGCGCAGGGCGTGCACGGCATCGCCGACGTTGGTGGCGACCAGCCGCGTGGCGATGTTCAAACCTTCGTTGCGCAATTGGGCGATCCAGCGCGGGAAAAAACCCAATGCCAGGGAGTGAGCCGCCGCCACCTGCATGACCTCCCCCTGCCCGCCTTCCAGATGATGCAAATGGCGCAGCACTTCACCGAGTTGCTCGACCACCGTGCGCGCGGTGACCAGGAACAATTGCCCCGCCGCCGTCAGCTCCACCGGCGTGCGTGAGCGATTGACCAGGGTGAGCCCCAGCGCCGCTTCCAGGCTGCGAATACGTCGACTGAACGCCGGCTGGGTGACAAAGCGCCGCTCCGCCGCCTGGGAAAAGCTGCGCGTCGCCGCCAGGGCGCTGAAGTCTTCCAGCCATTTGCTCTCAAGGTTCATCACTGCCTCCCACGGGGAATGCACCATTTTGGCACACACGCCCGTCATGGTAACCGGGTCACATCGACATTATGCCGTTTGTGCATAGGCCAGTGTTTAACAGCATTGGCCCAAAAACTCTCAAAAGCCTAGCATTCACAGCGTTCCGGCCAGTTCCGGGTCCCTATCGAGATGATTTCCGTCATGTCCTCTGCTGCATCTTTCCGTACCGAAAAAGACCTGCTTGGCGTACTCGAAGTACCTGCCCAAGCGTATTACGGCATCCAGACCCTGCGAGCGGTGAACAACTTCCGCCTCTCGGGCGTTCCGATTTCGCATTACCCGAAATTGGTGGTCGGTCTGGCAATGGTCAAGCAAGCAGCAGCGGACGCCAACCGCGAACTGGGCCAGCTCAGCGAAGCCAAGCACGCGGCCATCAGCGAAGCCTGCGCCCGCCTGATTCGCGGCGATTTCCACGAAGAGTTCGTGGTGGACATGATTCAAGGCGGCGCCGGCACTTCCACCAACATGAATGCCAACGAAGTGATCGCCAACATCGCGCTGGAGGCCATGGGCCATCAGAAGGGTGAGTACCAGTACCTGCACCCCAACAACGATGTGAACATGGCGCAGTCGACCAACGACGCCTACCCGACCGCGATCCGTCTGGGTCTGCTGCTGGGCCATGACGCGCTGCTGGCCAGCCTCGACAGCCTGATCCAGGCCTTCGCCGCCAAAGGTGTCGAGTTCGGGCATGTGTTGAAAATGGGCCGCACCCAACTGCAGGACGCCGTGCCGATGACCCTCGGCCAGGAATTCCGCGCCTTCGCCACCACCCTGAGCGAAGACCTGGCCCGCCTGAAAACCCTGGCGCCGGAGCTGCTCACCGAAGTGAACCTGGGCGGCACCGCCATCGGCACCGGCATCAACGCCGACCCACGCTACCAGGCCCTGGCCGTACAACGCCTGGCCACCATCAGCGGCCAGCCGCTGGTACCGGCGGCCGACCTGATCGAAGCCACCTCCGACATGGGCGCCTTCGTGCTGTTCTCCGGCATGCTCAAGCGTACCGCGGTGAAGCTGTCGAAGATCTGCAACGACTTGCGCCTGCTGTCCAGCGGCCCACGCACCGGCATCAACGAAATCAACCTGCCGGCGCGCCAGCCAGGCAGCTCGATCATGCCCGGCAAGGTCAACCCGGTGATCCCGGAAGCCGTGAACCAGGTGGCGTTCCAAATCATCGGTAACGATTTGGCCCTGACCATCGCGGCCGAAGGCGGCCAGCTGCAACTGAACGTGATGGAGCCGCTGATCGCCTACAAGATCTTCGACTCGATCCGCCTGCTGCAACGCGCCATGGACATGCTGCGCGAACACTGCATCGTCGGCATCACCGCCAACGAAGCGCGCTGCCGCGAGCTGGTGGAACACTCCATCGGCCTGGTCACCGCGCTGAACCCCTACATCGGCTATGAAAACGCCACCCGCATTGCGCGAATCGCCCTTGAAAGCGGTCGCGGTGTGCTGGAACTGGTGCGTGAAGAAGGTTTGCTCGACGACGCCATGCTCGACGACATCCTGCGCCCCGAAAACATGATCGCTCCACGCTTGGTCCCGCTGAAGGCCTAAGTGTTTGTTGCACCGCTCACCAGGTTGAGAGACTAGACACCTCTCACCTTTTGAGGGCCTGAAGGCTCGTTCTTCAGGCCCTTTTTTTTGCCTTGAGGTTGCTTATGACGCCTATAAAAAATCCAATATCGCACCGCTTACCCACCTCCCCTCTCACCGCTTCGCTGAAACCTTTAATCAGGCCGAGCAGACGGATCACGTTCGCCTAGGTATAGTGCCGCCCCTCTTCGTGTCAGAGATCGTCGGTAACGAGGTCCTGTACAGCGCGAAACCGCATGAATAACAACACCCGCAAAAGGATTGGGGTCGAACGTCGCGCACTGCCTGGTGCCGAGCGATGCGTCGTACCGTCCTGCGTTTGCCATTAGAAAAATCAGCGAGGAACACTCCATGCTCGAAGTCATCAACGACTTCCTCTCAGGGAAAGTACTGATCGTGCTCATTGTCGGGCTCGGCGGTTATTTCACGATCCGCTCGCGTTTCGTTCAATTGCGTCACTTTTTCCACATGTTCTCGGTGTTTAAAGACAGCCTGAAAAGCAGCTCCGGTCAACTCAGCTCGTTCCAGGCGCTGATGCTCAGCCTGGCCGGCCGTGTGGGCGCCGGTAACATCGCAGGCGTCGGCATTGCCGTGACCCTGGGTGGCCCGGGCGCCGTGTTCTGGATGTGGGTCACCGCGTTGGTGGGCATGTCCTCGAGCTTTATCGAGTGCTCCCTGGGTCAGTTGTACAAGCGCACCGATGCAGAAGGTGCCTACCGTGGCGGCCCGGCGTATTACATCCAGCACGGCCTGCACAAACGCTGGCTGGGGATGGTCATGGCGTTCCTGCTGCTGGTGACTTTCGGCTTTGCCTTCAACGGCCTGCAAGCCCACGCGGTTACCCACTCGCTGAATAATGCCTTCGGTCTCGACACCACTTACACCGGCCTCGCGCTGGCGGTGTTGCTGGGCCTGGTGTTCATTGGCGGGATCAAGCGTATCGCCTCGATCGCCGACCTGCTGGTACCGGTCAAGACGCTGGTCTACATCGCCGTGACCCTGTACGTGATCGTGCTGCAGTTCGACCACGTGCCGGCCATGCTTGCGACCATCGTCAAGAGCGCCTTCGGCCTCGACCAGGCCTTCGGTGGCCTGGTGGGCAGCGCGATCATCATGGGCGTCAAACGCGGCGTGTTCGCCAACGAAGCCGGTTTAGGCAGTGCGCCCAACGTGGCGGCGGTGGCCTCCGTGGAACACCCGATCGCCCAAGGTGTGGTGCAAGCGTTCAGCGTGTTCCTCGACACCTTCGTGATCTGCACCTGCACCGCGTTGCTGATCCTGCTGTCCGGCTTCTACACCCCGGGCTTTGAAGGCGACGGCATTGCCCTGACCCAGAACTCCCTGGCCGCCGTGGTCGGTGACTGGGGCCGCATGTTCATCTCGGTCGCCCTGGCGTTGTTCGTGTTCACCTCGATCATGTACAACTACTACCTGGGCGAGAGCAACCTGCGCTTCCTGGTCGGCAACAACCGCAAGGTACTGATGGGCTATCGCGCCTTGGTGCTGGTGCTGATTTTCTGGGGTTCGATCGAGAACCTGAGCACCGTGTTCGCCTTCGCCGACATCACCATGACCATGCTCGCGTTCGTCAACCTGTTCGCCCTGGCGTTCCTGTTCAAGATCGCCATGCGCATCCTCAACGACTACGACGGCCAGCGCGCAGCAGGCATCAAGACCCCGGTGTTCGATTCCAGCCAGTTCCCCGACCTGGACCTGGACCGCAAGGCCTGGCCGGCCAACCCGGTAAAACCCGAAGCAGCAGCGTCGGCTGAACTGAGCGCCCAGGCGCAACGTTAATCACCGCCAGATGACACGCCGCCCGGCCTTGGGCATGCTCTGGGCCCGGCGGCGTTTTTTCGTTCAGGAGATTTTTCATGCAAGCAGCCAATAACGTCATGGTGCTCTACACCGGCGGCACCATCGGCATGCAGGCCAGTGCCAACGGCCTGGCACCTGCTTCCGGTTTTGAGGCGCGTATGCGCGAGCAACTGGCCGACGCACCCGTGCCCACGTGGCGCTTTCGGGAGATGTCACCGCTGATCGACAGCGCCAATATGACCCCTGCCTACTGGCAGCGCCTGCGCAGCGCCGTTGTCGACGCCGTGGACGACGGCTGCGACGCCGTGCTGATCCTGCACGGCACCGACACCCTGGCGTACAGCGCGGCGGCCATGAGTTTTCAACTCCTCGGTCTGCCGGCACCCGTACTGTTCACCGGCTCGATGTTGCCGGCAGGCGTGCCCGACAGTGATGCCTGGGAAAACGTCAGCGGTGCGCTGACGGCACTCGGGGAAGGCCTGGCACCCGGCGTGCAGTTGTATTTCCACGGCGCGCTCATGGCGCCCACCCGGTGCGCGAAGATCCGCAGCTTCGGTCGCCATCCGTTTGCCGCCTTGCAGCGTAACGGCGGCGTCTCCCAAGCCGACATGATCCCCGCGGCCCTGCATTACCGCCAGCCCAAGTCTGAAGCCAGGGTCGGCGTCCTGCCGTTGGTGCCGGGCATCGCCGCCAACCTGTTGGATGCGCTGGTCGACAGCGGCCTCCAGGCGCTGGTGCTCGAGTGCTTCGGCAGCGGCACCGGCCCAAGTGACAACCCGGCCTTCCTGGCCAGCCTGCAACGTGCGCAGGATCAGGGTGTAGTAGTGGTTGCGATCACCCAATGCCATGAAGGCGGCGTGGAACTGGACGTCTACGAAGCCGGCAGCCGCCTGCGCGGTGTGGGCGTGCTGTCCGGTGGCGGCATGACCCGCGAGGCGGCCTTCGGCAAGCTCAACGCCCTGCTCGGGGCCGGGTTGCCGACCCGCGAAATCCGGCGCCTGGTGGAACTGGACCTGTGCGGCGAACTGAACTGAGCGGCATGTAACTTGCTCCACTTCCAGCCACCCCATGGCTGGAAGTCCCCATGCTGCACTCCCATCTCACCACCCTCAATGCCGTGTCCCTGGTGCTCAGTACCTTCGAGGCCGAAGGCTTGCCCCATGCCGCATTATTGGCCGGCAGCGGCATCTGCGCAGCGGACTTGCGCCGCGCCGACACGCGTATCGCCACGCACCAGGAGATGCAGGTGTGCGCCAACGCCGTGGCCCTGCAGCGCGATATCGGCCTGATCGTGGGGCGGCGTATGCATGTTTCTTCCTACGGCATGCTCGGCTATGCCCTGCTCACCAGTGCCACTTTCGGTGACGCTTTGCGCCTGGCCCTGCGTTATCCGGCGCTGTTGGGAACACTCTTCGAACTGAGCCTGGAGGAAGACGGCGAACGTATCTGGTTCACTGCCGGCGATTACCGCGAGAGCCCCGCACTGACGGCCTTCAATGTCGAGTTGTGCCTGGGGTCGTTGAAAGTTATCTGCGACGACCTGCTCGGCCACTCACTGCCCCTGTTGGGCGCTCGCTTCGAGCACGACGCGCCGGATTACCAAGCGCGTTACGTCGAGAGCTTCGATTGCCCGCTGCAGTTCCAGGCCACGGCCAATGCATTCGCCTTCGATAAACGCTGGCTTGCCCAACCCCTGCCCCTGGCCGACACCGTGACCCACCAGGCCATGGTCGAGCGCTGCCGGAAACAGAACACCGAATTCACCGGACGCGAGGCATGGCTGGGGCGAATCCGTCAGTTGCTGGCCGCGCAACTGCACGCCGCACCCGGGCTGGAGGGCCTGGCCCGGCAAATGAACTGTTCCGCACGCACCCTGCGTCGACACTTGCACCACCTGGGCTGCAGCTATCAGGAACTGCTCGATGAGTTGCGCTTTGAACGCGCCAAACAGTTATTGGCTGACGACCTGTGGCCGATCCACCGGATAGCCGAAACGCTGGGGTTCAGCGAAACGGCCAGCTTCAGGCATGCGTTCGTACGCTGGAGCGGCGTCGCGCCGAGCCAATTTCGCGCATGACGCCCCGTTCAGGGGCCCATTGCGGACACACAGGCTGGCCATATTTATCCCCTTTTGGCCGCTCCTGCCATTCTCATAGACCGCCCCCGCCGCAAGACTGCATGCACCGACAGAGCCTGCGGAGAACAACACATGCTGACGATCTACTCGGACGATCACCACCTGCACCACGGCCGCTGTGAATTGATGGACGGGCAACTGATGCCCTGCTTTGAAATGCCCTCACGCGCCGACCACGTGCTGCAACGCGTCAAAGACCGTGACCTGGGCCCGGTGCAGGCGCCGCAGGACTTCGGTCTGGCGCCGCTGCAACGTATTCACAGCCGCGACTATCTCGACTTCTTCAAAGGCGCCTGGCAACGCTGGACCGAGTACGGCCAGGATGGCGACCTGTTGCCCTACACCTGGCCCGCGCGCACGTTGCGCCGCGTGATACCCGCCAGCCTGCACGGCCAACTGGGCTATTACAGTTTCGATGGAGGCGCGCCGATCACCGCCGGCACCTGGCAAGCGGCCTACAGCGCGGCGCAAGTCGCCCTCACCGCCCAGGCCGCCATCACGCAAGGCGCCCACAGTGCCTTTGCGCTGTGCCGCCCGCCCGGGCATCACGCCGCCAGCGACTTGATGGGCGGTTATTGCTACCTCAATAACGCGGCCATCGCCGCCCAGGCGTTTCTCGACCAGGGTTGCAAAAAGGTCGCCATCCTCGATGTGGACTACCACCACGGCAACGGCACGCAATCGATTTTCTACCCGCGCAGCGATGTGCTCTTCACCTCGATCCACGGCCATCCGGAGGCGGAGTTCCCATTCTTCCTCGGGTATGCCGATGAGCTGGGAGAGGGTTCGGGAGAAGGGTTCAACTTCAACTATCCGTTACCGGCCGGCGCCACCTGGGAAACCTGGAGCGCCGCGCTTGAACAAGCCTGTGTCGAGATCGCGCGCTACGGTGCCGATGTCATCGTTGTCTCCCTGGGCGTGGACACCTTCAAGGACGACCCCATTTCGCAATTCAAGCTCGACAGCCCGGACTACCTGGCCATGGGTCGACGCATCGCGCAACTCGGCACGCCAACGCTGTTTGTGATGGAAGGAGGCTACGCCGTGGAAGAAATCGGTATCAACGCCGTCAACGTGCTTGAAGGTTTCGAGGAAGCAGCCCGATGAACATACTCAAATCGCTCGTCCTGTGCGTCGCGGTGGCCAGCGGCGCGGCACAGGCCGAAGAGAAAACCCTGAAGGTCTACAACTGGTTCGACTACATCACCCCCAAGGCCCTGGAGGATTTCAAGGGGCAGAACCCGTCGATAAAACTGGTGTACGACATCTTCGACACCAACGAGGCGCTGGAAGCCAAGCTGCTCACCGGCAATTCCGGCTATGACGTGGTGGTGCCGTCCAACGTGTTCCTGGCCAAGCAGATCGAAGCCGGGGTATTCCAGCCCCTGGACCGTAGCCAGTTGCCCAACTGGAAGCACCTGGATCCCAAGCTGATGAAGCTGATCGAAGCCAACGACCCCGGCAATCAGTACGCCGTGCCCTACATGTACGGCACCATCCTGATCGGCTTCAACCCGGCCAAGGTCAAGGCGGCCCTGGGCGACGACGCGCCAGTGGACAGCTGGGACCTGATCTTCAGGGAAGAAAACATCAGCAAGCTCAAGCAGTGCGGGGTCGCGTTGCTGGATTCGCCCTCGGAGATCCTGCCGCTGGCCCTGCAGCATCTGGGCCTGGACCCCAACAGCGGCAACCCCAGGGACTACATCAAGGCCGAAGCACTGCTGATGAAAATCCGCCCATACATCACCTACTTTCACTCCTCCAAATACATGGCCGATATCGCCAACGGCGACATCTGCGTGGCCGTGGGCTATTCCGGCAGTTTTTCCCAGGCCGCCAACCGCGCCAAGGAAGCCAAGAACGGCGTGACCGTGGATATGCGCCTGCCCAGGGAAGGCGCGCCGATCTGGTTCGACATGCTCGCCATCCCCAAAGGTGCTAAAAATCCGGGCGACGCCTACACCTTCATCAACTATTTGTTGCAACCCAACGTCATCGCACCGGTCAGCGACTTCGTCGGTTATCCCAACCCGAACAAGGACGCCACCGAGTGGGTCGACCCGGCGATACGCAACAACCCCAACCTGTACCCGACCGACGCGGCCATGACGACGCTCTATACCCTCAAGCCCCTGGACAGCAAAGCCGAACGCGCCAGAACCAGGGCCTGGACCAGGATCAAATCCGGCACCTGAAACACCTTGCTTTGACGGGCGCCTTCGCGGGCGCCGCGATTTATCTACCGTCCTCCAGGCTACGGCCATCGCTACCTTGCACCTCCTCGAAGCCCGTCCAGGCCAGCGATTGCAGAGGAGCAACACATGCCCAACGACCTACATAGCACTAATCACCGCCCCCCAGCACCTATGAACTGCTCACCCAGTTAACCAACGGGCCCACCACCCACGAGGTCGCCGCCATCACGTTGCGCTCGGCACTCCGAGACCTCTACCCCGCCCTCAATATCGACCCTGACCTGGCAATGGTGGTCAGCCCTCGCTGGCACATCGTGGGCAGTGCTGTCGAACCGGCGCCAGCCGTTATCCAGTCCCTGACCTCGGTACTGGCCAACCAGGCGCTGTCCGGCGAACGAGTGACCTACATCGATGGCGAGCACTTCCTCACGCTGCAGCCGAACGCGGCGGCGCCTGTACACCTTGAGGTGAAGATCGATGCCATCGCACGCCTGATCAACGAGTTGTCCGCCTTGCTGTTCACCGCTTTTCAGGAACAGCAGCTTAATTTCTGGAACGCCTCCAACGGCAGCACCGGGCCACGTTGGCGGACATTTTCCAACTCACTGAGAAAACTGTGGAACGTCAACGAAGAGCAGGGCTTGGCAGAGCACGAAGCGGCCATGGCCCGTGGATTTTTCCAGGAGCCCGACCGGGCGAGGCGCGCGTTGAATGATCGCTACCAGAGTCGTGCCTACCTGGTCGATATCGACCTGCTTCGGGACGGCGAGTCCACCCACATCAGTTTCACGGACATTGCCGTACTGGTTGGCGAGCACGACAAGCGCCAAATGGTCCTGACGCACTCGCTGGTAAGCGGGTACGAAACCTTCGCGTCAGTCGAAGCATTCGGCGCCTCACTGCCGGCCCGGTTGAGTGCGCCAGAGCGCGATACCACGTTGCAGTGGCGTCTCTATGAGCCCGATGGCAATTTTTTCGACGCGCTGGCCTGCACCCTGATTGACCTGCAAATCCGCACCATCGGCAGTTACAGCCAAGCCGCTGTCGATGAGCCGGCACAGGAGCAGCCAAGCCCTGTCACCGTCGCCCGCATTGTGCCCAGCATCGAAGAGATGAGCGATCACCAACTCTCGAGTATCCGAGAAATTCATCAACAACTGCCCGACTGGCTGGCTTCGGCGTCGGACTCGGACACCGCCGCCTATAGCCGCTACATGATCGACCTGGCCCAACTGCATGCCCACTACCAGGGCGAAACATTCCAGGACGGCATTGCGCCCATTCGGGACTATGCCCGCACACAGCTGCAAAGCCGCATCCAGTCGCATAAAGACGGTGCGCGCCTGAACCTGGACAAAATCGAGGTGGTGATCGAAAGCCCGGTGATATGGGGCACGTTCATCGTGCCGGGCAGCGTGGACATCACCCGTCGCGGCCTGATCGATCTGGCGCTGGACAACCTCACGGGTCTGCCCACCGGCAATATCACGGTGCGCTACGGCGACAATGACAATGGTGTCCCCAACTGGTTGACCTTCAGCTATCTGAAAGACCTGATCGAAGACATTGATATCGGCGAACACTACCCCGCGCTGATCAAACAGAAACTGCTCGATGAACCGGTGCAATCCAGCCACCGCCAACAGCTCTATATCAGCCACCTACGCCTGCAACTGCCGCTGCTGGCCCTGCAAATGAAAATCCGCAGGCAGGGCGCAATTGATGAGCTCGGCTACCGCTACGTTGCCGCCGTGATGCACACCGATGAACACGATCGCCACGTAGACGGGCAGCTCATTGTTATCCGCGCCCTGGCCTTCGTGCCCACCTTGCGCCCCGGCCATGAGCGCGACGTGGTCGCCAATATGTTCGTGATCGGTCCAAGGGACGCCAGCGCCGGCCCGTGCCTGCTTTATCGCCCGTTGCTGGAACCGGTGCTGATGCAATACCCGGCACGGCAAAACCTGTTGTACGCGATCAAACATGAGCGCCCCTTGCGCGAATCGGTGCTGGCCTGGCTGCCGCAGGCGCAGAGCTTCAACTACGCCCAATACGTGTTTCCCGACACGTTGCCCTCGCCCTGGACGGTGGTGCGTGCCCTCGTCGAGCCCCTCACCCTGCTGTACATGAGCGGCCCCGTGACCCTGGCCGATGAAGAAGTGGGCAATGACGCCCTGGCAACGCTGTTCAAGGCCAATGCCACCGCCATGATCGAACTGGCGGCCCGTCAGTCGGTGTCCAATGTACAAAAACGCTGGGCGACGTTTCGCCACACCGGCTGGCAAATATTCAACGCGGCCCTGCCATTCATGGGCCGCACCGTCGGAATTGCCGCCTGGATCTGGCAAATCATGGACGACCTGCAAGCCACCGAGGAAGCGGTAAACAAAGAGGATCAACACGCCTCATGGACCGCATTAGTGGATGTATTCCTCAACCTGGGCATGGCTCTGACCCTGCACATCGCCCTACGCCATCCCCCCCCGCCGGGACAGTTCGGTGCGCCGAAGATCGAAACTGAATCCGAGTCAACAATGATCGAAACCGCCGATAAACCACCTGTTGCCGAGAAAACATACACCGCTGTGCAACAAGCAGATATTCCCGACAACCAACTGCCCGCCAAGCATCAGGGCGCCGTACACATCCTGGGGGCCCTGGGTCATAGCCGCTTGGGCCTGGCCAGGACACTCGACAGTTTCAACGTCGCCAAACCCGACAAGCTTGGCGCGCAAAACAAAACGCGCGGGCGCCACTTGAATCTGTATCCACTTGGCGACAAATGGTATGCGCCGGTTGGTGCGCGTTGGTTCGAAGTCAGGGTGGATGACAACGACAGTGTCATCATCATTGACCCGCAGGCACCGTTGCGTACGGGCCCGCCGCTGATCGGCAATCTGGCGGGCCAGTGGTTTGTCGACACCCGTTTGCGACTGCGCGGCGGTGGCCTTCGAAACCGTCAGCGTGCGGTCAAGGTCAATCAGCCTGAGCGCATTACCGCACTCATGACCCAGCTCAACGCCTTTGATGCGGACGCCGCCAGGCAACAGCTGGACGTGCTTGAGTCAAAGCCCGAACTGGACGCCGCCCCTGGCCCTTCCACGGACCTGCTGCGTACAGCGTTCATAGGTAAAGTCGACAACCGGCTGACGGCGTACGATGAGGCGATCAGTCAGCTGAAATCCTTGAGCATCATCGATGCCGTGCCCGCCTATCAGGGCAACATGAGTAAATACCTGAAGCAGCAAATACAGCTGACTCAGGTAGCCATGGAACAACAACTGGTGAGCTATAAGCAGGCCCTGGAATCGTCGTTCCCGATCCTTGATGCCGAAGTGGACATTGACTATAAAAACCAGGCGCAAAGCGCGCAAAACCTGTCCACCTTGAACCTGGCAATCATCAAGCGCCTGGAGTTCATCAACGACCGTTTCAGCGATCTCAAAGTGCTGGGAGATGAAGGCGCAGCGGTCATTCAAAAAGCCATGAGCGAGTTGCCACCGCTCACCCTCGCCGAGCTCAAATCCCTGGAGATCGGCTTGGGTCGCTACTTGTGTATCGATGAAGAGCAAAGCCAGATCCCCGCCACGCTGCGAGAGCAGATGAACCAGTGCGTCGACACAGCCGAACTTAACGTCGAGAGTTTCACTGAGGTTGTCAGACGGGGCAGCGATACGTCGCTGGATGAGCGCATTGATGTGCTCAACAGCCTGGTTGAGCAATTTTCCAGTGCAGATCAACGTCTGCTGGAGCTACACGCCGACCATCCGCAGTATCTGCTGAAAACCCGCCTGCAGGGTTTTCGCCAGCAGATTGGCGAATTCAGCCAGCGGGCCATTCACGACCTGGCGCAACTGCTGCGCGAGAAAAAAGCCCTGGAACCCAAGCCCGGCAGCTCAAAGGCCTCGCGCACGCCACACCGCAAAATAATCAAGACACGCTACGACGGCGTGTTAATAGCTCAACCCCGTGAGTCCGACAGTACCCTGGCCGATGTCAGGACGTCCGTGACAGGCAAGGTGCTCGCTACATTTCATGAAAAAACCCCAGGCGTCTGGGTCAAGCGGCAAAAGGTCACCTCTGCATCGCCAGTGCCTGCCACGCTGGACCTGGATACCAGCATCAACACCGGACAAACGCTGTTGAATGCCGAGCAGGCTGAAACCCGCAAGTACCAGGGTTTCTCGCGTAAACCCTGGCACGCGCCGCAGGATATCCAGGATATGTACGAGGCCTACGCCAAACAACTGGAGGGTGCGTCAAACGACATCGAGCAAGCGCTGACCCGGCGCAATCTCACCGAAAGCGACCATACTTCCGCCGCTTCGACCAAAC
Organism: Pseudomonas sp. 31 R 17; assembly: GCF_900004915.1. NCBI lineage: Bacteria > Pseudomonadati > Pseudomonadota > Gammaproteobacteria > Pseudomonadales > Pseudomonadaceae > Pseudomonas > Pseudomonas sp. 31 R 17. The sequence goes on from NZ_CVTN01000037.1 coordinate 54,995, forward strand.
GCAACCTCAACGACGCAGCACAGCGGCTTTATCACCTGGGTAGAAAAACCTACATCGAGATGATCAAACACCAGCCGCCCACTGCGGCGCGGGTGGAATGGCTGCATAACCAAGGGCTGATCAGGATCACCAGAACCTTCAGCCGTCGCGCAGTCAAAGGGCCCCCAAAGGGCTATCTGGACGAGTACGAAGTCCGTGATAAAGAGACCAACGCCGTGCTGTGGTACGCGCACTTTCACTACGCAACGAAAGGCGCCGCCCTTGAGAGATTCGACAAGGCCCACCTCAAGACGCGCGAACAACAGCGGCTCGGTGGCGCTCGTCAACGCACCGGCCCCAGTGACTGGGAAATGATAGAAATCCACCGCAGCAGCATCGGTGATCAACTGGCCAAGTCGCTGTTCTTCGACAGCTGATCGCCTTTTCATGTCTGCCAAACCTGGCGCAAACGTGCCAGCGCCTGCGCGATGGCCGCCTCGGGCACGGCGGCAAACCCCATCACCAGGCCTGCGTGCTGGTCCGCCGGTGGGCTTGTGCCAGCCAGCCAATAGCTACTTAAACCGGTGATCTCAACCTCTACCGCACGGGCCTGCGCGAGCAACGCCTGCTCGCGGGCCAGGCTGTCCACTCGCACGGTCAAGTGCAGCCCGGCCGCAACGCTGGGCAAGGCGCCGACGCCGGGCAACCCATCGGGCCAACCGGCCAGCAAGGCGTTGCGTCGGTTCAATGCAGCGCGACGCATTCGGCGAATGTGGCGTTGGAAGTGCCCCGCCGCCATGAACTCTGCCATCACCGCCTGGGTGCTGACTTCGGAATGGCGCATGTCCACGGCGCGCCGCCGGGTAAACGCTTGCACAAGGGCCGCAGGCAACACCAGGTAGCCCAGGCGCAACGCGGGGAACGCCACTTTGCCGAACGTGCCGACGTATAACACGCGGCCACTGCGATCCAGCGCCGCCAGGGGCGACAACGGCGCACCGCTGTAGCGGTATTCTCCGTCGTAGTCATCCTCGACGATCCAGCCACCCGTACGCTCGGCCCAGGCCAGCAACTCCAGACGCCGGGCCAGGCTCATCACCACCCCCAACGGATATTGATGGGAAGGTGTGACATAGGCCACACGGCAGTCATGCAGAGCATTGAGCACCTGGCAATCCAGGCCCTCGCTGTCTACCGGCACACCCTGCAATCGCCCGCCGGCCAGGGCGAATGCATGGCCGGCCGCACGGTAACCCGGATTTTCCACCGCTACCCCATCACCCGGCTCAACCAGCAGCTGTGCACAAAGGCTGATTGCCTGCTGTGCACCACTGGTGATCACAATTTGTTCAGCCGTGCACTGCATACCCCGTGAACTGCGCAGGTACGCGGCAATCAAGCCACGCAGGCGGCCGTCACCTGCCGGGTCGCCATAGCACAGCTGTTCCAGGTCCGGTTTGCGCCAGAACGCCCCATTCAGCTTGGCCCATACTTCAAACGGGAACAGGTCGAAGGCCGGCACGCCCACGCGAAAAGCACGAGGTGGACCTGAAGGCGGTTGAGGCAGGTGATGATTTTTTACCCGCGCCAAACCCGTGCTGTGGATAACTTCATCGTCAAGATGTTCCGGTAAATCCGCCCATTTTGTGGATAACCCTGGGGATAAGCCTGTTGAAAACCCTGTGGATACTTGTGTGGATAGTTTTTTCGGCATCGGCAATTTGGCTACATACGTGCCATCCCCCACCCGACTTTCGATAAACCCTTCCGCATACAGCTGATCGTAGGCGCGCACGACGCTGTTTCGAGAGATCGACAATGCCGCCGCCAGATCACGGGTAGCGGGTAACCGTGTACCACTGACCAACCGTCCATCCAGCACGCGCTGGCGCAGGGCCTCATACAGTTGGCGCGTCAGGCCCTGGCGGCGGTCCAGTTCGATACCGGCAGGGTTGAAGGATAACGGCGGCGCGATGGACGGCATATTGGACCTATGAAAATAGCGCTAGATGGCTCTTACAACGAACCAATAGCCTGCCTAGGATGCAGGCATTCGCCAAGGAAAATTTCCCATGTACACCCCCCGCGCCTTTGCCATCGATGATTTGCCCCAACTCCAGCAATTGATCCAGCACACCCGTCTGGCGCAGTTGGTGACCGTGGGAGAAAACGGCCTGCAAGCCAGCCACCTGCCACTGCTGCTCAACCCCGATGAAGGTCCCAACGGCACGCTTTACGGGCACTTGGCCAAGGCCAACCCGCAATGGCGCGAGCTGCAAAATGGCCATGAGGCGCTGGTGATCTTCGCGGGGGCCGACGCCTATGTCAGTCCGGCGTTTTACCCGGCCAAGGCCGAACACGGCAAAGTGGTGCCGACCTGGAACTACATGGCCGTGCACGCCTATGGCAAGGCGCAGGTGTTCAACGACGCCGAGCGATTGCTCAAGCTGGTCAGCGCCCTCACCGAGCGCCATGAACGTGGCCGCGCCCAACCCTGGGCGGTCAGTGACGCACCGGCGGACTACATTGACGGCATGCTCAAGGCCATCGTCGGCTTCGCGCTGCCCATCGAACGCGTGATCGGCAAGCGCAAGCTCAGCCAGAACCGCAGCGCGGCCGACGTGGCCGGCGTGCGCGAAGGCCTGGCCGCCAGTACCGATGTGCGTGACCAGGCCCTCGCCCGCTTTATTCCCCAAGGAGTTGCACAATGAGCCAGATCGACATTCGCCAAGTCACCGCCGCCGACCACACCGCCTGGCTCCCGTTGTGGCAGGCGTATCTGAAGTTCTACAACACCGAACTGCCGGACGCCGTCAGCCAAAGCACCTGGCAACGCCTGATCGACGCCCGCGAGCCGACTCATTCGGCACTCGCCTGGCAGGACGGCAAGGCAGTGGGCATGGTCAACTTCATCTACCATCGTTCCAACTGGAGCATCGAGAACTCCTGCTACCTGCAGGACTTGCTGGTGGACCCAGCCCAACGTGGCACTGGCGTGGGCCGCAAGCTGATCGAATTCGTCTACGCCACCGCCAAGGCCGATGGCTGCTGCAAGGTGCACTGGTTGACCCACGAGACCAACGCCACCGCGATTCAACTGTACGAACGCATCGCTGAACGCCCAGGTTTCATCCAATTTCGCAAAGGTCTTTAAGGAGCGCAGCATGGTCACTTCCCCCGCCGACTGGAAAGGCGCCCCCGCGCCTGCCGCGCAACTGCTTGAAGGGCGCTTCATTCGCCTGGAAAAGCTCGACCCGGCGCGTCACGCCGAACACCTGTGGCAAGCCCTCGAGGGCCCCGGTGCCGACCCGACGTTGTGGGACTTTTTGCCCTACGGCCCTTTTGCCGAGCGCAGCGCCTTCGATGCCTGGCTGAACAACCATGCCGCCGGCAGCGACCCGTATTTCTTCAGCGTGGTCGACCGCGCAAGCGGCCAGGTCCAGGGCATCCTCAGCCTGATGTCCATCGTCCCCGCTCACGGGCGTATTGAGATCGGCCACGTCACCTTTGGCGCACCGATGCAGCGTTCGCCAAAAAGTACCGAAGCGGTGTACCTGCTGGCCAGGTACGCGTTCGAGCAGGGCTACCGCCGCCTGGAATGGAAGTGCAACAACGGCAATGCGCGCTCCAGGTATGCAGCCGAGCGCGTGGGGTTCAGTTTTGAAGGCGTGTTCCGCCAGCATATGGTGGTCAAGGGGCAGAACCGGGATACGGCGTGGTATTCGATGCTGGATTCGGAATGGCCGAAGATTGGCGCGGGGTTTGAGGCGTGGTTGTCGGAGAAGAACCAGGCCGGTTCCGGTCAGCTCAGAACACTGGTCGAATGCCGAACCTGAACCTCACCCGCAACACAAAACCTGTGGGAGGGGGCTTGCCCCCGATGGCGGCCTCAGGGCTGGCCAGGATGTTGGATTGGGTTGAGTACATATCCGTTTCCGCGGTAACGGCTGCTATGGGTTCCGCTTTTACAGCGGCTCACTTTTGAAAAGCGCAAAAGTAAGCAAAACGCTCTTGCCCCACCACTCGGCACCTCGCTTAGGCTCGGTGTGCCCGATCGAAGGCTTGAATCCGTGGGCCGCCGCAATGGGCCATCCATGGCCCAGTGCGGCTAACCCGGCGTCCTGCCGGGTTACCCACGAATTCAAGCCTGCGTTCGGCCAGCGTGGTTTGACGGGGCGCTTAAGATCAAAAGCAGATCAAGATCAAGAGCGACTCGCTTCGCATCGTGGTTACGTTTGGGCGCTACAGAGTTGTAGATACCTATGGCCATCGGGGGCAAGCCCCCTCCCACAGTTTTGATCTGCGGTGAATCAGTTGGAAAGGCGCTCGGCCAACACCGCAATATGCTCCGGCCCGATCCCGCAGCAACCGCCCAGATGACTGGCGCCGCGCGCCTGCCAATCCGCCGCCCAGTGCAGGTAACCCGGCGGGTCGAGATCGTCGCGCAACGGGTCCAGGCCATCGTTGGCCGTGGCTTCCTTGGGTTGCGGCGGGAAGGCATTGGCGTAGGCGCCGATCTGAATGGCGACGCCCAATCGCTCGAAGGTTGCCCGCGCCGCATCGATCGCCGCGCCGATCACTTCGGGCTGGCTGCAGTTGAACAGCAACACCTGCACGCCCAACTGCGCCGCCGCCTCGGCCGCCTCCGCCACCGGCTCGCCGGAACGCAGGCGCGGCACCTCATCGGTATCCTCATCTTTCAAGGTAAACGACAGCCAGAACGGCTTGCCATCCTGCGGCAGGCCGGCATGAATCGCTTGCGCTTCAACGATGGAGCTTTGGGTTTCCGCCAGCCACAGGTCAACGTGAGGCGCCAATCCCTGCACCAGCGGTGTCAGCAATTCGCTGACCCGCTCAGGCAGGAACAGGTCGGGCCGATAGGAGCCAAACAACGGCGGCAAGGAACCGGCGACGCGCACCGACTTGCCGGAGGCCTTCACCGCCCGTCGCGCCAACTCACCGGCCAATGCGGCCAGCGCCTGGCCCTCCTGCGCGAACCGCGCTTCGCCGATATGAAACGGCACCACCGCGTAGCTGTTGCTGGTAATCACGTCGGCACCGCTGTCGATATAGGCCGCGTGCACCGCCTCTACCGCTTGCGGCGCCTCGCTCAGGGCCAGCGCCGACCATTCCGGCTGGCGGAACGGCGCGCCACGGCGTTGCAGTTCACGGCCCATGCCGCCATCGAGAATTACGGTGTTTGTTGTACCCATATGCTTTTTACTCATATGCTTATGAAAATAACTCACTATGAGAGTCGTTCTTATAACTATTTAATGCGTACCGTTCGGTTAATAACAACCTCTTTTTTATTCAGGTGCTCGATTTTGAAATTACGACCGCTGTTGGCCCTGGGCCTGACGATGTTGGCCGCTTCAACCCAAGCCTTTGGCGGTGCCACCCTGGACCGTATCGAGCAGAAGAAAGAGCTGGTCGGGGTGCTGATGGAAAGCTATCCGCCGTTTTCATTCCTCAACGAGCAGAACCAGCTCGACGGCTTCGACGTGGATGTGGCCAAGGCCGTGGCGCAAAAGCTTGGGGTCAAGCTGCGCCTGGAGACGCCTTCATGGGACGTCATCGCCGCCGGCCGCTGGAGCGGGCGCTACGACATTTGCATCTGCTCCATGACCCCGAGCAAGGCACGCGCCGAGGTGTTCGATTTCCCGGTGGAGTACTACGCCTCGCCCGCCGTCATCGTGGTCAATGCCAAGGATGATCGCATCCATGCAGCCAAAGACCTGAGCGGCAAGAAAGTCGGCCTCACCAGCGCCTCCAGCTATGAAAGCTACCTGAACAAGAACCTGGTGATCGAAGGCGCCGAGGACACCCAGTTGCAGTACCCGTTCGAGGATGTGCAGATTGCCCCGTACGACACCGACAACGTGGCATTCCAGGACCTCGGCCTGGGCGCGGGCGTGCGCCTGGATGCGATCCTCACCAACCTGGTCACCGCGCAGCCGCGCCTGACCCAGGACAAGCGCTTCAAGCTGGCAGGCGAGCCGCTGTATTCGGAGCCCAACTCGGTGGCCATCGAAAAAGGCGACGCGCAGTGGGACAGCAAAGTGCGTGAGGTCTTCGCCCAGCTCAAACAGGACGGCACCTTGAGCAAGCTGTCGCAAAAATGGATCGGCGCCGATATCAGCCGATGAGCTTTCGTATACGGCTTTACCTGACCTGGGCGGCGCTGTTGACCTTGTTTGCGAGTTTCTTCCTGAGCTTTGACCTGAAGTTCTCGATCATCCTCGACAAGCTGCCCAACCTGGTCGGCCTGCACCTGGCGCCCAATGGCTTCCTGCAAGGCGCGGCGCTGACGCTGTTTTTGTGCCTGTGCGCCATCGTTGCGTCGTCGATATTGGGGTTTGTCACCGCCCTGGGGCGCCTGTCGAAAAGCGCGGTGGCGTTTGGCATTGCCAGTTTCTACGCCTCGTTCTTTCGCGGCACGCCGTTGCTGATCCAGATCCTGCTGATTTACCTGGGCTTGCCGCAACTGGGCCTGGTGCCGGGCGCGATCGTCGCCGGCATCATCGCCTTGTCGCTGAACTACGGCGCCTACCTGAGCGAGATTTTCCGCGCCGGCATCCTCGGCGTGCCCCATGGCCAACGGGAAGCGGCGTTGGCACTGGGCATGCGTGACCGGGCGATCTTCTGGCATGTCACCCTGCCCCAGGCCATGCGCACCATCATCCCGCCGGCCACCAACCAGTTCATCTCGATGCTCAAGGACTCGTCGCTGATCTCGGTGATGGGCGTGTGGGAAGTGATGTTCCTGGCGCAGTCCTACGGCCGCTCCAGCTACCGCTACATCGAGATGCTTACCACGGCGGCGATTATTTACTGGGTAATGTCCCTCGGGCTGGAGCTGATCCAGGCGCGCATGGAGCGGCATTTCGGCAAAGGGTATGTGCGCCGCAGTTGACGCTTAGACCCCCTTGCGTCGCACTTTGACACGGTACGCCCAGCCAATGGCGGATGAGCTTTTAATCGCACCCCACTAAGGACAACTCCCGCAAACCAGCGGTCAGTGGCCTGACAGTTATCCCTCGACGACCTCGCTACATTCCCGGCCTCATTCATCAGAGGTCGGGAATTCATGTCTTTTATACCCTCCAGAATCGCTGTGTTGATCAGCCTTGCAGTGGCCATCAGTGTTCAACCCGCGCAAGCACGCGGCGATATTGAATACAGGCCGTTTTTTCATCAGCCTTACGATTCGGCCGAGACTGAGTGGGCCTTCGAACCCAAGCTCAATACGCCGCCTTCCCCGCCGCCCTACGCCGGTTACCTCATTGGACAAGCCACTTCCTACAACGGCGTGCAGGTCGCCAAGGTGCTGGAGCCCGCACTGCTTGATTTGCTGACCTCCGGGGAGCTGACCTCGGAAGAGATAAAGGACCTGCAGAAAGCAAATGAAGCACTCGCCGCACAGCCCGGCGGGATCGGCGCAGCCCTTGAACAATTGGCCGGCAGCCAAAACGCTAACCTGGCCACCGCCAGCCACACCGTCACCGGCCAGATCAGCAACCAATTACTGTCGACCCTGCGCGCCTTGCCTGCCGACGAGAATAATCACGTTTGGGTGCAGGGCCTGGGCAACGACGGCCACCTCGATTCACGCAGCGGCAGCGCCGGCCTGAAGCACCGCACCCGTGGACTGTTGCTGGGCGCCGACTGGGCGGTCGACCACGCCTGGCGCGTGGGGGTGATGGGTGCCAAGTCCACGAGCAATCTTGACGCCCAGCGCTTTTCCGCCGAGCTGGACAGTTTGCATCTGGGTGCCTACGCCGTGCGCCAGGACGGACCGCTGGCCCTGCGCCTGGGTGCGATCTACAGCAGCCACGCAGGGACCAACCGGCGCAACGTCAATCTGCTCGATTACAAGGATCAGCTCAAGTCTCATTACGATGCCCAAAGCCAAACGCTGTTCTCGGAACTGGGCTATCAATTGGGCAGCCAGGACTTGCGCGTCGAGCCCTTCGTCGGCCTTGGCTACCAGCGTTATCACCGCGACAGTTTCAAGGAAAGCGGTGGCCTGACCGCACTGAACGTCGGCGCGCAGACCCAGCAGAACTTCAACAGCACGGTAGGTCTGCACCTGGCGACGGTGTACCGGTTCGATAATCAGGTCAGGCTGACACCCCACCTCAGCACAGGCTGGAAACATCTCTACGGCGCAGTCGACAGCCAGGTGCGCCAATCCTATCGCAACGCTCCAGTGGCACTGGACGGCTTCACCATCACGGGTACGTCACTGGATCGCGACAGCCTGGACGTGAACGCCGGCGTGGACCTGGCCTTGTCCAGCCAACACACGCTGGGCCTGAGCTACAGCGGCCAGGCGGGTACCCATAGCCGCAATCAAGGCGTCAAGGGGCAATGGACGATGAGCTTTTAACCGAGCGTCGTAAGCGTCCTCTTCAATTACGAACCCTCTCACAATCCTCGGTACTACCGCCGACAGCGACGGACTTTTCCTTGCGTTAGTTTTCGACCTCCAGCACACGTGAGGTCGAAATCCAATGTCGCAAGTACCCACCCAGTCCGCAGTCTATCCCTCTCCAGCGTTCTATCCAGTATCGGCGACCGTGCAGGTGGAGGCCGGCAACGACATCTATAACCATGGCCTCATCAGCGGCAAGCATTATGGCGTGCTGGTCGATAACGGGAGCGCGGGGCCTGATGTTGGCAGCACGTTGCTGGTCAACAACGGCACCATCAGAGGTCGCGACGGCTATGGGGTGTACCTGCTAGGCAACTTCAACGACAGGGTCGTCAATAACGGCCTGATCAGCGGGGGCAACGGCATTGCCCTGGACATGGGCGGGGGCAACGACGTGTTGATTGTGCGCGGCCAGGCCCGATTCAGGGGTGAGGTGGACGGCGGCAGCGGTACCAACCAGGTCATCCTGGAAGATATCGAGGGCGGCACGTTCAACGGCGCCCGCCAGTTTCAGCATCTGGACGTCAATGCAGGCACCTGGACCCTGACCGGCGCACTGGAGGCCAACCAGCGCGGCCGGGTTCGGAGCGGCGCCACCTTGATCAACCAGAACCGCATCGGCGGCACGGTCACGGTTGAACAGGGTGCTACCTATGCCGGAGGCACGGTGAACGAACTTGACGTCGCCGGTACGCTGTTGCTCGACCCGGTCCTGAAAAACCAAGATCGAATCAAACGCGACCTGAACATGACAGCGGGTTCGACCCTGGCTTTCAAGGTGGGCCAGGGCGAAGCACACAGCACCCTGAAAGTCGGCAACCGTGCCAGCCTCGCGGGCGCGACGCTGAATATCCAGATAGAGCATGAACATGATGAACTGCTCAACCGCCAGCTACGTGTCGTCGACGCCGCACAGATTGAAGGCCGTTTCGAGCGGGTCACCAGTCGCCTTGCAACCCTGACCCCGGAACTGATCTACACAGCCACCGGCGTCTTTGTCAGCTTCAAGCACAAAAAGCCTGCCGCCGAGGCCTGAATCTCGGGCAAAAAAAAGGAGGGCACCTGCCCCCCCGAGGATTAAGCGGTCATGTCGAAGGCTGGATTCAGCCTTCGATCTCAATCAGGATCTCACCCGGGTTGACCCGGTCGCCCTTGGCCACATGAACGGCGGTCACCTTGCCGGCAATGGCGGCCTGGACTTCGGTTTCCATTTTCATGGCTTCAGTGATCAACACGGCCTGGCCGGCCTTGACCACGTCGCCCTCCTTGACCAGCACATCGACGATATTGCCCGGCATCGCCGTGCTGACATGGCCCGGTTCGGTAGCGTGCTTGCGCTTGCTACCGCCGCTGCTGACGAATTCGTTGAGCGGTTCGAACACCACTTCTTCCGGCATGCCGTCGATGGACAGGTAAAAGTGGCGCTTGCCTTCGGCCTTCACGCCCACCCCGGTGATATCCACGCGGTAGCTTTCGCCGTGCACGTCGATGACGAACTCGGTCGGTACGCCTTCGCCGCTGGCACGGGCGACACCGCCGGCTTCCGGAATCGGCAGCAGCACTTCAGGGGCCAGGGTGCCGGCGTCGCGTTCTTCGAGAAACTTGCGCCCGATATCCGGGAACATGGCGTAGGTCAGCACGTCTTCTTCGGACTTGGCCAACGCGCCGATTTCACCGCGCAGCTTGGTCATTTCCGGCTTGAGCAAATCAGCCGGGCGAACGTCGATGACCTCTTCGCTGCCGATGGCCTGACGGCGCAGCTTTTCGTTCACCGTGCCCGGGGCCTTGCCGTAGCCACCCTGCAGGTAGAGCTTCACTTCGTTGGTGATGGTCTTGTAGCGCTCACCGGCCAGCACGTTGAAGAACGCCTGTGTGCCGACGATCTGCGACGTGGGCGTGACCAGCGGCGGGAAGCCGAGGTCTTCACGCACGCGCGGGATTTCGGCCAGCACTTCGCTCATACGGTTCAGGGCGCCCTGCTCTTTCAACTGATTGGCCAGGTTGGAAATCATCCCGCCCGGTACCTGGTTGACTTGCACGCGGGTGTCGACGGCAGTGAACTCGCTTTCAAACTGGTGGTATTTCTTGCGTACGGCGTAGAAGTACAGGCCGATTTCCTGCAGCAGTTCCAGGTCGAGGCCGGTGTCGAACTCGCTGCCTTTGAGGGCCGCGACCATCGACTCGGTGCCAGGGTGGCTGGTGCCCCAGGCGAAGCTGGAGATGGCGGTGTCGATATGGTCGGCACCGTTTTCGATGGCCTTGAGCTGGCACATCGCGGCCAGGCCGGCGGTGTCGTGGGAGTGGATAAAGATCGGCAGGTTCTGCTCGGCTTTGAGCGCCTTGACCAGTTCGCCGGTGGCGTACGGGGTCAGCAGGCCGGCCATGTCCTTGATCGCGATCGAGTCACAGCCCATGGACTCCAACTGCTTGGCCTGGGTCACGAAGGCGTCGACAGTGTGCACCGGGCTGGTGGTGTAGGCGATGGTGCCCTGGGCGTGCTTGCCGGCGGCCTTGACCGCTTCAATGGCCACGCGCAGGTTTCGTACGTCGTTCATCGCATCGAAGATACGGAACACATCGATCCCGTTGACCGCGGCCTTGGCGACGAAGGCTTTGACCACATCGTCGCTGTAGTGGCGGTAGCCCAGCAGGTTCTGGCCGCGCAGCAGCATTTGCAGGCGCGTGTTGGGCAATGCCGCGCGCAGTTGGCGCAGGCGCTCCCACGGGTCTTCTTTGAGGAAGCGTACGCAAGCGTCGAAGGTGGCGCCGCCCCAGACTTCCAGGGACCAGTAGCCGACTTTGTCGAGCTTGTCGCAGATCGGCAGCATGTCATCGGTGCGCATGCGGGTCGCCAGCAACGATTGGTGAGCGTCGCGCAGGATGGTGTCGGTTACGAAGATCTTTTTGCTCATTGTTATATTCCTCACAGGCCTGCGTGGGCGGCGATGGCGGCGGCGATGGCCAGGGCCAGCTCTTCGGGTTTGCGCTTGATCGAGTAGTTGGTCAGCTCAGGGTGGCTTTCCACGAAGCTTGTATTGAATTGGCCGCTGCGGAATTCCGGGTTGCGCAGGATTTCCTGGTAATAGGCGGCGGTGGTCTTCACGCCTTGCAGACGCATGTCATCCAGGGCGCGCAGGCCGCGGTCCATGGCTTCTTCCCAGGTCAACGCCCACACCACCAGTTTCAGGCACATGGAGTCGTAGAACGGCGGGATGGTGTAGCCGGTGTAGATCGCCGTGTCGGTACGCACGCCGGGGCCGCCGGGGGCGTAGTAACGGGTGATCTTGCCGAAACTGGGCAGGAAGTTGTTCTTCGGGTCTTCGGCGTTGATGCGGAACTGCAACGCAAAACCTCGGTGCTGGATATCTTCCTGTTTCACCGACAGCGGCAGGCCCGAGGCGATACGAATCTGCTCGCGGACGATGTCGATCCCGGTGATTTCCTCGGTGATGGTGTGTTCCACCTGCACCCGGGTGTTCATCTCCATGAAGTACACCTCGCCCTCGGCGAGCAGGAACTCCACGGTGCCGGCGTTCTCGTAGCCCACCGCCTTGGCCGCGCGCACCGACAGGTCGCCGATGTAGGCGCGCTGTTCCGGGGTCAACTGCGGGCTGGGGGCGATTTCAATGAGCTTCTGGTTGCGGCGCTGGATCGAGCAATCACGCTCGAACAGGTGCACGACGTTACCAAAGCTGTCACCGAGGATCTGCGCCTCGATGTGCTTGGGATTGACGATGCACTTTTCCAGGAACACTTCCGCCGAACCGAACGCCTTGGTGGCTTCGGAGATCACGCGAGGGAAGGCTTGTTCGAGTTCTTCGCGGCTGTTGCAACGGCGAATACCGCGACCGCCACCACCGGAAGTGGCCTTGAGCATCACCGGGTAACCGATACGGTCGCCTTCGGTGAGGGCTTCATGGATGTCGGCGACGTTGCCTTCGGTGCCCGGCGTGACCGGCACACCGGCCTTGATCATGCTGCGCCGCGCTTCGGTCTTGTCGCCCATGCGGCGGATGACTTCGGCGGACGGGCCGATGAATTTGATCCCGCGTTCGGCACAGATGTCCGCCAGCTCGGCGTTTTCCGACAGGAAACCGTAGCCGGGGTGCAGTGCATCGCAGCCGGTTTCCACGGCCAGGTTCACCAGCTTGCGCGGGTTCAGGTAACCGGCCAGGGGCTCGGCCCCGATGCTGTGGGCTTCGTCGGCACGCTTGACGTGCAACGCGTGGCGGTCGGCGTCCGAATAAACCGCGACCGAGCGAATGCCCATCTCGGCGCAGGCACGCACGATTCGTACGGCAATTTCACCACGGTTGGCGATCAGGATCTTTTTTATCACTTGGAAATTCCCTTGAGCCGATTGCTGCGTCTTTGACCTTGGTAGCAAGGTCAGCGCGTGACCAAATGTTTCATGACAGTCGCGAGACACACACTATGCGCACCGAGGGATTAACAAAAATCAATAATTATTGGGCTGTGTATAAGTAAAGACTTATAGTTGGCGGGATGATCGCTGATCGGGGAATTATTTAATGCGTAAGTCATTGATGCGTATGACATTGCGTCAGTTGCAGATTTTCAATGAAGTGTGTGATTTGCGTTCCTACAGCCGTGCAGCCGAGGAAATGTCCCTGACTCAACCGGCCGTCAGCCTGCAAATTCGCCAGCTCGAAGAGCTGATCGGCCAGCCGCTGTTCGACTATGTCGGCAAAAAGCTCTACATGACCGAGGCCGCCGAAGCCCTGCAACGGGCCAGCCGGGATATTTTCGGCCGCCTGGAAAACCTCGATATGCAGCTCTCGGACATGCAGGGCTCACTGCAGGGCCAATTGAAGCTGGCGGTGGAGTCCAGCGCCAAATACTTCGTGCCGCACCTGTTCGCCGCCTTCAAGCGCCAGCACCCGGAGGTGCAATTGCACCTGACCGTGGTCAATCGCGCCCAGGTGATCCGCCGGCTCTCTGACAACCGCGACGACCTGGTGATCATGTCCATGGTGCCCCAGGACATGGGCCTGGAATTCCTGCCGTTCCTGAATAACCCGATCGTCGCCGTGGCGCTGCCGGATCATCCGTTGAGCCTGAAAGGGCCGCTGCGCCTGCAGGACCTGGAACCCTACACCCTGCTCATCCGTGAACCGGGTTCCGGCACACGCCTGGCGTGCGAAGAGTACTTCAAGGAAAAACGCGTGCACTTCACCCAGACCGTGGAAGTGGCCTCGGCCGAGGCGCAGCGTGAGTGCGTGGTCGCAGGTTTGGGCGTGGCCCTGCTGACGCGCCACGCCTTGAACCTGGAACTGGCCACCGGCGGGCTCAAGGAGCTGGCGGTGGAAGAACTGCCGCTGTACCGCAGTTGGTGCCTGGTGCAAGCCAAAGCCAAGCGGCTGTCACCGGTGGCCCATGCGTTCCTGGGCTTTATCCGCAGCGAACGGGTACAGATCAGCGCCCTGGCTGAGCGCTTCGCTGGGCAGCCAAGGGCGCCTGCCAATGCAGTTCCGGGTAGTCACTGATGCTCTGCAGCAGCTGGCGCTGGTCACAGCGGTCTTCGATTGCGCGACGGAACGCCATGCGGCGCTGGTCTTCCTGCTGACGACGGGTCTTGACGGTGCTGTTGCTGTCTTCGTAGGTCCGGGCCATTTTGGAGTCTCCCAATGCGAGTGCGGGGAGTACAGGATGGGCACGGGGGATGACACGACGATGACAACCCGGTGAAGATTCTGGACACACAACGGATGCAAATGTGGGAGGGGGCTTGCCCCCGATGGCGGTGCGTCAGTCAATGAATCGGGTGACTGACACTGCGCTATCGGGGGCAAGCCCCCTCCCACATTTCGGCCGAGTATGGCCTTGAATCAGTCGTCGAGGGCCTTGACCGACTTGGGCGACAACCGCAGGCTGCGCAAACTGCGCTTCACGCTCTTGAGGTGGTTGACCAGGCTTGGCCCGCGAGCCATGGCAACCCCCATCGCCAGAACGTCGATCACCACCAGGTGAGCAATGCGCGAGGTCAGCGGCGTGTAGATCTCGGTGTCTTCATGCACGTCGATCGCCAGGTTCACCGTGGACAGCTCCGCCAATGGCGTCTGGCTCGGGCACAGGGTAATCAGCGAAGCGCCGCTTTCACGCACCAGGTTGGCGGTGATGAGCAGGTCTTTGGAGCGACCGGACTGGGAAATACAGATGGCCACGTCGGTGGGCTTCAAGGTCACCGCCGACATCGCCTGCATGTGCGGGTCGCTGTAGGCCGCCGCCGTGAGCAGCAGGCGGAAAAACTTATGCTGAGCGTCGGCCGCCACCGCACCGGAAGCACCAAAGCCGTAGAACTCCACGCGCTGGGCCTGGGACATCGCGGTCACGGCCTTTTGCAGCTCCACCGGGTCGAGCTTCTCGCGCACTTCCATCAGCGTATGCAACGTGGTGTCGAAGATTTTCAGGCTGTAGTCGGCGACGGAGTCGTCTTCATGGATCGCAAACTGGCCGAAGCTCGCCCCGGCGGCCAGGCTTTGCGCCAACTTGAGTTTCAAATCCTGAAACCCGGAGCAACCGATGGCGCGGCAGAAGCGCACGATGGTCGGCTCGCTGATGCCCACGCTGTGGGCCAGATCAGCCATGGAACTGTGCATCACAGCCGCAGGGTCAAGCAGCACGTGATCGGCAACCTTGAGTTCCGATTTGCGTAACAAATGGCGCGACTGGGCGATATGTTGCAACAGATTCAAAGGACAGGACTCTTGTTATTGGCAGACGCCAGGGATGTAGCAAGCTTGTAGTTATACTACAAGAATTGCCGTTTTGCCCGCCTGATGCAGCACTAAATCGCCCTGCCCCCCACTGAAATTAAGGGTAGAGGCTTTGTAGCCACAGGGGCTGCCCCCGAGTCATTAAGGAAATCCCGGATTTTGCCGTAACAAATCTGCCAGCCCCTCGGGGTGCATCGGTCGGCTGATCAGATAGCCCTGCACCTCGTCGCACCCCTCGCTTCGCAGGAAATCCAGTTGCTGCTGATCTTCCACGCCTTCGGCCACCACTTTGAGCGCCAACCCGTGGGCCATGGCGATGATCGCCCGGGTAATGGCGGCGTCCTCGCGCCCCTGGCCGAGCCCGCGGATAAAGGTCTGGTCGATCTTCACGTAGTCCACTGGAATACGCTTGAGGTAGCTGAGGGATGAATAGCCGGTACCGAAATCGTCGATGGCCAGCTTCACACCCAGCTCGCGCAACTGCCGGAAGGTCGTGATGATGTGCTCGACACTGTCGAGCAGCTGACTTTCGGTCAGTTCCAACTCGAGGTATTGCGGGTCCAGCCCGGTCTCTTCCAGCACCTGGCGCACCAGGCTGACCAGCTTGCCCTGGCGCAACTGATGCACCGACAGGTTCACCGACACGCGAATCGGCGCCAGCCCCTGACGCTGCCACTCACAGGCCTGCCAGCAGGCCTTGCGCAACACCGCCTCGCCCAACGGCACGATCAGGCCGGTTTCTTCGGCCAGACCGATAAAGTCCCCCGGCGGCACCAGGCCCCATTGCGGATGTTCCCAGCGCACCAGGGCCTCCACCGCATTGAGCTTGCCGGTGGCCAGGCACAGTTTGGGTTGGTAGAACACCGTGAGCTGGCCTTCGTCGATGGCCTTGCGCAGATGGTTTTCCAGCTGCAGGCGCTCCAGGGTGCTGGCTTGCAGGCTGTCGGTGTAGAACTGGAAATTATTCCCGCCCAGGTGCTTGGCGTGCTGCATCGCCATATTCGATTGGCTGACCAGCGCAGAAATTTCCCGCGCATTATCCGGCAGCAGGCTGACGCCCATGGAGGCGCTGACCACCAGCTCATGGCCCTCCACCGTCACCGGCACGCGCAGCTTTGCCAAGAGCCGGGTCGCCACGCGCGCCAGGCTCGACAAGTTGCCATAGGCATCGAACAGCACCGCGAATTCGTCACCGGACAGGCGGGCAATGGTGTCGGCTTCCGGCAGTGCGTTGATCAGCCGCCGTGCCATCCTCTGCAATAGCTGGTCGGCCACTTCATGGCCCAGGCTGTCATTGAGCAGCTTGAAACGGTCGAGGTTGATGTGCAGCAGCGCCAGGCTGCGCCCACCCTGACGCACGCGCTGATGCGCTTCGCGCAGCCGTTCGCGAAACAGCGAACGATTGGCCAGGCCCGTCAGCTCATCGTAATGGGTGAGGTAGCGCATGCGCTCCTCGGACTCGCGCCGCGCGGACAGATCGGCGAAAAAACCGACGATATGACTGACATTGCCGCGAGCATCGCGCACCACGCTCAGGTGCAGCCACTGCGGGTACAGCTCGCCGTTCTTGCGCGTCTCCACCAGCTCGCCCTGCCAGGTGCCGTGGCTGAGCAGTGCCTGGCGAATCACCGGGAAGTGCCGCCGGGCATCGCGACTGCAGGGTAACTCCACGACATTGCGCCCGAGCATGTCTTCGATGTCAAAACCGGTGACGCGGCTGAACGCCTGGTTGACCGCGATCAGCACGTAGTTGGGGTCGAGAATCACGATGCCTTCGCTGGCGGCCTCGAACACCGTCGAGGCAAGCCGTTGCTGTTCTTCCAGGGCCTTGCCGGCACTGATGTCGCGCCGCGTGCCGAGCATGCGGATCACTCGCCCACCGGGCGAACGCTCTACCGCACGCCCACGGTCCTCGATCCACACCCAGTGCCCGTCGCCATGGCGTATCCGGTATTCGACCTGATAATCCTCGCTGCGGCCCTTGAGGTGCTCCACCAACGCGTGCTTGAGCAGCGGCAGGTCGTCGGGGTGCAGGCGCGGCTTGAGATGACTGAGCATCGCGGTGACGTACTCGGGTTCCAGGCCGAACAGCTCCTTGAGGTGGGTGTGGTGCACCTCATCGGTTTGCAGATTCCAGTCCCACAGGCCCAGTTCACTGGCTTGCAGCGCCATGGCCAGGCGCGCCTCGCTTTTGTTCAGGGCGAGGCTGGCGGCGTCCAGTTCCTGGCCGCGCCGGACCATACGGTCTTGCAGGCCGGCCTGGGCGTCACGCAAGTCCTGTTCGACCTGGCGACGCTGCTCGACTTCGCGCATCAGCGCCTGGTTCAACTGCTCGCTGCGGCGCCGGGCCTGCTGCAAATGCTCGATCAGGGCCTGGTTCTGGAAACGTCGCAACAGCCCGCGCTGGATCAGGCGGTTGACCTGCCACGCCACCACGCTCAACGACGCCAGCAGGATCACACCGAGCACGCCCCAGCCCTGTTGCTGCGAGGTGCCGTTGCAGAACAGGTACGCGATGACCGGCAACAGGCACGGCAAGGCGAAGGACAAAAAGGCCCAGAGGCTGACGGCATACGCCACGCTGGCCGACAGCATCGCCGCGCCGATCAGGCCGAACACCCAGGCCTGTTGCATGAAGCTGTCGGTGGGCACCAGGGCGATGGCGGCGATCGACAGGGTCAGGCCGCTGACCGCCGAGCCGAGCAGGAACATCCGGCGCCAGACCGGTTGGGCCTGGCGGCTGGGCATGGCCGACTCAAAGGCCGCCACCTGGATGACCCGCATCGCCACCAGCGCCAGCAACCAGACCAGCCAGGCGCTGTCGAGCAGGTATTGCGCGGGGTTCCACAACAGCCAGGCGCAGACCAAACCATTGACCAGCATCAGCAGGGTTGGCACCAACGAGCCCTGATACAACAGGCGTGTCCGCTCCACCGCCATCTGGGTGGCGTAATGTTTGCGGATAACCTGCGCAGGCGCCGCCGAAGGGCCGAACAGGTCAGTGTCAAAGGTCATAGGCAGTGTTCTTATAATGGTGAGCCTGAACGTCGACGGAGCATACACAAGCAAACGCTCGGGCCAAACTGCTCCAGATCATAAAAAGCGCCCGGCTGTTGGGCGCAAAGCGTCGTTCCAGACAGCTTGAACGAGACGCCACGCGGGCTGTGGCGCATGACCGACCGGTCATCCGCGCCCCGCAGAATGTTGACCCGCTGGCGGTTTTCCGTCGGGCGCCTGGCATTGGGGTTTGCCCGTCTTCCCCCGGCACCCTAGAATGCGCCGATGCGCGATGATCTCTCCCTTTTGCTGAACTCCCTCAACGACGCCCAACGCCAGGCCGTAGCGGCCCCCGTTGGCCGTCAGTTGGTCCTGGCCGGTGCTGGCTCCGGTAAAACCCGAGTGCTGGTGCACCGTATCGCCTGGTTGATCCAGGTCGAGAACGCGTCGCCCCATTCCATCCTGTCGGTGACATTCACCAACAAGGCTGCCGCCGAGATGCGCCATCGCATCGAGCAACTGATGGGCATCAGCCCGGCCGGCATGTGGGTGGGCACCTTCCACGGCCTGGCACACCGCCTGTTGCGGGCGCATTGGCAGGAAGCGGGGCTGGCCCAGACGTTCCAGATCCTCGACAGCGACGATCAGCAGCGTCTGGTCAAGCGGGTGATCCGCGAACTGGGCCTCGACGAGCAACGCTGGCCGGCGCGCCAGGCCCAGTGGTTTATCAACGGCCAGAAAGACGAAGGCCTGCGTCCGCAGCATATCCAGGCCAGCGGCGATCTGTTCCTGGCCACCATGCGCAGCATCTATGAAGCCTACGAGGCAGCCTGCGCACGCGCCGGCGTGATCGACTTCTCCGAACTGCTGTTGCGTGCCCTGGACCTGTGGCGCGACAACCCCGGCTTGCTGGCCCATTACCAGAAGCGTTTCCGGCACGTTCTGGTGGATGAGTTCCAGGACACCAACGCCGTGCAGTACGCCTGGTTGCGCCTGCTGGCCAAGGGTGGCGACAGCCTGATGGTGGTGGGTGACGACGACCAGTCGATCTACGGCTGGCGCGGCGCGAAAATCGAGAACATCTATCAGTACTCCGAGGACTTCCCGGACGCGGTGACCATCCGCCTTGAGCAGAACTACCGCTCCACCGCCGGGATTCTCAAGGCCGCCAACGCCTTGATCGCCAACAACACCGGGCGCCTGGGCAAAGAGCTGTGGACCGACGGCGGCGAAGGCGAAGCGATCAACCTGTACGCCGCCTTCAACGAACACGATGAAGCGCGCTACGTGGTGGAAACCATCGAAGGTGCGTTGAAAACCGGCCTCTCGCGCAGCGATATCGCCATTCTTTACCGCTCCAACGCCCAATCGCGGGTATTGGAAGAAGCCTTGTTGCGCGAGCGCATCCCGTATCGCATCTACGGTGGCCAGCGCTTCTTCGAGCGTGCGGAAATCAAGAACGCCATGGCCTACCTGCGCTTGCTGGAAGGTCGGGGCAACGACGCGGCGCTGGAGCGGGTAATCAATATCCCGGCCCGTGGCATCGGCGAAAAAACCGTCGAGGCCATTCGCGAGCACGCCCGCCATGCCGATGTGTCGATGTGGGAGGCCATGCGCTTGCTCATCGCCAATAAAGGCCTGACGGGCCGCGCAGCCGGCGCCTTGGGTGTGTTTGTCGAGCTGATCGAGAACCTTGCGGCCAAGTGCGCCGAAATGCCCCTGCATCTGATGACCCAGACCGTGATCGAACAATCCGGGCTGATCGCCTACCACGAGGCTGAAAAAGGCGAAAAAGGCCAGGCCCGGGTAGAAAACCTCGAGGAACTGGTCAGCGCCGCCCGCGCATTCGAAAACGCCGAGAACGAAGAGGACCTTACTCCGCTCGCCGCCTTCCTTGGCCATGCTTCGCTGGAGGCGGGGGACGCCCAGGCTGACGAACATGAAGACAGCATCCAGTTGATGACCCTGCACAGTGCCAAGGGCCTGGAATTTCCGTATGTGTTCCTGGTGGGCATGGAAGAAGGCCTGTTCCCGCACAAGATGAGCCTGGAAGAGCCGGGCCGTCTTGAAGAAGAACGTCGCCTGGCTTACGTGGGCATTACCCGGGCCATGCAGAACCTGGTGATGACCTACGCCGAAACCCGACGCCTGTACGGCAGCGAGACCTACAACAAGGTGTCGCGCTTCGTACGTGAAGTGCCGAAGGGACTGATCCAGGAAGTGCGCCTGTCCAACAGCGTCAGCCGCCCGTTCGGCGGCGGCCAGCAGCAGAACTCCAGCACCATGTTTGCCGGTTCCGAGATTCCGGAAACACCGTTCAGCCTGGGCCAGCAGGTCAGGCACGCGATCTTCGGCGAAGGCGTGATCCTCAACTTCGAAGGTGCCGGCGCCCAGGCACGGGTGCAGGTGAACTTCGCCGAGGGCAGCAAGTGGCTGATGATGGGCTACGCCAAACTTGAGGCTGTCTGAAGTCTTCCCTCCTGTAGGAGCGAGCTTGCTCGCGAAGAACGTCCGGATAACGCGTTTATCCAGAATGCCCGCGTTATCGTTGACGATTTTCGCGAGCAAGCTCGCTCCTACAGAGAACCGTTCAACATGAAGGTTTTTGGCCCACCCTTGTTTTTAATAAGGGCGGGCCAATATCTGTAATAAGTCCTACAGACCATTCCGAATCAGTCCTACGCAAAAGCCCGAAACATTATGTCGCTAGCCACTGTCACTACACCTGTGCAACATGGCGCGCGTGCAATCCACAAATGGGAATTCCCTTTATGAAACGTTTTCTTAGCATCGCCATGGCGTTGTGCATCGGCTTGACGATGAGCCTCGACGCCAACGCCAAACGCTTCGGTGGCGGCAAGAGCATGGGCTCGGCGCCGACCCACCAGACCAGCCAGATGGCTCCATCCGCCGGTGCCGGCGGTGCTGCAGCTACC
>NZ_CVTN01000040.1:0-70051 GCF_900004915.1 Pseudomonas sp. 31 R 17
CCTCTGGCGCTGCTGCTGCCGTCACGGGCGCCGCGGCATCGCCCTTCTCGGCCTGCAGCCGGGCCAGTTGATCGTTTTTCAGTTGAATCAGCTTTTGCAGCTTGTCCAACTGGCTTTGCAAATCTGCCGCGCGGCTTTTGAGTTCTTCGTTATCGCGGCGGGTGGTGTCCAGTTGCTCTTGAGTCATCGCCAGCTTGTCGCTCAACGCACGGCTGTCGCCCGCCTTGCCGTTCGCCCCTTTTTTGGCTGCTTCGGCCGACACCAGGCTCAAGTTGTCCTTGGCGTTGGTGCTCGACGGCGCATTGCCCGTCTCGGTGCGCTTGGTGGCGTCCAACTGGGCCTTGCCCGCCACTTGCTGGCTGGCGGTGCGGCGGCCCTGGCGCCAGGCGGCGTTCTGCGCAGTCACTTCGGCAATCGCCTGGGGTTGCGCCAGCGCGGTGCTTTGCACGGTGTCCGGCAGGCGCAGGACCTGGCCGGTTTTCAGGCGGTTGATGTTGCCATCGACAAAGGCATTCGGGTTGAGTGCCTGAATGGCCAGCATGGTCTGTTGCACAGAGCCACCATTGCGGTTTTTCTCGGCAATTTCCCACAAGGTATCGCGAGCCGTGGTGGTATGTTGCGCAGGCTTGCTGACGGCGGACGCGGTGCCGGCCGGCGCACTCAAGCGCGGCGCCGGGGCGCTGGCAGCCGATGTGGGCTGATCGAATTTGGCGGGATCGAGCAGCACGCTGTAGTCACGCATCAGGCGGCCATTGGGCCATTGCACCTGCAGCAGGAAGCGCACATAGGAATCGGGCAGCGGCTTGTCGGAGGTGACCCGCACCACACTGCGGCCATTGGGATTGACCACCGGCGTAAAGGTGAGCTGGTCGAGAAAGGCCTGGCGATCGACACCGGCATCGACGAACGCCTGGGACGACGCCAGGCTCGGGGTGATCTCGGACGCCGTGAGGCCACCGACGTCGAGCAGCTCGATTTCCACCGACAGCGGCTGGTTCAACTTCGACTTGAGGGTCATCTCCCCAAGTTGCAGCGCCTGCGCCATACCGGAGGACAGCGCCGAGGCGGCCGCTATTGCTAACACCAGTTTGCGAACTTGAACCATAGCCTCATCCTTTGTCTGAACACTCCCCGGCCTGCGAGAAGGTTGGTAACCGCTGCCATAAGGCATGGCGAGCCGATAGGTTACCGACGCGCTTGTGTTCCGCTTTGGGCCAAGCATAGCGCTTGGTGAGAATCAATCTACAAATTGACGCCAAGTATCTTTTACGCAAGGCCTTTTATCAACAACTGCGCCACTTGCACGGCGTTAAGCGCCGCTCCTTTGCGTACGTTATCTGACGTCAGCCACAAATTTAGTTCCGCCGGGTCGTCGACACCCGCGCGTACTCGCCCTACATAAACAACGTCCTGACCCACTGCATCACCAACTGCCGTCGGGTAGTCGCCCGCCTCGACCAGCTCGATACCCGGCGCAGCCTCAAGGGCCTCGTTCACCGTAGCCAGATCGACCGGCGCCGCCAACTGCAGCGACACAGCCAGGCTATCGCCGAAAAACACCGGGGCTTGAACGCACGTGGCGGACACTTTCAGTAAAGGTGTTTCCAGTACGGCGCGCAATTCATGCACGAGACGTTTCTCCAGCGCCGTGTGACCCTGGGCGTCTGGAGTGCCGACTTGTGCCAGCAGGTTGAAGGCCACTTGCCGATCGAAGAAGGTCGGCTCCAGCGGACGCACATTCAACAGCTCGGCGGTCTGGCGGGCCAACTCACTCACGGCCTCGCGGCCCAGGGCAGACACGGCCAGGTTGGCGGTGACGCTCACGCGCTGGATATCCAGCAAGCCACGCAACGGCGCCAGCACCACCGCCAGGTGAGTCGCGGACGGGCTCGGGCTGGCGATTTGAAACGGTTTCTTCAAGCCTTTGAGCACATGGGCATTGGCTTGCGGCACCACGTGCGGCGCCTGTTCGGCCGGCAACGCGCCAGATAGGTCGATCACCGAACAACCGGCGGCCGTGGCGCGCGGCGCGAAGCTCAAGGTCACCGCCGGGCCGGCCGCGAAGAACGCCAGTTGCGCCTTGCTGAAATCGAACTCGTCGACCTCCTTTACCCGCAGATTCTTGCCCCGGAACGGCACCGAAGCACCGGCGGAATTGTTGCCCGCCAGCAAATAAAGGGTGCCTACCGGGAACTCCAGCTCTTCGAGAATCTGTACCAGAGTTTCGCCAACGGTACCGGTGGCGCCGATCACGGCGATTTCAAAGGTCTGGGTCATGGAGGTTGCCTCGGGCATTGCGGGGGAGCGGCACTTTACCGGGTGGCAGGGGGCGAGGCAATTGGCCTGGGGGCTGTGGTGTGGCTGAGGGCCTCATCGGGGGCAAGCCCCCTCCCACAGTTGACCGAGTTCCAACCTTGAAATGAGGGCAAATGTGGGAGGGGGCTTGCCCCCGATGAGGCCCTGGCAGACAACAAAAAACCCGCGCCTGTCACCAGAGCGCGGGTTTCCCGGAACAAGCAGCAATCAACGCTCGAGCAAAATCCGCAGCATGCGCCGCAACGGCTCGGCCGCGCCCCACAGCAGCTGGTCGCCGACAGTGAACGCGCCGAGGAACTGGCTGCCCATGTTCAGCTTGCGCAGACGGCCCACCGGTACATTCAGGGTGCCGGTGACCTTGGTCGGGCTCAGCTCCTGCATGCTGATATCGCGGTTGTTCGGCACCAGCTTGACCCAAGGGTTGTGCTGGCTGATCAGCCCTTCGATATCGGCGATCGGCACGTCTTTGTTCAGTTTGATGGTCAGCGCCTGGCTGTGGCAACGCATGGCACCGATACGTACGCAGATGCCGTCCACCGGGATCGGGTTCTTGAAGCGACCGAGAATCTTGTTGGTCTCGGCCTGGGCCTTCCACTCTTCGCGGCTCTGGCCGTTGGGCAGTTCCTTGTCGATCCACGGGATCAGGCTACCGGCCAACGGCACGCCGAAGTTCTCGGTCGGGTAGGCATCGCTGCGCATGGCTTCGGCCACACGGCGGTCGATGTCGAGGATCGCGCTGGCCGGGTCAGCCAGTTGGTCAGCGACAGCGGCGTGGGTCGCGCCCATCTGCTTGATCAGCTCGCGCATGTTCTGCGCACCGGCGCCGGAGGCCGCTTGATAGGTCATGGCGCTCATCCACTCGACCAAACCGGCCTCGAACAAGCCGCCCAGGCCCATCAGCATCAGGCTGACGGTGCAGTTGCCGCCCACATAGTTGCGGGTGCCGGCGTCCAGCTGCTGGTCGATGACCTTGCGGTTGACCGGGTCGAGGATGATCACGGCATCGTCCTGCATGCGCAGGCTCGATGCGGCGTCGATCCAGTAGCCCTGCCAGCCGGCTTCGCGCAGCTTGGGGAAGACTTCGCTGGTGTAGTCGCCGCCCTGGCAGGTCAGAATCACATCGAGGGTCTTGAGCTCTTCAATGCTGTAGGCATCCTTGAGCGGCGCAATATCCTTGCCCACGGACGGCCCTTGGCCACCCACGTTCGACGTGGTGAAAAACACCGGCTCAATAAGATCGAAATCCTGCTCTTCCAGCATCCGCTGCATGAGCACGGAACCGACCATACCGCGCCAACCGATCAGACCTACACGTTTCATCGCAACTACACCTTGTTAAAAAGTGGGCCGCCTTGCAGCGACAACTGCAAGCGGGCCCGAGAGATTACAGATTCCGCAGCGCGGCGACTACAGCATCGCCCATTTCTTGCGTACCCACGCGGGTGCAGCCCTGCGACCAGATGTCGCCGGTGCGCAGGCCCTGGTCCAGCACCAGGCTTACGGCCTTCTCGATCGCATCGGCCGCATCACTGAGGTTGAAGCTGTAACGCAGCATCATCGACACCGACAAAATGGTCGCCAACGGGTTGGCAATGCCCTGGCCTGCGATGTCCGGTGCAGAACCGTGGCACGGCTCGTACATGCCCTTGTTGTTTGTGTCCAGGGAGGCCGACGGCAGCATGCCGATGGAGCCGGTGAGCATCGACGCCTGGTCGGACAGGATGTCGCCGAACAGGTTGTCGGTGACGATCACGTCGAACTGCTTGGGCGCACGCACCAGTTGCATGGCGGCGTTGTCGACGTACATGTGGCTCAGCTCGACGTCCGGGTAGTCCCTGGCGACTTCTTCGACGATCTCACGCCACAGTTGGCTGGAAGCCAGTACGTTGGCCTTGTCCACCGAGCAGACCTTCTTGCCGCGCACACGGGCCATGTCGAAACCGACACGGGCGATGCGGCGGATTTCGCTCTCGCTGTACGGCAGGGTGTCGTAGGCCTGACGCTCGCCATTTTCCAGCTCGCGCACGCCGCGCGGCGAACCGAAATAGATACCGCCGGTCAGCTCACGCACGATCAGGATATCCAGGCCCGCCACCACGTCCGGCTTGAGGCTCGAGGCGTCGGCCAGTTGCGGATAGAGGATGGCCGGGCGCAGGTTGCCGAACAGGCCCAGTTGCGCACGGATTTTCAGCAGGCCGCGTTCAGGGCGGATATCCCGCTCGATCTTGTCCCACTTCGGTCCGCCCACGGCGCCCAGCAGCACGGCGTCGGCGGCGCGGGCACGGTCCAGGGTCTCGTCGGCCAGGGGCACGCCGTGCTTGTCGATGGCGGCGCCGCCGATCACGTCGTGGCTCAGCGCGAAGCCCAGGTTGTATTTGGCGTTGGCCAATTCCAGCACCTTGACCGCTTCGGCCATGATTTCCGGGCCAATACCGTCGCCAGGGAGAATCAGAATCTGCTTGCTCATGGGTTCCTCATTTCATCGAGCGACCTGCCCAGGGGCCGGTCGGGAAAAATCAATCAGCGTTGGGCAAAGACCACCAGCACGTCGGTGCTGAAGGTGCCGTCGGCCTGAATGTCGTAGTAATCGCGCACTTCCTGGCCCATCGCCTGTTGCAGCTCAAGGATGGCCGCGCGCAGCACCTCTGGCGTGCGCATACGCTCGACCCACGAGGTGTACTCCAGGCGCAGGCGTTGACGCAGGCTGTTACGCACATGCAGACCGGACTCGCTGAGTTGCTGCATCCACTCGGCAGCGGCGTAATCACGCACATGGCTGGTATCGCGCAGCACTTCGACGGTTTGCAGGTAAGTGTCCAGCAACGGGCTGCCGGGTGACAACACATCCACGAACGCCGCCACGCCGCCCGGCTTGAGCACCCGACGCACTTCGCGCAGGGCCAGGCCGAGGTCGCTCCAGTGGTGGGCCGAATAACGGCTGAACACGAAGTCGAACTCGCCATCGGCGAACGGCAGGCGCTCGGCGGCGCCGTTCACGGTGCTGATATTGGTGAAACCGCGATCTTGCGCAGCGGCGGCCACCACATCAAGCATCTGTTGGGACAAGTCGTAGGCCACCACTTCTTTAACCAGCGGCGCGACATGGAAACTGACATGGCCGGCGCCGCACCCCAGGTCCAGCAGTCGTGCACCGCCCTGCCCGGCCAGTTCGGCCTGGAGCAGCGCGAATTCGGTGCCCTGGGCGTGAACGGCGCTGCTCAGGTAGGCAGCGGCCTGTTCGCCGAATTGCTTTTGCACGACGTGGGTGTGGGCGGTGGTGGTCATGGGGTCTTCCTCGGGGTTTGTGTGGTTAACACTGGCCTCATCGGGGGCAAGCCCCCTCCCACATTTGGAATGCGTTTTCCTGTGGGAGGGGGCTTGCCCCCGATGACGGCGGTCCTGCTTACCGCAGATCAGGCATCGCGAAACAACCAAGGCTGGCTCGCCCGGTGCTTGCTCTCGAACGCCGCAATCGCATCGCCGTCCTGCAAGGTCAGGCCGATATCGTCCAGGCCATTGATCAGGCAGTGCTTGCGAAAGGCGTCCACTTCGAAGTGGTACACCTTGCCATCCGGACGGGTCACGGTCTGTGCGGCCAGGTCCACCGTCAGCTGGTAGCCCACAGTAGCTTCCACTTGCTGGAACAGCTCATCCACTTCGGCGTCGCTCAGGATGATCGGCAACAAGCCGTTCTTGAAGCTGTTGTTGAAGAAGATGTCCGCATAGCTCGGCGCGATAATGCTGCGAAAGCCATATTCTTCCAAGGCCCACGGCGCGTGTTCACGGCTGGAGCCGCACCCGAAGTTTTCCCGGGCCAGCAGCACACTGGCGCCCTGGTAACGCTCGGCGTTGAGCACGAAGTCCTTGTTCAGCGGGCGCTTGGAGTTGTCCTGGTAGGCATAGCCCACGTCCAGGTAGCGCCATTCGTCAAACAGGTTGGGGCCGAAACCGGTGCGTTTGATCGACTTCAGGAACTGCTTGGGGATGATCTGATCGGTGTCCACGTTGGCACGGTCCAACGGCGCGACTAAACCTGTGTGTTGTGTAAAAGCACGCATCGGGTATTCCTCAAATCAATTCGCGAACGTCGATGAAACGACCGTTGACGGCGGCGGCGGCAGCCATGGCCGGGCTGACCAGGTGGGTACGCCCACCGGCGCCCTGGCGACCTTCGAAGTTACGGTTGGAGGTGGACGCGCAATGCTCGCCGGACTCCAGGCGGTCCGGGTTCATTGCCAGGCACATCGAGCAGCCCGGCTCACGCCATTCGAAACCGGCTTCGAGGAAGATCTTGTCCAGGCCCTCGGCCTCGGCCTGGGCTTTGACCAGACCCGAACCGGGCACCACGATGGCCTGCTTGATGGTCGACGCCACCTTGCGGCCCTTGGCGATCACGGCAGCAGCGCGCAGGTCTTCGATGCGCGAGTTGGTGCAGGAGCCGATGAATACGCGGTCCAGCTGGATATCGGTAATCGCCTGATTGGCTTTCAAGCCCATGTACTTGAGGGCGCGCTCGATGGAGCCGCGCTTGACCAGATCGGCCTCCTGGGCCGGGTCCGGCACGTTTTGATCAACGGCCAACACCATTTCCGGCGACGTGCCCCAGCTGACTTGCGGCTTGATCTGCGCAGCGTCGAGTTCGACCACGGTGTCGAACACCGCGTCGGCGTCGGAGACCAGGTCTTTCCAGGCTTCGACGGCGGCGTCCCAATCAGCGCCCTGCGGAGCGAATGGCCGGCCCTTGACGTATTCGACAGTCTTTTCGTCCGCCGCCACCATGCCCACGCGGGCACCGGCTTCGATGGACATGTTGCAGATGGTCATGCGGCCTTCGATGGACAGGTCGCGAATGGCGCTGCCGGCGAATTCGATGGCATGGCCGTTACCGCCGGCGGTGCCGATTTTGCCGATCACCGCGAGCACAATGTCCTTGGCGGTCACACCGAACGGCAACTGGCCTTCGACGCGCACCAGCATGTTCTTCATCTTCTTGGCGACCAGGCACTGGGTGGCGAACACATGCTCCACCTCAGAGGTGCCGATGCCATGGGCCAGGGCGCCGAACGCACCGTGGGTGGAGGTGTGCGAGTCGCCGCAGACCACGGTCATGCCCGGCAAGGTCGCGCCCTGCTCCGGGCCGATCACGTGGACGATGCCTTGACGCACGTCATTCATCTTGAATTCGGTGATGCCATATTCATCGCAGTAATCGTCGAGGGTCTGCACCTGCAAGCGCGACACCGTATCGGCAATGGCGTCAATCCCGCCCTTGCGCTCCGGGGTGGTTGGCACGTTGTGGTCCGGTGTGGCGATGATGGAGTCGACGCGCCATGGCTTGCGCCCGGCCAGCCGCAGGCCTTCGAACGCTTGGGGCGAGGTCACTTCATGGATGATGTGACGGTCGATGTAGATCAGCGACGATCCATCATCGCGACGTTTCACTTCATGGGAATCCCAAAGCTTGTCGTAAAGCGTTTTGCCGGCCATCAGTCGGTCCTCATCAGCGGTGTTTCTATATGCCGGGCTTTCAATAACCCTTTGGCTTGTGAGGCTGATGGTATGGCGCTACATTAAATAACTCAAATTCATATTTTTTATGCTTTGGATTACCAACTGGAATAGCACCATGGATCTGGCCAACCTCAATGCCTTTATCGCCATCGCCGAAACCGGCAGCTTCTCCGGCGCCGGTGAACGCCTGCACCTGACCCAACCGGCCATCAGCAAACGCATAGCCGGCCTGGAGCAACAATTGAAGGTACGCCTGTTCGATCGCCTGGGCCGTGAAGTGGGCCTGACCCAAGCCGGGCGGGCCTTGCTGCCGCGTGCCTATCAGATCCTGAATGTGCTGGATGACACCCGTCGTGCCCTGACCAACCTGACCGGGGAAGTCAGCGGGCGCCTCACCCTGGCTACCAGCCACCATATCGGCCTGCATCGCCTGCCGCCGGTCCTGCGCACCTTCACTCGGCAATACCCCAGCGTGGCGCTGGATATTCAATTCCTCGATTCGGAAGTGGCCTACGAAGAAATCCTCCACGGCCGCGCCGAAGTGGCGGTCATCACCCTGGCGCCCGAGCCGCACAACCTGGTGCGCGCGACACCGGTGTGGGATGACCCGCTGGATTTCGTGGTGGCCCCCGAACATAGCCTGATCAACAACGGCTCGGTCAGCCTGGCCGATATCGCCGGGCACCCCGCGGTGTTTCCCGGCGGCAACACGTTTACCCACCATATCGTCAGCCGCCTGTTCGAGGCCCAGGGCCTGACGCCGAACATCGCGATGAGCACCAACTACCTGGAAACCATCAAGATGATGGTGTCCATCGGCCTGGCCTGGAGCGTGTTGCCACGCACCATGCTGGATGATCAGGTGGCAAGTATCGCTTTGCCGGGCATACAGCTGCGTCGCCAGCTAGGCTATATCGTGCACACCGAAAGGACGCTGTCGAACGCTGCGCGGGCTTTCATGAGCCTGCTGGATGCACAGGTCGATCCGCCAGGGATACCGGCGTGAGTTTGTGCGGCCCAGGGCTTCAAGCAACCGCGCTGTCTTCCCATCGAGCCAAGGCCCTTTGAACAATGCCCAACCCCGTTGATTCCGTACCACCGCTGCCCCGCATCCACGCCCTGGACCCACAGGAGGCGGAACAACACTGGGACAGCGCCCCGCAATTGCTGTCGGCGCTCAATGCCGCGCGACTGGGCGCGTGGTGCTGGGAAATCGACACCGGGAAAATCAGCTGGTCCCGAGGCACTCAGGCATTGTTTGGCTACGATCCGCGCCAGCCACTGCCCAATGACCTCAATTACCTGGACCTCCTGGCGCCGGAAGACCGCGCCCGGGTCGTCAGGGCATTTCATACGGTGCTGGCCGGCGAACCGGTCGAACAGGCCATGCATCACCGCATCCAATGGCCCGATGGCAGCCTGCACTGGCTGGAAATCAACGGCAGCCTGGTGCCGGACAAAAACGGCAGGCGCCGAATGATTGGGGTGGTCCGCGAGATCACGCACCAGCGCGAGCGGGAACACGCCCTCAGCCACTCTGAAAAACGCTTCGCCACGCTCTTCCACCTGTGCCCGAACATGGTGCTGCTGACGCGCCAGGCCGACGGCCTGATCAGCGAAGCCAACCACCATTTCGAACTGCTGTTCGGCTGGCCGGTGGCGCAAGTCATTGGCCGTACCACGCTGGAGTTGGGCCTGTGGCGTCACCCGGAGCAACGCGCGCACCTGGTCAAGGCGACCCAGCGCAAAGGTGAATCCATCATCATGGAAGTGCAGTTCTGCGCCAGCAACGGCCAGATCCACGATGGCACGCTCAGTGCGCAAAAGGTCGAACTGGACGGTGAGGCCTACCTGATCAGCACCTTCCTCGACACCACCGAGCGCAAAAATGCCGAGCAAGCCCTCAAGGACAGCCAGGAGCGCCTGGACCTGGCGCTGGACTCGGCACAACTGGGCACCTGGGACTGGCATATTCCTACCGGCATGCTCTACGGCTCGGCCCGTGCCGCCCAGCTCCATGGCCTGCCGAGCGAACCGTTCCACGAATCCTTCGATGCGTTTTTTGAAGGCATGTCCGATCAGGACCGCGAGGGCATGCGCCATGCCTACCGCAGCTTGCGCGAAGGCGCGGACGGCAACTACCAGTTGACCTACCGCGTACCGGCCGAGGACGGCAGCGTACGCTATCTGGAAAGCCGCGCACGTCTGTATCGCGATGAATCCGGCAAGCCCCTGCGCATGGCCGGCACCCTGCTCGATATCACCGATCAGGTGGAACGCGAGCAGCGCCTGAGCGCGTCCGAAGAGAAATTCGCCAGCCTGTTCCAGGCCAGTCCCGACCCTATTTGCGTCACCGGCCTGGACAGTGGCGAGTTTATCGAGATCAACCCGGCGTTCACCCAGACGTTTGGCTGGACGGCCGCCGAAGTGATCGACAAGAGCGCCGAGCAGATCGGCCTGTGGGATGAATCGAGCAAGCGCCTGCAACGCATCCAGCGGGTGATTCGCGAACAATCATTGAGCAATGTGGCCATCGTGGTGCATGCCAGGAACGGCCAGAGCCTGACCTGTGTGATTTCCAGCCGCCTGGTCAAGGTCAATGAGCAGCCGTGCATCGTCACGACCCTGCGCGATATCACCCAGCAGCAACGCTCGGAGGCGGCGCTCAAGGCCAGCGAAGAGAAGTTCGCCAAGGCCTTCCATTCCAGCCCCGACGCCATTTCGATCACCGAGCGCGACACGGGTCGATACGTGGAGGTCAATGATGGGTTTTGTCGCCTGACCGGCTACCGCGCCGAAGAAGCCATTGGCCTCACCCTGTACCAGATTGGCATCTGGGCCGATGAAAACCAGCGCACCGCGCTGCTGGCCGAATTGCAGATCAAGGGGCGCATCCATCACCTTGAAATGCTTTGGCACAACAAGCGTGGCGAGGTGCTGGCGGTGGAAGTGTCGGTCGAACCGATCACCTTGAATGAAACGCCGTGCCTGCTACTGACCGCGCGGGACGTGAGCCTGTTGAAGAACGCCCAGGCGCAGATCCGCCACCTGGCCTATCACGACCCGCTGACCAACCTGCCCAACCGTGCGCTGCTGATGGACCGCCTGAGCCAGCAGATCGCCCTGCTCAAGCGCCACAACCTGCGTGGCGCCCTGCTGTTCCTCGACCTCGACCACTTCAAGCACATCAACGACTCCCTCGGTCATCCGGTGGGCGATACCGTGCTGAAAATCGTCACCGCACGCCTGGAAGCCAGCGTGCGCACAGAAGATACGGTGGCGCGCCTGGGTGGTGACGAGTTCGTGGTGCTGCTCAGCGGGCTGGAGGGCTCACGCATACAAGTCAGCGGCCAGGTGCAGGCGCTGGCCGATACCCTGCGCGAATTGCTCTCCGAACCGATGTTCCTCGACGGCCACCGCTTGCAGGTGACGCCAAGCATCGGCGTGGCGCTGATCCCCGACCATGGCACCACCCCCGCCGACCTGCTCAAGCGTGCCGACATCGCCCTGTACCGCGCCAAGGATTCGGGGCGCAACACCACCCAGATGTTTCACACCAGCATGCAGAAAACCGCCAGCGAGCGCCTGCGCATGGAAACCGACCTGCGCCTGGCCCTGTCGCGCGGTGAATTCAGCGTGCACTACCAGCCTCAGGTGGATGCGCGCGGCAACAAGATCGTCGGCGCCGAGGCCCTGGTGCGCTGGCAGCACCCGCAACTGGGTGCGCAGTCGCCGGCGGAATTCATCAAGGTGCTGGAGGACAGCGGCTTGATCCTGGAGGTGGGCACCTGGATTCTCGACGAAGCGTGCAGCGCATTGGCGCAGTTGATTGCCGAAGGCCTGGTGGACCCGCTGAATTTCAGCCTGTGCGTGAATATCAGCCCGCGGCAGTTTCGCCAGAACGACTTTGTCGAGCGGGTCGAGCGCAGCCTCACGCAACACCACCTGCCCTGCAGTTTGCTGAAGCTGGAAATCACTGAAGGCATCGTGATCCAGAACCTGGACGACACGGTGATGAAGATGCGGCGCCTGAAAAAACTCGGGGTCAGCTTTGCGATGGACGATTTTGGCACCGGTTACTCATCGCTGACGTATCTCAAGCGTTTGCCGGTGGATGCGCTGAAAATCGACCAGTCGTTTGTGCGCGACGCGACTCACGATCCCAATGACGCTGAAATCATCCGTGCCATTGTGGCCATGGCCCGCAGCTTGAATCTGGAAGTGATTGCCGAAGGCGTGGAAACCGTGGAACAACTGGCGTTCCTGCAGAAGCTCGGCTGTCATTTGTATCAGGGGTACTTGCATAGCCGGCCATTGCCGATAGAGGGGTTCAGGCAGCTACTGGAATAGCCATGTGCTGAAACGCAGCGTTGAAACAAATGCACCCTGGGTTATCCCTGCCCAGGTGCACCACGGTCAAATCAGTGCAACGGCCTCACCATGCGAGGGGGCTCGCCCCTGTTTTCCCCATAACTCTTCGCGGCCGTTGATGACCGCCACCGAATGCCCGGTACGGTTGCACATGCCCAGCTGACCTCGGGCAAGCTCACCCACCGGCACTCTCTTCATGTGCCTTTTCAACCCAAGGCGCAGAAAGCCTTCTCCCGGACCGCTTTCATCCTCTCCGTTATTCAGACTACGAATCGCATGCTGATAACTGCGACCGGCCGTGCGATCGTTATCTTCCATCTGTGCACGCTTGGCGCTGACGGCAAACAGGAATTGCGCATCCTTGAGCATGCCTTTGTCGGGACCGTTGAACTGGGCGCCGCGGGAGCCCTCGGCCAATTCGCGGTCAGTCAACGTGAGCCGGAAGCCATCGCGCATGACAACATGGTATCCGTCATGGGTCTTGGCCACTTCCTGGAAAATATCCGTGGGACTTTGTCCGAATCGGTGCATCGCAGCCTTGATCGCCGATACCGTCACACAGTTGCCATCCGGGCCCTGACGAAAGCCACTCCAGATATTGTCGGGCTTCGCGCCACCGCGCTTGTTGGACAACCCCGGAATGTCCGCTGCGGCATCCGGTTTCGGCAACACCGGTTGGGGGGGTACCTGCGGAACAACAGGTGAAGGAACAGCGTCAGGCTTACTCTCTTCTTTTTTATCGGTTACCAGGGCAAGCAACTGAATAAAAAACGAAGCAAATAAAGCCATGACTGCGTTGATCGGCTGCGTGTCATTCCCGACAGCCGCCGAACGCTGCGATAAATTTCCATACCTTATATCAGGCGTCGCACTGATCGGCGCGAGACCAGCACCTGATTTAATAGTGGCTTCATTACTTGCGCTGAGTGCATCGATCGTCAATGACTGCCTTACATCAATGACCCGCGCAATGTTATTAATTGGAAAGCGTGACATAGAGTTCTCCCTATACAGGCATCTCTTCGAAATACACGCTCGAAAAAATGCCTGTACTTATAAAAAGACCAAAACGCGATGACGGTGTTTAAAACCTGGAACTTAGCCGATTAAAGCGGCCATGCCTGTCAGCCGTTCGGTCATCAACAGGACCCGGACTGGTCAGATCCGGAGTGGGAGCGTCGGGCAATGGCGTTGGCTTGGCGTCCGGCGACTTGGGGCGCTGCGTTTTGGTATCCATTGGCACATTAGGCCTTGGGAAGTCCCCCGGAAGCACAGGGGGTTGGGGCCTGGTATCCGTGGAAACCCTGGACGGCGGCAGGCGATCCGGCAAGACTTTTCCATCAGGGCAATGGCAATGGCCAACAACCACATTCACATTTACGTTTGTCTTGGGGTCATTGTCCACGCTGATCTCGGGCTTGGGCACCGTCGGGTGGAGCGGCACGGGGTGCGGTTTATTCCCAGGCACGTTGACCAAGGGATCATTGGGTTGTGGCAGCACCCGCATGCCTGCGTCCGGTTTCACCGGCAGCTTGTCTGCATCCGGCTTGATCAGCGTCTGGGGGGTATCCGGTTTTACCGGCTGCTTGCCCGCATCCGGCTTGATCAACGCCTGGGGGGTATCCGGTTTTACCGGCTGCTTGCCCGCATCCGGCTTGATCAACGCCTGGGGGGTATCCGGCTTCACCGGCTGCTTGCCTGCATCCGGCTTGATCAGCGCCTGGGGGGTGTCCGGTTTTACCGGCGACTTGCCCGCATCCGGTTTGACCAGTTCCTTACTGTTATCCGGTGCAATGGGTAATTTGCCTGAGTCAGGTTTGATCGGTGTTTTACCCGAAAATATGTCGCGCATGGCCCTGAAGATACCTTCAAGCATATCGAACAGTTGCCTTAGCGCGGTCTCGGGGGTGATTGCCGTGTTATCGGGACGCAGGGACGTTTGAGGCGGTGTTGTCGCCAAAGACTTGCCGGTTTGCTGGGGAATAACTTTATTGTCCGAAACCGTTTGTTGTTCCGTAACAAATGTATCGACTTTAACCAATGGCGGAGTGTTAATCGACATAGACATACGCACGTTCCTTTATTTCATACAACCCGACCGTTTAACGGCCGGAGGGAGTGATAGTTTTATTGACTGAACAACAACAGCGCTGCTTCAGTCCCTCCATTCGTGGGAACTTGAGCTATCGAGTTCCGCGAATCGCAGTTCATATAAGGAAACCAACATGCATTATCAGACTTTGCCTCATGGACAATTTGCGCGAAGCCTTGATTTATGGCTTTGTCGCTACGAAAGTGTGGTCACACGCGCTAATACTCTGTAGGCATGTCACTCGTCGATAACATTCCACGTGTTTACTTGCCTCTGGTTTGTGTTAACTCGCACGCGTAAAAAAGGCGCCTGCCGTGGCGCCTTTATGCAAATTAATGGCAAGAGTTCGATTGCCTCGCTTCAGACAGCCACAGGGTTGGGCATCCCCAGCAGGCGACTGACCTGCTCCAGGCCGGTCTCGCGGCGCAAGGCGGTAAACAGCTCCACCGCTTCGGGGTAGTTGCGCGTCAGCATCGCCAGCCACTGCTTCAAGCGGCCGGGTGCCTGGCGCTCGGTCAATTGCGCCACCGATTGGGTCCAGAATTCCTGGAGCATCGGCTGCATCTGCGCCCATGTCATTTCCACCACCTCTTGCCCTGCACGCGCCGCCGCGATCTGCCGCGCCAGGTCGGGACGCGCCACCAGGCCACGGCCAAGCATGATGTCTTCGGCGCCGCTGACTTCGCGGCAACGTTTCCAATCGTCGACGCTCCAGATGTCGCCATTGGCAAACACCGGCACCTTGACCACCTCCTGCACCCGCGGAATCCACTCCCAATGGGCGGGCGGCTTGTAGCCATCGGTCTTGGTGCGCGCATGCACCACGATATGCGCGGCCCCGCCTTCGGCCAGCGCCGTAGCGCAGACCAATGCGCCATCCGGGCTGTCGAAGCCCAGGCGCATTTTGGCGGTGACCGGGATATGCGCCGGGACCGCACGGCGCACATGCTCGACGATCCGGTTAAGCAGCTCCGGCTCCTTGAGCAGCACCGCACCGCCGCGGGACTTGTTGACGGTCTTGGCCGGGCAGCCGAAGTTGAGGTCGATCACCTGCGAGCCCAACTCGCAGGCCAGGGCGGCGTTTTCCGCCAGGCAGACCGGGTCAGACCCCAGCAATTGCACGCGCAGCGGCACGCCCGCGGCGGTGTGGGCGCCCTGCAGCAGTTCCGGAGCGAGCTTGTGAAAATAGGCGGGGGTGAGCAAGCGGTCGTTGACGCGGATGAATTCAGTCACGCACCAGTCGATACCGCCCACGCGGGTCAACACGTCCCGCAGGATGTTGTCGACCAACCCCTCCATGGGCGCCAAGGCAATTTGCATGGAAAACACTCAACAAAAATCGTGGCGCAGTTTACTGGGTTTCCCACGACAACCGTTAACCCCCTGTCAGCGCAGGCCCGTACCCCTCGATAAACTCGGCGGGCATGCGCTTGGGCCTGCCGCTGGACAGTTCGATGCAAACGAAGGTGGTCTGCGCGCGCAGCAAGGTCGCACCGTCACGCGAGCGTACCAGCTGAAAGCGGCGCGTCATCTTCAGGCGCTGGTCCCAATCGACGATCCACGTGGCCAGTTGCAGCTCATCGCCTTCGTAGCCGGCCGCCAGGTAGTCGATCTCATGACGCACCACGGCCATCGCGCGGTCCAGGCGCCGATACTCGGCAAGGTCCAGCCCCAGGCGCTGGGAGTGACGCCAGGCGCAACGCTCCAGCCAGGACACGTACACGGCGTTATTGGCGTGCCCCAGGCCGTCGATGTCCTCAGCGGCGACCTGCAGGTCGATGATGAACGGCGTTGCCAAATCCCAGCCCATGCCTTGCTCCAGTCGATTGATGTCGGCGGGCGCAGTGTATCAGGCGGTCTGGCGCTCCTGTACATGACAGCTCGCCAACAGGGCGAGTACGCCTTCGATTACCCGTGGATCGGCCAGCACCTTCTGATGCCCGCCCTGCTCCAGGCGCATCAGGCGACTGCCTGGCCAGGCCTCGTGGATGGTCTGCGAGGCTTTGACCGGAACGAACGTATCGTCTTCGGCATGCACGATCAGGCCGGGAAGGTTCATCTGGTAGTGCGCGACATCCAGGTGCTTGAGCGGCATGCCGAACGCCAGTTCGACCGTCTGGATAAACGCCGAACGTGCGCGCGGCGGCAACCCCATCATGCGCGTGAAACCGCGCAGCGCATCGAGGAAACGCGAGGGCGCGGCGATACTCACCAACGCCTGCGTATGCAGCCCCAACTGCACCGCCAGCATCGCGCTGGCACCGCCCATGGAGTGGCCGACCACCGCCTGCAGCGGGGGCAGCTCGGCCGCCGCCTCGAGCATGGCACGGGCGAACAGCAGCACATGCGCTTCACGCCCTGGCGAATGCCCATGGGCCGGGCCATCCAGCGCAATCACCGAGTAGCCGCCCTCCACCAACGCCGTGATCAGGCTGGCGAATTGCGTAGGCCGGCCTTCCCAGCCGTGCATCAGCAACACCGCCGGCCCTTGCCCCCAGCGCAGCGCCGAGAGGCCAAAGCGCAAGGTGATGCGCTCCGATTGCGCCAGCACCGGCAGCTCCCACGCCCGTGGCGGTAGCTCACGGGGCGTCATGAAGGTGCGGCGCATCCGGTTGGCCACCGTTTGCGGCGCGAGTCGGCCGACCGTGCCGTTGAAACCACGAACCCAATTCAAGCCGCCCATGCCCTGAACCCTCTTCAGCGTACCGCCGACTTGGCGGCGCGCAGCACACGATCGGACAGCTCACCGGGCCCCAGGGCCCGCGCCAGCGTCAGGCCGCCGACCATCAGCGCCATGTCGGCCAGGGCCTTGTCGGTATCTTCCGGGGTGGCCGCCAGTTGGGCGGCCATCAGCTCGCAATG
This sequence comes from Pseudomonas sp. 31 R 17, assembly GCF_900004915.1. Classification (NCBI taxonomy): domain Bacteria; kingdom Pseudomonadati; phylum Pseudomonadota; class Gammaproteobacteria; order Pseudomonadales; family Pseudomonadaceae; genus Pseudomonas; species Pseudomonas sp. 31 R 17. Next base: position 17,153 of record NZ_CVTN01000040.1, read on the forward strand.
TTCGCTCAGTGCCTGACGGAACGCGTCCGGCAAACGGCCCATTTCGCCAACCGTCGCAGGCAGCGGGCATGCCTCGCCGGTGGAGTCCCGGTGCTTGCGCGACAAGTAAAACGCCGCCACCAGGCTTCGGCGCTCTTCGCCGGTCAGCTGGGTGTCCAGGTCTTCTATCGCCGCGCGGCGCTTGGCCAGCAATTCAGTGAAGGCCTCCAGCATCAGCGCATCCTTGCTCTCAAAGTGCGCATAAAAACCGCCGACCGTCAGCCCCGCCGCGCCCATGACTTCGCCGACACTCGGCTCAGCCGGGCCACGCTGGATCAATGCCGCGCTGGCGGCCTGCAAGATGCGTTCGCGCGTTTGCGCTTTTTTATCGCTCATCAAAGCCTCCGTCTCTCATGGGTTGAATATTATTACCATAATAATATTGCACAAGCGACAAGCATGACCATTGGTCAGAACAGAAGAAAGGAGGTGAAGAAAGAATTGGCCGAACGCCAGACAAACAAAAGGGCCATTCAATAATTGAATGACCCTTAAAAATCCCGCAGAGCGGGTAATCGTGGCGTCCCCTAGGGGACTCGAACCCCTGTTACCGCCGTGAAAGGGCGGTGTCCTAGGCCACTAGACGAAGGGGACACAAACCTTCTGTACAGTGATCAGTGCGAAGACCGATCGACTCAAGGACGGTGTGGCCGCAACCTTGAACCTGTAAATTGGTGGAGCTAAACGGGATCGAACCGTTGACCTCTTGCATGCCATGCAAGCGCTCTCCCAGCTGAGCTATAGCCCCGATTTTTCGCCTGGCGGCGCAGCAGATCTTTCGAGCTGCTTGTTGAAACTGGCGTCCCCTAGGGGACTCGAACCCCTGTTACCGCCGTGAAAGGGCGGTGTCCTAGGCCACTAGACGAAGGGGACAAAACCTTCTGTACAACTGATCGGCGCTGAGTGCCGATCGATTCAAGGACGGTGTGGCCAGACCTTGAACCTGTAAATTGGTGGAGCTAAACGGGATCGAACCGTTGACCTCTTGCATGCCATGCAAGCGCTCTCCCAGCTGAGCTATAGCCCCTCATCGGTGAGGACGGGGCGAATCTTAATGGCGGTTTCGAAACGTGTCAAATTTATTTTCAACAATTTTCAAAATTTTTTGCCGGGATAACAATCACTTACCGACGAAACCCCGGAAAACCGGGGTTTCGTCCTTACAGCCGTGCGCTTAAGCGATAGCGCCCAGCAGCTTTTCCCACTCTTTGTTTTCTTTCTTCGAAACACCACCAAGCAAATCAAGGGCTTGGCGCAGACGGAAACGCGTGAGGTCCGGGCCGAGGATTTCCATCGCGTCGAGCACCGACACTGAACTGGCCTGACCGGTAATCGCGGCAAACATCAACGGCATGGCATCACGCAACTTCAGCTCCAGCGACTCGACCACTGCCTGGATCGTCGCGGTGATCGCATCCTTCTCCCATTGGCGCAGGCTTTCGAGCTTCCACAGGATCAACTGCATCAACTGACGCACCTGGTCACCGGAGAGCTTTTTCGATTCAAACAGCTTGGCCTCCGGGTTCACGCCACCGGCGAAGAAAAAGCTGGCCAGCGGTGCGACCTGGCTGAACGTTTCCACCCTGCCCTGCACCAGCGGCGCGATCTTCATCATGTACTCGGGGTTGAGTGCCCACTGCTGCACACGACTGGCGAACTCTTCTACCGGCAAATCACGCAACCACTGGCCGTTAAGCCATGACAGCTTCTCGATATCGAAAATCGGCCCGCCCAGGGAGACGCGGGACAGGTCGAAGTTATCGACCATTTCCTGCAGCGAGAATTTCTCGCGCTCGTCCGGCATCGACCAGCCCATGCGGCCCAGGTAGTTGAGCATCGCTTCAGGCATAAAGCCCATGCGCTCGTAGAAGGTCACCGAGGTCGGGTTCTTGCGCTTGGACAGTTTGCTCTTGTCCGGGTTACGCAGCAGCGGCATGTAGCACAGCTGCGGCTGCTCCCAGCCGAAGTATTCGTAGAGCAGGATCAGCTTGGGCGCCGACGGCAGCCATTCTTCGCCGCGCAGCACATGGGTGATGCCCATCAGGTGGTCGTCGACCACGTTGGCCAGGAAGTACGTCGGCAGGCCGTCGGTCTTCATCAGCACCTGCATGTCCATGCGGTCCCACGGAATCTCGACATCACCGCGCAGCATGTCCGGCACCACGCATACGCCTTCGCTCGGCACTTTCATGCGGATCACATGGGGCTCGCCGGCGGCCAGGCGCGCGGCCACTTCCTCTTTGGACAACAACAGCGCGCGGCCATCGTAGCGCGGTGTCTCGCCACGGGCCTGTTGCTCGGCGCGCATCTGGTCCAGCTCTTCGGCGGTGCAGAAGCAGGGGAACGCGTGGCCCATGTCCACCAGTTGCTGGGTGTACTGCTTGTAGATGTCGCTGCGCTCGCTCTGGCGATACGGGCCGTGGGGGCCGCCGACATCCGGGCCTTCGGCCCAGGTAATGCCCAACCAGCGCAGGGCATCGAAAATCTGCTGTTCCGACTCACGGGTCGAGCGCAGTTGATCGGTGTCTTCGATCCGCAGGATGAATTCACCGCCGTGCTGCTTGGCAAAGCAGTAGTTGAACAGGGCGATGTAAGCAGTGCCGACGTGGGGATCCCCAGTAGGCGATGGCGCAATGCGCGTGCGGACGGTGGTCATGGCAGGTCTCGAATGGGCGATGAAACTGAAAATTGAAACAAGGGGCGAATGGTAACAGCCTGGGGGATTTCTGGAAAACCGAGGCGCGGCCATCGGGGGCAAGCCCCCTCCCACACTTGACTGTATTCACACATCAACAGGTGGGAGGGGGTTTGCCCCCGATGAGGCCAGTAAAGTCACCCCAGATCAAACAGTCAGCAACCGCTCGCGCAACTTGCCAATCTCATCCCGGGTCTGTGCCGCCGCCTCAAACTCCAGATCGCGCGCCAACTGATACATCTTCTCTTCCAGCTGCCGAATCCGCTTGGTGATTTCACTCGGCGAGCGCAGTTCGTTCTCGTACTTGGCGCTTTCCTCGGCCGCCTTGGCCATGCCCTTGCGCTTCTTGCTGCGCGAGCCAGGCACGGTGGCGCCTTCCATGATGTCGGCCACGTCCTTGAACACGCCTTTGGGGGTAATGCCGTGTTCCAGGTTGAACGCAATCTGCTTCTCGCGACGACGCTCGGTCTCGCCGATCGCGCGCTCCATGGAGCCGGTGATGCGGTCCGCATACAGGATCGCCCTGCCGTTGAGGTTGCGCGCCGCGCGGCCGATGGTCTGGATCAGCGAACGCTCGGAGCGCAGGAAGCCCTCCTTGTCCGCGTCCAGGATCGCCACCAGCGATACCTCGGGCATGTCCAGGCCTTCGCGCAGCAGGTTGATGCCCACCAGCACATCAAAGGTGCCCAGGCGTAGATCCCGAATGATTTCCACACGCTCCACCGTGTCGATGTCCGAGTGCAGATAGCGCACGCGCACGCCGTGGTCGGCCAGGTAATCGGTCAAGTCTTCGGACATGCGCTTGGTCAGGGTAGTAACCAGCACGCGCTCTTCCAGGGCCACGCGCTTGTTGATCTCCGACAGCAGGTCGTCGACCTGGGTCAGCGCCGGGCGGATTTCGATTTGCGGGTCGACCAGGCCGGTCGGTCGCACGACCTGTTCAATTACCCGGCCGGCATGTTCGGCCTCGTAATTGCCGGGCGTTGCGGAGACAAAGATGGTCTGCGGGCTGATGGCCTCCCATTCGTCGAAACGCATTGGCCGGTTGTCCAGCGCCGATGGCAGACGGAAGCCGTATTCCACCAGGGTTTCCTTGCGTGAACGGTCGCCCTTATACATCGCGCCGACTTGCGGCACGCTGACGTGGGATTCGTCGATAACCAGCAAGGCATCCGGCGGCAGGTAATCATAGAGTGTCGGCGGTGGCGCACCGGATTCGCGGCCCGACAGGTAGCGCGAGTAGTTCTCGATGCCGTTGCAGTAGCCCAGCTCCAGGATCATCTCCAGGTCGAAACGGGTGCGCTGCTCCAGGCGCTGGGCTTCCACCAGCTTGTTGTTGGAACGCAAGTACTCCAGGCGCTCGGCTAATTCCACCTTGATGCCCTCGATCGCACCCATCAGGGTTTCACGCGGGGTCACATAGTGGCTTTTCGGGTAGAAGGTGAAGCGCGGCAATTTGCGGATCACCTCGCCGGTCAACGGGTCGAAGGCCGACAGGCTTTCGACTTCATCGTCGAACAGCTCGATGCGGATCGCCTCCAGGTCGGATTCGGCCGGGTAGATATCGATCACATCGCCGCGCACGCGGAACGTGGCCCGGGCAAAGTCCATGTCGTTGCGGGTGTACTGCAGGCTGGTCAGGCGCCGCAGCAGTTCGCGCTGGTCGAGCTTGTCGCCGCGATCGACGTGCAGCACCATTTTCAAATAGGTTTCCGGGCTGCCCAGGCCGTAGATGCACGACACCGTGGTGACGATGATCGCGTCCTTGCGTTCCAGCAAGGCCTTGGTCGCCGACAGCCGCATCTGCTCGATATGGTCGTTGATCGACGCATCCTTCTCGATAAAGGTATCGGAGGACGGCACATAGGCTTCGGGCTGGTAGTAGTCGTAGTAGGAAACGAAATACTCCACCGCGTTGTTCGGGAAGAACGCCTTGAACTCGCCATACAGCTGCGCGGCCAGGGTTTTGTTCGGTGCCAGCACCAGGGTCGGGCGATTGATCTGCGCGATCACGTTGGCGATGCTGAACGTCTTGCCTGAACCGGTCACCCCAAGCAGCGTCTGATGCGCCAGGCCGGCCTCGATGCCTTCGACCATCTGGCGAATCGCTTCCGGTTGGTCGCCGGCGGGTTCAAAACGGGTGACGAGCTGGAAATCCGACATAACGTACCTCGTGTGGTCACCCCAGACTCAACACCGCCAGGGACGAAATAGCTCAGCAACCCACGAATAATCATCGCAGGTTGCAGGAAAAAACCATGATAGCCGTAGTAGTGGTGACGAAGGTGTCGGGTTTCAAGGCAAACGTCCTACCTGCCGTCCGGGATCAATCTGCAATAAGACTAACGGTGGGCAATTAAACCGAAAAACTTGGCCGAAAAGGCATTTCCGCTGTCGCCCTCAGCCGTGATGGCCTCTATACTAGCTCCCCGTTTGTGCACCGCTCTAGTGCAACCGGCTGGAGCGCGACACGTCCCTCCCTTCCCCCATAGAGCTGCCGCAAAAATGAGCCTGTTCTCCGCTGTCGAAATGGCACCACGCGATCCAATCCTGGGCCTCAACGAAGCATTCAACGCCGATACTCGAACCACCAAGGTCAACCTTGGCGTGGGCGTTTACTGCAACGAGGAGGGGAAGATTCCGCTCTTGCGTGCCGTTGCCGAAGCGGAAGCCATTCGCGTGGCGCAACATGCCGCCCGTGGCTACTTGCCGATTGACGGCATCGCGGCCTACGACAAGGCCGTGCAAACCCTGCTGTTCGGTGATAAGTCGCCGCTGCTCGAAGCCGGCCGTGTGGTGACCGTGCAGGCCGTGGGTGGCACCGGCGCGCTGAAGATCGGCGCCGACTTCCTCAAGCAGTTGCTGCCCGACGCCGTGGTAGCCATCAGCGATCCGAGCTGGGAAAACCACCGCGCGCTGTTCGAAACCGCCGGTTTCCCGGTACAGAACTACCGCTACTACGACGCCGCCACGCACGACGTCAACCGCAGCGGCCTGCTCGAAGACCTCAACGCCCTGCCGCCACAGTCCATCGTGGTGTTGCACGCCTGCTGCCACAACCCGACCGGTGTCGACCTGAGCCCGGCGGACTGGCAGAACGTACTGGACGTCATCAAGGCCAAGAACCTGGTGCCGTTTCTCGATATGGCCTACCAGGGCTTCGGCGACGGCATCCACGAAGACGCCGCCGCGGTGCGCCTGTTCGCGGAGTCGGGCCTGACCTTCTTCGTGTCCAGCTCGTTCTCCAAGTCGTTCTCCCTGTACGGCGAACGCGTGGGCGCCTTGTCCATCGTCGGCGACTCCAGGGAAGAAAGCGCGCGCATCCTGTCCCAGGTCAAGCGTGTGATCCGTACCAACTACTCCAACCCGCCGACCCACGGCGCAGCGATCGTTGCAGCGGTACTGAACAACCCTGAGCTGCGCGCCCAGTGGGAAACAGAACTGGGCGAAATGCGCCTGCGCATCCGCGGCATGCGCGAGCAGATGGTGGCGGCGCTGACCAAGGCCGCGCCAGGCCACGATTTCAGTTTTGTCGGGCGCCAGCGTGGGATGTTCTCCTACTCCGGCTTGAGCGTTGAGCAAGTCACCCGCCTGCGCAGCGAATTTGGCATCTATGCACTGGATACCGGCCGCATCTGTGTGGCGGCGCTGAACCAGTCGAACATTGCTGCGGTCACACAGGCAATCGTTCAGGTGCTGTAAACCTGCCAGCGTTGAACGAGGGGGAAGCCAAGGGCTTCCCCCTTTTTGTTGGCGAACGCACTAGACTGCACACCGACTGTCCCTTTGCTGTGAGAGCCCTATGAGAAACGACGACCTGGATCTGCGTGCCGACCGCGACGAACTGCATGACTATGCTCCACGCGCGCCGCAAGCCAAGCGCCAGAAAAGCCTGGTGCTGCAAGTGGCGCTGGGGGTGTTCCTCGGTGGCCTGGCGTTGTGGCTGGTGCAACTGGGCGCCACGGCAATCATGGCCAAGCTGGCCATGGGCACCTTCCAGTTCGGCGGCTGATCAAGAGCGAAATGTGGTAGGGGGCTTGCCCCCGATGTTGTAGGAGCGAGCTTGCTCGCGAAAAACTCACAGCCACCGCGTTTATCCAGGAATTACGCGTTATCGTTGACGTTTTTCGCGAGCAAGCTCGCTCCTGCATTGGATTCAGGCTGCTGCAAGCCCGCGTTCTTCCAGCAGTTTTACGAAGCTGTTCAAGCTTTGCGACACCGTGCCCCGGCGCCAGATCAGCCAGGTATTCAACACACGGAAGTTGTCCGCCAGCGGCCACACGCTGACCGCCGCCGCCCCCGGCATGCTTTCCAGCATACTGCGCGGCATCAACGCCAGCCCTGCTCCGGCGCTGACGCACGCCAGCATGCCGTGGTAGGACTCAATCTCAAAGATTTTGCCCGGCACCGCACCGTCCTGTGAGAACCAACGCTCGAAGTGATGCCGATATGAGCAGTTGGAACGAAAGGTGTAGATGTTCTCGCCATTCACCTCCCGCCCCCGCGTGATCGGCGCATGATGCAGCGGCGCAATCACCACCATCTCCTCTTCAAACACCGCCACGCCTTCCAGCGTGGAGTGCAGCACCGGGCCATCGACAAAGGCCGCCGTCAAACGCCCGGACAGCACGCCTTCGATCATCGTGCCCGACGGTCCCGTGCTCAGGTCCAGCTCAACCTTGGTGTACTGCTGGTTATACGCCGCCAGCAACGCGGGAATACGCACCGCCGCGGTACTTTCCAGCGAGCCGAGGGCAAAGGCGCCCTGGGGCTCCTCCCCCGCCACCGTGGCGCGGGCCTCCTGTACCAAATCGAGAATACGCCGCGTATAGCCGAGGAAATTCCACCCGGCCGGTGACAGGCGCAGGCGGCTTTTCTCGCGGATAAACAATTCCACGCCCAGGTCCTGCTCCAGTTGTTTGATCCGCGTGGTCAGGTTCGACGGCACCCGATGGATCAACTGTGCGGCGGCGCTGATGCTGCCTTGTTCGGCAACGGCCTTGAAGATTTCCAACTGCACCAGATCCAATTCATTCTCCAATCGTGAATGTATTGCTCAATATTATTCAGTTTTCGGAAAACGTCCAGCAGCGTACGCTGGCTTCCATTCCCATCACCCCTGCAGGACGGTGCCATGAACGCTATTTCCCATCAGACCCACGCGTTGTCGATCAACCCGGCCAATGGCGAGACCGTTGGCAGCTACGCGTATGAAAGCCCGTCGCAGCTGGATGCCGCGCTCACCCGTTCCACCGCTGCCTTCCGCACCTGGCGCCGCCAAACCGTGGGCCGCCGCGCGCAATTGCTGTTGGCTCTGGCCGGCGCCCTGCGTGACCAGGCCGAAGCCATGGCGCAGATGATCACCCTGGAAATGGGCAAGCCCATTGCCCAGGCCCGTGCCGAAATCGAGAAATGCGCCCAGCTCAGCGAGTGGTACGCGCAGCACGGCCCCGCCATGCTCGCGCCGGAGCCGACCCTGGTGGACAACGGCAGCGCCCGGATTGAATACCGCCCGCTGGGGCCGATCCTTGCCGTGATGCCGTGGAACTTTCCGGTATGGCAGGTACTGCGTGGCGCCGTGCCGACCCTGCTCGCCGGCAACACTTACGTGCTTAAACATGCGCCGAACGTGATGGGCAGCGCTTACCTGATGCAGCAGGCGTTCCAGAAGGCCGGCTTCGCTGAAGGCCTGTTCGAGGTGATCAACGTCACTACCGAAGGTGTGTCCAGCGCCATCGCCGACCCACGTATCGCCGCCGTCACCCTCACCGGCAGCGTGCGCGCCGGTATCGCCATCGGTTCCCAGGCCGGTGCGGCACTGAAAAAATGCGTGCTGGAACTGGGCGGCTCCGACCCGTTCATCGTGCTCAACGACGCCGACCTCGACGCCGCCGTACAGGCCGCGCTGATCGGTCGCTTCCAGAACAGCGGCCAAGTCTGCGCCGCCGCCAAGCGCTTGATCATCGAGGCAGGTGTGGTTGAAGCCTTTACCGCCAGGTTCCTTGAAGCCAGCCGCAACCTGGTGATGGGCGACCCGACCTCGCCTGCCACCTACATCGGCCCCATGGCGCGCTTCGATCTGCGCGATGAGCTGCACGACCAGGTCCAGGCCACCCTCGACGAAGGCGCCACCCTGCTGCTGGGCGGCAACAAAGTGGCGGGCGCAGGCAACTACTACGAACCCACCGTATTGGCCGACGTCACCGACCAGATGACCTCGTTCAAACAGGAGCTGTTCGGCCCCGTCGCGTCCATCATCACCGCCCGTGACGCCGACCATGCGGTGGCCCTGGCCAACGACAGCGAATTCGGCCTGACCGCCAGTATCTTCACCACCGACCCGGCGAAGGCACGAGAGATCGCCGACCAGTTGGAAACCGGTGGGATCTTCGTCAACGCTTACAGCGTTTCCGACCCGCGAGTCGCATTTGGTGGCATTAAGAAAAGCGGATTCGGCCGTGAGCTGTCGCACTTCGGCGTACGCGAGTTCTGCAACGCGCAAACGGTGTGGCTCGACCGTCAATAAACAGCCCTGGCTTCAACACACATCAAATGTGGGAGGGGGCTTGCCCCCGATGGCGGTGGATCAGCCAGACCTCTGTGACTGACACACCGCTATCGGGGGCGAGCCCCCTCCCACATTTGGACCAAGGCAGCCTTGGAGGGGTGTATCCGACTTTAAGCAATCAGCGAATATGTCGCCGCACGCACTGTACCAACCCGTCCAGCGCCTGCGATTTCACCGGCGCCAATACGCACACGGTGTGTTCACGCTCGCCCTCGGTCACAGTGAGCGTGTAGTGCACTTGCCCAGGGTTGCCGGAGGGTTGAGTACTTTGCGGCAACTGGAAAAACTTCGACTGCTCGATCAGTTGCCGCAACTCCTGCTGATCCTGCTCGGGCAGTGCATCGAGCTCGACACTGCGAGGTTTGGCCAAACCCGGAAAGAACGCCGGGCCGCCGTTTTCCTTGATCGAGATTCGCATGGCTGTTCCTCACCGCCCTGGCGGAGTGTCAGACGTTGATACCGACCGCTTTCCAACCTTCCTTCACGGCCTTCTGCTCATCCTTGTTCGCGCCATAAAGGCGCCCGGCGACATCGTAAGTGATACGTGCAAAACGCAGAAACCCCGAGTTCGGCCGTAACCGCGAATCACGCAGGGCGTCATACCAGATACGCCCGGCACGCTCCCAGGCGAACCCGCCAATACGCGTAGCAACCTGATAGAACGCATGGTTGGGAATGCCGGAATTAATGTGCACGCCGCCATTGTCGTCATAGGTTTGCACAAAGTCATCCATATGCCCCGGCTGCGGGTCCTTGCCCAGCAATTTATCGTCAAACGCCGTGCCGGGGGCCTTCATCGAGCGCAGGGCGGTGCCTTTGATCTTTTTGGTAAACAGCCCCTTGCCGATCAGCCAATCGGCGTCCTCGGCCTTTTGCTTTAACGCGTACTGCTTGATCAGCGATCCGAACACGTCCGACAGCGACTCGTTCAACGCACCCGACTGGTTGAAGTACATCAACTTGGCTTCATCCTCGGTCACCCCGTGCGCCAACTCGTGACCAATCACGTCCAGCGCCACGGTAAAGCGGTTGAACAACTGCTGGTCACCATCACCAAAGACCATCTGGGTCGAGTTCCAGAAGGCATTATTGTAGTCCTGGCCAAAGTGCACGGTGGCATCCAGCGCCATCCCGGCATCGTCGATGGAATTGCGATCGAACACCTGGTCGAAAAAATCGAAGGTCGCGCCCAGGCCATCGTAGGCCTCGTCCACCGCAGCATCACCGCTGGCAGGTTGCCCTTCGCCACGGATCAGCTTGCCGGGCAGGCTGTCGGTGTTGTCGGCGCTGTAGATCGAGCGCTGTTTCTCGGCGCCCGCCAGCAGCGCCATGCGGGCCGGGCCTTTGGCGGGCACGGCGACCATGCGCAAGGAGCGGAACGTGCTGTCCTTGGCGCGCGTGCGCAGCGCAACCTCGCGCTGGGCTTTGTCACCGTGGCGCGCGATCTGGTCGAGCATATACGGCGGGATCAGGCAGAAAATCGGATTTCGCGGGTGGCGAACACACATAAGCTGGCTCCTTTTTGGCGTGTGGTGAACGGCCGGTTAACGACTTCAGGATAGACGCGCGTCCGCCGCCTGGGACAAATTGTCATGAAATCATGTTGCAGTCGTGTTTATCCAAGCCCATCAGGAATCCCCCATGCCCGCACGTCACGTCAAAATCGACCTGTCCTACCGCCCAAGGCTTGCCGACCTTAGCCCTCTGATCCCGCCCGCCCCTTCCCTGCTGGAGGCCAGGGCCGCGACGCCGCGTGTCACCGCCGCCAAGGACCTGCAGAACCGGCGCGGTTACGCCGAGGATTTTCTCGGTAGCTTCGCAGTGCCCTGGCCCACGCTGGACACGGCCCTGGCAGGCGATGCCCAGCCCGGACGCCTGGACTACACGCACTTTTCCATCAGCATGTCGCGCTCGCGACGCCTGGCGCTGTATGTCGGCGTCAACATCGACGGCGACAAGCACGTGGATATCGTGCGCAACAACGACACCTGGGCCTACGACGGCCGCCTGCCCCTCGACGCCCAGGTGGGCGAAGACCTCTACACCGGCAATGGCCTGGACCGTGGTCATCTGGTGCGGCGCCAGGACCCCAATTGGGGGGACGAGGCGAATACCGCCAACGTCGACACCTTCCACTTCACCAACTGCTCGCCGCAGATGAGCGGCTTCAACCAGAAGACCTGGCTGGAGCTGGAGGACTACATCCTCGACAATACCCAGCGCTGGAAAGCCCGCGCCAGCGTTTTCAGCGGCCCGGTGTTCGCCGACGACGACCGCGTGTACCGTGGCGTGAAAATCCCCCAGGCGTTCTGGAAAGTGGTGGCCTACCTCAGCGACGACGGCAAACCCTCCGCCAGCGCCTACATGATCGACCAACGCAACGAACTGGGCCAACTGGACCTGGTGTTCGGTCCGCTCAAAACCTACCGGCGCAGCGTGTTGCAGATCGAACAATTGACCGGCATCCGCTTCGGCAACCTGGCCGACTACGACGGTTTCAGCAACGAGGAGCGCGCCACGGGGACGCGGATCGAAGCGCTGGTGCGGGGGCCGCAGGATATCCGGCTCTGACCACGGCGCACCGGGGCCCCGCGTTATCGTTGACGACCTTCGCGAGCAAGCTCGCGCCTACAGGTCGTGATCGACTACCATAGCGCCGCCGGTTCCCGCACGGGACTAATAGGGAATTCGAAACGTCGTCCACGACGTCAATCGAAACTGCCCCCGCAACTGTAGGTGCTGAGCCTGCTCCCCACTGCCACTGGACGTTGTCCGGGAAGGCCGGAGCCTGGCGACGACGCATCAGTCAGGAGACCTGCCGGCCAAGTGACTCACTAACCGGCGGGGTGTCCGGGAAGGCCATCCTTGCGCTGCCCGGCCGGCGGCGCGTGTGGGTGTATTTCCGAACCGTCCCTGCCCTGCTTCATCGACGGTTCAAACGGAGATTGCCCCATGCTGCCACGCGTTACGGCCCTGATCATCGGCCTGGGTGTCTGCACCCTGGCCCAAGCCGCGCCGACCCACTACCCGCTGACCGTCGAGAACTGCGGCAGCTCCATCACCTTTGCGCAGGCTCCCGCGCGCAGCGTGACCATCGGCCAGGCCGCCACCGAGATGCTGTATGCGCTGGGCGTGGGCGATAAAGTGGTCGGCACGTCGCTGTGGTTCAACGATGTACTGGCGCAGTACAAGGCGCAGAACGACAGCATCGAGCGCCTGGCCAATAACGAGCCGAGCTTCGAGGCAGTCATCGCCAAGCGCCCGCAACTGGTGGCCGCCGAGCTGGAATGGGTGGTCGGCCCCCAAGGTGTGGTGGGCACCCGCGAACAGTTTCACGAACTGAATATCCCCACCTACCTGCTGCCCTCCGACTGCGAAGGCAAGGACAACCTGGTGGGCGCCGACGGCACGCGGCTGGAGCCGTTTCGCATCGAGACGATCTACAAGAGCCTCAGCCAACTGGCCGAGATCTTCGACGTGCAGGCGCGCGGCCAGCAACTGACCGATGACCTCAAGGCGCGCCTGGCCAAGTCGATCGCCACCGCGCAGGGCAAAGGCTTGAAACAGGCCAGCGCGCTGGTGTGGTTCTCCAGCGCCGAAATGGCCAGCGACCCTTACGTGGCAGGTCACAAAGGTGTTCCGCAATTCATGCTGCAAACCCTTGGCCTGCGCAACGTGGTGCAGTCCGACGAAGAATGGCCCGCCGTCGGCTGGGAAACCATTGCCAAGGCCAACCCTACCTTCCTGGTGATCGCACGCATGGACCGCCGTCGCTACCCCGCCGACGACCATGAAAAGAAGCTGGCCTTCCTGCGCAGCGACCCGGTGACGCGCAACATGGACGCGGTGAAGCACAACCGCATCATCATCCTTGACGCCCTGGCGCTGCAGGCCAGCCTGCGCACTTTCGACGGCCTGGAACAACTGGCCGCCGCCATCGACGGCTACAACCTGCCGCAATGATACGGACCCTGCTCGCCCTTACGCTGCTGTTGATCGCCCTGCTTGCCGGCGTGGCCATCGGTGAAACCGCTATCTCGCCGCAGGTGGTGCTCCAGGTGCTCGCCAACAAACTGTGGGCGGCCGGCTACGTGCTCGACCCCATCGATGAAGGCGTGGTGTGGAACTACCGCCTCACCCGTACCCTGGTCGCCGGTGCCTGTGGCGCGGGCCTGGCAACCTGTGGGGTGATCCTGCAGTCGTTGCTGCGCAACCCGTTGGCCGACCCGTATCTGCTGGGCATCAGCGCCGGCGCCTCGACCGGTGCGGTGCTGATCGCGCTGATCGGGGTGGGCGGCGGGCTGATTTCGTTGTCGGCCGGTGCCTTTGTCGGCGCCATGGCCGCATTTGCCCTGGTGATCCTGCTGGCGCGGGCCAGCGGCTCGTCCAGCGGCACCGGCCAGATCATCCTGGCCGGCATTGCCGGTTCGCAGTTGTTCAATGCGCTCACCGCGTTCCTGATTACCAAATCCGCCAGTTCCGAACAGGCCCGCGGCATCATGTTCTGGCTGTTGGGCAACCTCAGCGGCGTGCGCTGGCCATCGGTGTGGCTGGCGGTGCCGATGGCGGTCGCGGGGCTGGCGGTATGCCTGTGGCACCGCCGTGCGTTGGATGCGTTTACCTTCGGCACCGATTCGGCGGCCTCGCTGGGCATCCCGGTGCGCCGCGTGCAGGTTGTGCTGGTGGGCTGCGCGGCGGTGGTCACGGCGGTGATGGTGTCGATTGTCGGCTCCATCGGGTTTGTCGGGCTGGTGATCCCCCATGCCGTGCGCTTGATGCTCGGCACCGGGCACTCGCGCCTGCTGCCGGCCAGCGCCCTGGGCGGCGCCTTGTTCCTGATCGCGGCGGACGTGCTGTCGCGCACCCTGATCAAGGGCCAGGTGATTCCGGTGGGCGTGGTCACGGCACTGGTCGGTGCGCCGGTGTTCGCGCTGATCCTGATCGGCCGGAGGAATGCACGATGACGGTACTGAGCTGCACCGGCCTGGGCTTCAAGGTGCGTGACGCCGAGTTGCTGTGCGATATTCATCTGCAGGTGCAGTTGGGGGAAACCCTCGGCATCGTCGGGCCGAACGGTTCGGGCAAATCCACCCTGCTCAAGTTGCTCGCCGGCTTGCGCACCCCGGCCAGCGGTGAGGTACAGCTGGACGGCAAGCGCCTGGGTGAGTTGCCCCGCCGCGCCATCGCGCAGCAATTGGCGGTGGTGGAACAACAGGCCGACACCGACGACGCCATCCGCGTGTTCGACGCCGTGGCGCTGGGCCGCACGCCGTGGCTGTCGGCGTTGAGCCCATGGTCCGATGACGACGACCGCATCGTGCGCCAGGCCCTGCATGACGTGGACGCCACCCACCTGAGCCACCGCGCCTGGCGCAGCCTCTCGGGTGGCGAACGCCAGCGCGTGCACATCGCCCGCGCACTGGCACAACGGCCCCGGATTTTATTGCTGGATGAACCGACCAATCACCTGGATATCCAGCATCAACTGACCATCCTCAAAGGTGTACAGGGTTTGCCGGTCACCACCTTGATCGCCCTGCATGACCTGAACCAGGCGCTGACCTGTGATCGCCTCGCGGTGCTGGACCGTGGGCGCCTGGTGGCGCTGGGCACGCCACTGCAGGTGCTGACGCCGGAGCGGTTACACGAGACATTCGGGGTACAGGGGCATTACCTGACGGACCCCTTCGACGGCGCAAAAATCCTGCGCCTGCGCTGCAGCTGAACCCTGTGACGGCGGCACAGCTGGCGGTGATTCACATGTGGGAGGGGGCTTGCCCCCGATGAGGCCGTGTCAGTAAAAGCATCAGTCACTGACCCACCGCTATCGGGGGCAAGCCCCCTCCCACATTGGAGCACCAGAGGGCCAGTGCATCGGTGTCGCCTGCCCTGACGGATTGGCGCGCAGAGACGTTACCTGACGGACCCGATCGACGGAGCGCAGTGATCCAAATGTGGGAGGGGGCTTGCCCCCGATGACAGTGTGTCAGTAGAAGTATCTCTAGCTGACCCACCGATATCGGGGGCAAGCCCCCTCCACATTGGAACACCAGAGGCCAGCGCATCGGTGTCGCCTGCCCTGCCGAATTGGCGCGCAGAGACGTTACCTGACGGACCTGATCGACGGAGCGCAGTGATCCAAATGTGGGAGGGGGCTTGCCCCCGATGACAGTGTGTCAGCAGAAGTATCTCTAGCTGACCCACCGATATCGGGGGCAAGCCCCCCAAATTGGAACACCAGAGGCCAGCGCATCGGTGTCGCCTGCCCTGCCGAATTGGCGCGCAGAGACGTTACCTGACGGACCCGATCGACGGAGCGCAGTGATCCAAATGTGGGAGGGGGCTTGCCCCCGATGAGGCCGTGTCAGTAAAAGCATCAGTCACTGACCCACCGCTATCGGGGGCAAGCCCCCTCCCACATTGCACCACCAGAGGCCAGCGCATCGGTGTCGCCTGCACTAGCGGATTGGCAGGCTCATTCCACCTTGATATGGGTGATTCCCACCACCTGCGCCTGCTCGAGGATTTCCTCCGGCGTCGCATCCGCAGCAGGCAGGATCAAGCCGTTTTCCGCATCACCAAAATGCAACTGCAGCAAATGCACCGCCGCTTCATGCACCGGCAGCTCGGACTGTTTGAGGTCAAATGTATGAGTGCGCGGTTCGTCATTGAACCGGTAGTTCAAGGTGTAAGCAGGCATTGGGGAATCCTCATAATGAGAAACAACTGATTAACCTGACTCAGCGATCAGTTTTTTAGTTCCCACTCGATGCAGGTGCTGGGTTATCCATTTGCGACTGTACGCCAACACGCTGTCCGCCAGCGCCACCGGAAAATGAATGAAGCCATGGGCCGACTCCGGCAGCAGATGCGCTTCTACCCCGCTCCAGCGTTCGGCGATGAGCAGCGTGTCGTCCTTGAGCGGGTCCAGCTCGCCTACAAACATCAACGCCGGCGGCAGGCCGCTAAAGTCGCCATACAAGGGTGACAGTGGCGGCTGTCGACGTGCTTCGTCGGTGATGCCCGGCGTGAGCAGGCGCAGCGCCGCGACCATGCCCGGCCCATCCAGCAGCAGCGTCTGCGGCCCGGCCGCGCGCACGCTTGGCGTGCCGGTCAAGTCGTACACCCCGTAGTACAACACCGCGCCAGCGATGCGGTCGAGCAACGCCGGCCATTGCTTGAGCGCCAGCAACGTCGCCGCCGCCAAATGCCCACCGGCCGACTCGCCGACGAAAAATACCGGCAACCCGGCAAACTCCGTGCAGTCGGCCAACAGCCAGCGCGCAGCGGCCAGGCAGTCTTCGAGCAGCCCCTCGACCGGCGTGTCGACCGCCAGCCGGTAGTCCACCGACACCACCGCCACGCCGCAGGCGCGCACCATGCCCAGGTTGAGGTCGTCGTTCATCTGCGCATTGCCGATCACCCAACCGCCGCCGTGGATATCCAGCACCACGCCTTTGGGCGCACCGTCGGGCCGCATGATGCGCACCGGCACGCCGCCGACCAGCCTGCGCTCCACCACCGGGGCCTTCTTGAAACGCTGGCTGGTTTGCAGCAGCGCCTGGATCAGACGGGGGGTGACGCGGTTGCGAATTTTAAAGCGCGGCATCCACGACAGCTTCTGATTGAAGCGACGCATCTGGGCCAGTTCGGCCTCGCTGGCGGGCCAGGATTGGTAAGCCATCAACGGTTATTCCGCAAAATCGAGAAGTTCAACGCCGCGGCCACACACAGCCAGGCGAGGTAAGGAAACAGGATCAAGCCGGTAATCAGGTCCAGGCGCACCGCCAGCACCACCATCGCCGCCACGGTCAGCCACAGCAACACAATGATCACCATCCCGGCGAGCAAGCGGTGCGCGCCGAAGAACACCGGCGTCCACAGT
Organism: Pseudomonas sp. 31 R 17; assembly: GCF_900004915.1. Lineage (NCBI taxonomy): Bacteria > Pseudomonadati > Pseudomonadota > Gammaproteobacteria > Pseudomonadales > Pseudomonadaceae > Pseudomonas > Pseudomonas sp. 31 R 17. The sequence continues at coordinate 34,340 of NZ_CVTN01000040.1, forward strand.
GTATTCAACGCAATCTGCGCCGCCCACAGGGCCAGCACCATTTCGCTGCCGGGGATCAGGCTCATGCGGTAACCGGCCCAGGCCAGCAACAGGTAGATGATCGTCCACGCCACCGGGAACAGCCAATTGGGCGGGGTAAAGCCGGGCTTGACCAGGGATTCGTACCAGGCGCCGGGTTTGAAAATCACACCGGTACTGGCGGCGGCGGCGCAAGCGAGCAGGAAGATGAAAAAGGTCATGGTCGGTCCTTGAGAGGCAATGGTGGAAAGCAACGCAGTCTTTTCCAGTGACTCGAACGGGCGCGCATAAATTCCCTATACGCGGCAAAAATGACAGGCAGGCCATCTGTTCAATATGCCGTGAAACATCAGTCCGGCTCCACAATCCTGAGCCAGGGCCAGCGCGCCTGATAACTCCCGGCCTTGCGCAGAAACAGCTCAGGCTCGGCATGCACGGGGTTCATGCGCAGCACGCCCTGCTCCACATCCGCCAACCCATAAGGCGCATACACCTCACCCGTGGCAATGTCCAAAGCGATGCACGTGCCCGCCACCAAATACCGGTCCACCCCCTGCCTGGCCGAGTACAATTGCGGGTATGGCCGGCCAAAGCGCTGCCCATACCAGAGGTGAACGCGCGCCTGGTTCTTGACCTCCACGTTGACGCCCAGGTCCTGGAACAACGCCTCGGCCCTTCGAATCACTGCATCCTCCGCCTCGTAGGACAGGTCTTCATCGAAGTAGAAAACGTCATAGTCCTTCACCCCCGCGTCCGCCGGCCGCTGCGCCTGATGATTCCACACTGCCTGGAACAGACAGCCCGCCGTGAGCATGCACTGCGGCACGTCCAACGCCGGCAAGCGCGCGGTGATCTCGACGTTGATAGGGTTGGCCATGGCCAGTTCGAGGAAGGTGTTGACGGTCAATGTCATGGAAACTCCCAGGTAATCCGGCTCGAATTTGTTCGCCGAAAACGCCCTATCTGCGTTTACACGCCAGGCCTTCCACGTGAGTGTTATCGGGCCGGAAGCGCGCGCTGAAGCAAGATTACACCGATGAAAAGCGCTTTCGGTAATCACTTGGCCCCACGCCGAGACGCCGCATGAATGCCCTCCTGAACCCATCCGTATTGGCATAGCCGACGGTATCGGCCAAGCGTTTGAGTGATACGTCCGAGCCTTCGATCAGCCGCCTGGCCGTATCGATCCGCGCCAGTTCGACAAATTCGGCCGGGGTCGAACCGGCTTCGGCCTTGAAGATACGGGCGAAGTTGCGCTCACTCATACCGGCGCGGGCGGCCAGGACGGGGACACTCAAGTCGGTCTTCAGGTGCTCCACGACATAATTCTGCACGTCTGCGATCACGCTGCGTTCGGCGGTCTGCGCCGCCAGGTGCGCGCTGAACTGCGATTGCCCGCCAGGCCGCTTGAAGAACATCACCATTTCACGGGCAACGCTGAGCGCCAGTTCTCGGCCGTGGTCTTCTTCGACCAGCGCCAACGCCAGGTCCATGCCCGCCGTGACCCCGGCCGAGGTGTAGATGTTGCCATCCTTGATATAGATGCTGTCCGGGTCGACGCGGGTCTGCGGGTACTGCTCCGCCAGTTTTGCGCTGGAATTCCAGTGAGTGGTGACATGGCGGCCGTCGAGCAGGCCAGCGGCGGCCAGCAGAAAAGCGCCGCTGCAGACCGAGCCGATCCGACGTACGGATTTCGCCTGCCGGCGCAGCCAATCCTGTACCACAGGGTCATGCGCAATTTCGTCGATGTGGGGGCTGCCGGCCACGAGCAAGGTGTCGATCCTGCCTTTATGAGTTTTGAAGGTTTCGTCGATACCCAGCTTCAAACCACTTGAGCTTTTGATCATCCCCTTGTCGGCACCGATCACCTCGACCCGATAGGCGCGTGGATTGCCCAGTTGCCTGGCTGCTTCGGCAAAAACGTCGGCAGGGCCGACGACGTCAAGCAGTTGCACGCGGGGGAATGCCAGGAGCGTTATGCGCATGATGTCTGTCCTCGTCGACTAATTGGCTGAATACGTCGCTATACAACTCTTTCAGCCAGCGGCTCATTTGGCTGAAAATAGCCTCAACAGCAAATTCAGTCAAACAGGAGACTGCCATGAACACTGCATCCCCCCCCAGCGCCGCTGCTGCTCAAGCGGTACACACCGGCACGACGTCCATCAAGAGCCTGCCTGTCAATTTGTTTGGCTCGGTCATGGGCTTGGCCGGCCTGAGCCTGGCGTGGCGCTTGAGCGGGCAGTATTACGGCGTCGGCGGCGCGTTGGGTGAAGCGATTGGTGCCCTGGCCGGCCTGGTATTCGTGGTGTTGACCTTGGGTTACCTGACCAAATGGGCGAGACATCCTGGCGCGGTAAAAGCCGAGTTCAACCATCCGATCGCCAGTAACTTTTTTGGCACCGTCACCATTGCAGTGTTGCTGCTGTCGGCAGTCGCCGCGCCCCACAATGAATGGCTCGGACAGGCGCTCTGGATACTGGGGAGCTTACTGACCGTGTTGCTCGCAGGCTTCGTGGTGTTGCGCCTGTTGTCGGGCAACCAAGACTCGTTGAATGCCGTACCTGCCTGGCTGATTCCAGGTGTTGCCACCCTCGATATCGCGGTCACCGGCGCGCACATGCCCATGGCCTGGGCGGCTGAGTTCAACCTGTTTGCCCTCGCCGTGGGTGCGGTGCTGGCGCTGGTTTTCTTCACCCGGATTTTTTCGCGACTGGTGCATGAAGCCCCTCTGGCCAAAGGCATGGTGCCTTCGCTGATGGTCCTGATTGCGCCTTTTGAAGTGGGTTTTCTGGCGTACACCAATGTATTCGGCGAGATCGACCGGTTTGCCAGCGTGTTGTTCTACTTCGGCCTGTTCCTGTTCGTGGTGCTGAGCTTCAAAGTGTTCCGTCGCGATGTGCCCTTTGCCCCTTCGTGGTGGGCAATCAGCTTTCCCATCGCAGCCCTGAGCAATGCGGCACTGAAATATGCACATGCCCAGGAAAGCAGCGTGCTGATGGTCATCGCCGCAGCGATCCTGCTGTTCCTCACGGTGGTACTCACCGTGCTGCTGGTGAAAACCCTGATCAGCCTGTTCAGCGGCAAACTGCTTGCCAACTGACCGTTTACCTCCCTTTGGCGAGCCTTCATCGGCTCGCTTTTTTTTGCTCCACAGGTTTCATCGACTGACGCGACCGCCGGTATGGCGTACGCCGGCACCGTCCCTGCCCCGCGCAACCATGTACAACCGGAGCCCCCACCTGATCATTTAATCGCAGGAAGCAGCGGCTTGATGCGTTTGCCATTCTGAAAAACTCGATCTTTACCGTCATGCTTGGCTTTATACATATTGATGTCCGCGCATTTGAGCACTGCTGACATGTCCGATGTCGCCGAGAACGGCGCGACCCCCGCGCTGCAGGTGTAGTGATACGGAGGCAATACGCTGCAACGGATGTTTGCCAATAAGCGCAACGCATATTCATGGGCGACGGCGTCATTGTCCCCCAGCAACAAGACACCGAACTCCTCCCCGCCGAGCCGCCCGACACTGTGGCTGCCTGGAGTCGATTTCAGGCAAGCGGCCATGGCGCATAAAATCTTGTCTCCCACATCGTGACCGTACTGGTCGTTTTTCTGTTTGAAACCGTCAATATCCAACATGATGAAATACCCGCTGCGGCCTCCCGCCAATGCACTTTGGAAGGTCGCCATGAAGGCGCGCCGGTTAAGAATGGAAGTAAGAAAGTCGGTCTCCGCCAACGTTCTGAACTCGCTTTCCACCAACAGTACCGAACGCATGTTCCTTAAATAGGTAAAGCTGAGGGTAAAGCCGACAGACATGGAAGCGATGCAGAAAATGGCGAGATACACTTCGAGTCCGCGATACAAACCAACGTCAAGCGTGGGCCACATGATTACCCACACCAACAGCGCAGACAGGAAATAGTCTTGAACTGCAACAAACAGGATGGCGCTGCTCACCACGATGATTACAGCAAGCGGAAGTGTGAAAACGCGCAGCTGCGCATTGGCATCAATGACGTGCGCAAAACCCAATGACAACAACACAATATAAAGAATGCCAAGCACTCTCCACATCCAGAAGTGAACGGTTATGCGATGAACATACCAGACCCCTAACAGCGACAGCGTGATAATAATGTTTGGCAGGTCCAGCGTCGTCATCGGGTCTATCAGCAGCACCCCTATCCAGGCAACCAGCCCCACCCTTTCAATCATGTTCACAGCGGGTGATAGCAGCGTTCGCATTCTTGGTCTGATCTTGAAAATCGCCGGCATCCTGAAACTCCTTTGCCAAAATGACCTGGATGTAGTTTAAATGTCCGGGCAAGCGTTAATCCGTGATGCAAACGATCCTCGACGGGTAACCCCCTCCTTAATCAGAAACATGCCTATAACACTGGGTCGGCTACGTAAACATTACTGCGCAGCACGTTGAGAATTCAGTCCAGGTCGCTGGTGACCCTGCCAATTGCTTCCACGACTTGCCTGGCGCCAAGCTGGATATCAGCCATTGCCACGCCTGCCTGCTCGGATAATTTCAGCAAAACGTCAGCCTGGTCTCTGCTGCACTGGACACGCACTGCGGCTTGAGCGGCCAATTCACGGTTTTCCCGTACTACGCCCGTAATCTCCTGCGTGGCTAAACTGGTGCGGCCCGCGAGTTTGCGCACTTCATCCGCCACCACCGCAAAACCTCGTCCGTGTACTCCTGCGCGTGCCGCTTCGATGGCAGCGTTAAGCGCCAACAAATTGGTCTGGGTGGCAATGGCGCCGATGGTATCAACGATGGAGCCGATCAACTGCGACTGGGATTCAAGCGCGGTCATGCTGTCGTTTACTGAGGCCATCTGTTGCGCAATAGTTTGGGCACCATGTACCGAGTCCGCGACCAGTTCCATACCTTTGTTAGCTTTTACATCGGTAGCCAACGACACGTCATAAGCCATTGTAGCGGCGCGTTTGACTCCATCGGCTTTCTCCACTTGCGCGGTCACTACGCTGGCGAATTTGGCTATTTTATAAACCCTGCCGGCAGCGTCCTTGATGGGATTGTAAGTGGCTTCCAACCACACCACGTTTCCGCTTTTATCCACCCGGCGAAAGCGCCCGGCGTGAAACACGCCTTTGTTTAAAGTCTTCCAGAACTCGGAGTAATCCGCCGAAGCCACATCCTCCGCCAGGCAGAAAATACGGTGATGCCTGCCCTCTATCTCGGCAAGGCTATAACCCATGGTCTGGACGAAAGACTCGTTGGCATAAATGACTTCACCCGCAAGGTTGAATTGAATCATCGCCATCGAACGGTCCAGCGCGCTGAACATTTCGATAGCCTCCCGTTCGTCCTGGGCAGGAGGGGGCGCAACGACGCCGTAGCCTTGAAATGTACGGTTTGCCGCCATAATCCAACCGATATCGAGCATCACAGCACGGCCGTCGGCGGCACAATAGCGTTGCCGTTCGATGGCGCACAGGTTCGGGGCAAAATCATTGTGTGGCTCATCCGTGATATCACTTACTGTCATATTCGACAGTCTTTCCAGCGAGTACCCCAGCGTCGCCGCAAACCGCTGATTGGCCGAGATAATTCGCCCAGCCCCATCAACACGTATGGAGAGAAAGACCGATTCGATGCTGGCGAGCGTACCCAGCGACGTCGTCAGTTCCTCCTGGCAGTCAAGGAGAGCATTTTTGATTCGACGATTGAACACACTGACCTCCGGTATGAGCGAGTGCAAAAAAGGACAATGATGGTGGTTAACACTGTTTTCGAGAGGATAAAATAAAGCGCTTATATCGGGCTCACGCCCTCAACAAACTGCAACTATCCACAGAGCCATTCTTAACCGGCTCCTCAGCCACACCCAGCTCCATACTCACCCGCGTGATTGCGAAACATATCGACATGGCCCGCCTCATTAACTCAACAAACGCCGGACTCAACACAATCAGACGCTTGTCGCATTTGAAGTAGCCCTGTAACTCGCCCTCTTTGATCATGCGTTGCATGTGCGTTTTTGACACGCCAAGACATTGCGAGAGCTCCACATAGGATGACACTTTGTAACCGGTTTCCAGCGACCCGTAGCGCAAGGCATCCGTGTACAGCGCGAGCATTGGCAAATGACCGCCATCGCGATTAAGAATCCATTTTGCCTCAGGTAAAAGTTTATCAAGCAGGAAATCCGACTCCAGTATTCTGGTAAATCCCCGGGCATAGATTCTTAATAAATCCACGGACGTTGCCAAGCTCGGGAACCAACTGTCGTAAGGAATAATCATCTGCGATGGCAATAAATATGACTTGATGATCGGCGTGGCATCGCGCAATGTTTTATCCGTGGGATGAAAACAACGCAGTCGTCCATCTTGAACGTGGAGCTGAACGTTCATATAGCCGCTGACCACTAGAAAGGAGAAATAGGCATCCAGACTGTTGCGAGACATATAGCCGCGTTTCTGGCAAAAAGCTTTAACTTCGGACAAGGGAACTTGTTCATCTTTGTAGCCAAAGCCGATTAAAGACAGCGCGACCATGAACCTGTCATATTTCAACAGGTTTTTATAGAAAAAAGGTTTGCTCCGATAGCGTTCCATTATCAAATCGAAATGAAGGAGCATCGCTTCATCTATATTGCCTCGGGTCATTTCGGTACTGGTCTCTTCCAAATACTCAAGCAGATCAGCTGTCTTCATCGACGTCAAACAACCCTCTCTATATAGAAACAATTTTTACTGCTCACAATGCCGGTAGTATATGCATATTCCAACGGCTGGCTGATTCACCCCAAAAATGTTTTACGGCCTTGCCTCGCCTCAAGCGCGTTCGATTGAAGGCGCGTCTGATCGACAAAGCAGAGTCGGACAAGGCCGGGCCTGCCCCACTCAACCATGCACAACCGGAGCCCCGATGCCGCTGACCAAACGCGACTGCGCCCGCCTCGAACGGCAGCTGATCGCCGCCCTCACCCACGCCTGCGAAACCGCCAAAGCCGAAATCCCGGGCTTCGACTGGCTGACCCACACCGTCGACTACAGCGCCTTCCCCCAAAGCCTGCGCGTGACCTGGGTATTCGACACCCGCGCCAACAAGGCACTCGCCCTCAGTTGCGGTGCCGACAGACGCATGCGCGAACTGACCGCCACAGCGCTGCACGAAGCTGGCATCCCACCCTTGCCGATGGAGCGCTGCGTGCACGTTGATTGCGAAGAAGACTGCCGCCTGCAACACGCGGGCGACTGGCGTGCGCGGTTGGCGCGTCACTGACCTGACCTGATACCCCGAAGCCCGCAGGAAAAATCCCAACCCCCTGCAACGCCTTGCTCCCTTGCCTACGCATGGGTCAGAATCCGCCGGCTTGTGCGCTGGGATGGCCGTGATTAAGGTGGCTCGGTCGCTGAATGTCTCGGCGATCGGGTTTAGTAGCCTGAAGGTTTATCCAAACAAAAGTGCATGAGCTGCATCAATCAGACATTCCTGTCTGTACTTGATGGTGGCTGTGCGCAGGGCACCTTCGGGTGCGCCGGCTTTCGTTTGGATTCCCCGGTCTACTAACCTGCGCACAGCTGCCACCCTTCTGTTTAGTAGCTAAAGGGCAGTAGCCACACTCAGGAATTCAAACATGCTATTCACCGTCGCCCCCAACGCCACCAACGAAACCCTCATCACCAACAGCTACGAAACCTTCACCAGCGTCAGCACCCTGCTGCTCGACCTGTCCGAAGACCTCAACGGCAAACACCGCGACATCGCCTTGGCAATCCACCAACTGAGCGAACTGGGCGTACTGCTAATCGCCCGATTGCTGGACCGCGAAATGCCATGTACAGGCTGATTTTCAAGCATCCAACTCGAAAGACACTTTACTCGCCGAGTCGTTGTACGCACGTACGACGACTCGGCGATTTGCTTTTGATGGCTGCGTCGAATGACACAAAATGCGGCAGCTTTCGGCCAAAAGCGGACTGATGAATTCTTCGGGCATGGCACGAATGAACCATCAACTCGCAGTGACGGGCCTTCACGCGACTACCAGGGCTGCCGACCGTGACTTCCAAAAAAACCACCAGTGGGGCCATCGAGACCCAGCAGCGCCATTTTGATAACTGTCGCCGCCCCTTCTTCAGGCGTCAAAATGCCCGAGTTGCCATTGAGGTCGGTCCGCACATGCCCAGGATATCCAGCGCACCGATTTGCTCGGACAGAATCGCTGCTGCTCGATACACACTGTCTTCGACCGCAACGTCGATATCCAGGAGGTCTGCATCAAGCCCGATATTACGCAATTGGGCAACGGCCTGCTCGCCACGGCTCCGATCGCGAGCGCCGATCCAGACAAAGAACCCAGCCTCGGCAAGCCCTTTGGCAATCGCCAGTCCGATGCCTTTATTTGCGCCGGTGACGAGCGCCTGTCGTTTGTTATTCATCGCGATAGTCCTCGAAATATAAAGATGCTCTTCCTTTTGCAAGGCTCTAGGCTGCCAACTTGAAGAGCCCGCCCCCCATACCCGAGCCGCCTCACAAGCCGGGCATGGAGCCGGTTTTCCTGTCAGGAGGTCTGGGCTACCGCATCACTTTGAGCCCCCTGGACGTGGTGCCGTAGGTCGCCGGCAAACCGCAAAGTCACCTCACGACGAGTGAACCGCCATTCCCCATCATGCAGCTCGAACTGGTCGATGTACTTGCCGGCGCAGATAGGCTGCAATGGAAAGCCGTCGAGTTGCTGATGCACGGTGTAGTAACTCGCAGAACTCGCTTTATCGCCCGAAGGACCGACATCAATCAGCACATTGGTGATCGAATGCCACGTGCGGGGCGTAGCATCGGCATGTATCTGTAGGCCCGCCTCGAAGAAACCCAACAGCCCTTCAACCGAAGAGGCCTCGTTGCCAAGCACATGAATCACCGCATGCTGAAGCACCTCGGCGACACCCGAGAAATCTCCGCTATCAAGACGATGGATATAGGTGGCGTGAAGGCGGTGAATGGCGCTCTCGGCGGCGAGACGTGCGAGTATTTCTGGTGAGTAGGTCATGACTCTCTCCGGGGCCTTAGCCCACAAAGGAATGATGTATAGCGGCGGCCATACGTTTGATGCGCTCGGCAGACGACCTTGGCGGCAATCCAATATGGCGTCAGACGAACAATGATTTTGATAAGCGAGTTGTCAGCCTTGTGGCGGGGGACGAAATGGGATCAACCCTGCGGTTAAACCCCGAGGTCCGCAGCGATCCAGTGATCTAGGATTGCGACGCTCCGCCATCCGCGAACAGTTCGACACCGTTGATATAGCTGGCGGCGTCACTGGCCAGGAAGGCCACGGCAGCGCCAATCTCATGAGCTTGGCCGATACGTCCGATGGTGCTTTTTTCACTCAAGGACTCGATCACCGCCTCAGCGTGTTCCGCGAGCATATGACGCAGTGATGGGGTATCCACGGGGCCCGGACTCAAGAGGTTGATACGCACCCCGCTGCCTTTGATATCGAGCGTCCAGCTTCTGACCAGCGTGCGCAGTGCAGCTTTGGTTGCACCGTATACGCTCAGGCCAGGACCGGGATCAATGGAGGCTGTGGAGCCGATGATGATAATGCTGCTGCCCTTGCCCATGAGCGGCAGCGCTCCCTGAACGGTGAAGGTCACACCCTTGACGTTGGTGTTGAATACGCGGTCGAAGTAGGCCTCTGTGATGCTGCCAAGCGGAGCGATCTCGCCCATACCTGCATTGGCGACGAGCACATCGATTCGACCATGGCGGGTCTTGATTGCATCAAACAGCACAGTGAGGTCGGCTATTACCGAAACGTCCGCGACCACTGCGCTGGCCCGCTCCCCGAGCTTCGATAATGCCTCGTCCAGTTGCTCCTGCCTGCGCCCGGTAATCACCACTGTGGCCCCCTGCTCCGCCAGTTCTTGGGCGATGGCAAGGCCCAATCCCGAGGAGCCTCCGGTGACGAGAACGACTTTGTCTTGAAACTGCATGCTGATGCTCCAGTGAATGCTGAGGAGGAATGAATTTATATAGCGAACACTATATAGCTCTAGAGCATGAAGCAAGATATTTAGTGACCACTATATAAATTCACCGTTCAGCTCAGCACAGTTGCCCCGGCATATAGCGGTCGCTACAATCGCGACCACGCCAACGAGATCAACATGACCGACAAAATCCGCCAACGCCGCCCTGCCTTCGACAGAGAGGCTGGAGTCGCCATCGCCCAAGCCATGTTCCACGAACACGGCTTCGACGCGGTGAGCCTCACCGATCTGGTCGAAGCCATGGATATCAAGCCGCCCAGCTTCTATGCCGCGTATGGCAGCAAGGCTGAGTTGTTCGAGAAGGCCATGCAGCGCTATGCGCGCGAGCACGCTTTACCGTTGGACAAACTGCTAGCGCCGCACCGGCCAGTGCCTGAAGCACTCGCCGCCTTGCTGGTCGCGGCGGCGAAGCAGTATGGAAAGGACATTCTGCGAGGCTGTATGATCACTGAGGGCATGCGCGCGGACGACGAGTTGGCCCGCCAGATGGCGCAAACGTTGGCGGACGGAGGAATCAAAGTAATTCGGGATTATCTTGATCAGGCACTGCCTGAAAAAGCCCAATGCCTTACCGACTACCTTTCGATTACCCTGCGCGGGCTATCTTCTGCGGCGTGTAACGGAATGCCGCGTAAAAGGCTGATCGAGGCCGCGCAGACGGCGGGCCGGTTCATTGCTCATGAGCTGGATAAAGAGCAGCAAATGACCCGTTAGCACACACGCCCACCACAGCGTCCCACATTCCGAGCTCAGCTGTTCTGCCCACCATCCACATTCAGCGTTGCGCCCGTAATGTAGGCCGCATCCGGCCCCACCAAACGCTGGCTGCGTAGTCGCCACATGGGCACGACCATTGCCACGCACCTGGTGATACCGGCACTGGCAGCCTTCAACGCCCACTACCCCAACATCCAGATCGAAATAGATGCCAGCGACCGCACCGCAGACCTGGCAAGCGAAAACATCGACTGTGTCATTCGCGGCGGTGATCTTCGCGACTCCTCCCTGATCGCCCGTCGCTTGGGCAGCGTGGAATTCGTCACCTATGCGGCCCCTGCCTACCTCGCTGCGCGCGAACCGCTCTGCCATCCCTCGCAATTGGAGAACACTCACCCGGTGGTGCGGTACGTATTCCCTTCCTCCGGCAAACACAACCGGGTCGAATTCGTGCGAGGTGACGAGCAGATAGTGATCGACGGCAACTATGTGGCCGTCAACGACAGCAACGGCTACCTGGCCGCCGGGCTTGCAGGGTTGGGCGTGCTCCATACGTTACGCTTCATGGTCCAGTCTCATCTGGATTCAGGCGAACTGGTTCCCGTGCTGGAAGACTGGTGGGCGCGCGCCAATACCCTTTCGGTGGTGTACATGCCCAATCGGCATCTGAGCGTGCGAGTGCGGGCATTTGTCGATTGGCTGGTCGAATGTTTTGCGACGCACCCGCAAGTGATGGCTTGAATGACACCGGCAACGCGTGGCCTCACGTGTTGCCCTCTCATCGCAACGGTCAGTAACCAACCCCGCGCACGCCGCCCGAAGCGCGAATGGACTCTCCGGTGATCCAATGCGAATCCTCGGATGCGAGGAAGACGGCAAGCGCAGCGATATCTTCCGGCTCACCAAAGCGCCCTAGCGGCGTTCCTGCCAGCAGCTTCTCGCCCAATTCTCCCGCAAAGTTACCGTGGGTACCTGGCGTATTGGTATGCCCTGGCAGGATGGAATTGACCCGGATGCCCCGTACGCCCAACTCGCGCGCCAAAGCAAAGGTCAAGGTATCGACGGCCCCCTTGGTGGCCGAGTAGACGCTGGAGGCCAGGTAGGGGTCGGTGCTGAGGATGGAACTGATATTGATGATGCTCCCACTCGCTCCTAGCAGCTTGACCGCCTCGCGCACTGCCAGCAGATAGCCCAGCACGTTGAGATTGAACTGTTTGTGGAAGGCCTCTTCGGTGAGGTCATCGATCATCTGGAACACCGCCAAGCCCGCGTTGTTGACGAGAATATCCAGGGTTCCATGCTCAGCCCTTACGGTATCGAACAGACGCACGACATCGGCGCCTATACTCATATCGGCCTGTAAGGCATAGGCGCTGCCTCCCTGCTCGGTGATGTGTGCGACTACGGCCCCGGCCTCGATCTGGCTGGATGCGTAATTGACGATGACTGTCGCACCCTGAGCGCTGAGTGCCTTGGCAATGCCCGCGCCGATGCCTTTGGAGGCGCCTGTGACTACCGCGATTTTTCCTTCGAGTTTCATGTTTGATTTTCTCTGAGTCAGGGTTCTACTGAAGGCTCGTCGCCACCGGTCTCTGGCCGGAACGCAACGAACTACGTGCCCTAGTATTCGCCCCGCGCCTGCTCCACCGTATGCCGGTTTCTCGCACATCCTTGCCTATTCTTCTCACACGGCTTGCGCTGTCCCGATAACAAGATCATCTTCTCAGCCATGGACAAAGCAATGGCAGAACTGCGCAGCATCGTGATGCGCGCACACGATAAATGGACCGATACGGGATTGCCACGCGTGCAAATGGTCCGCGCCGAGGCATGCGCCGACCAGGTCTATCAGCCCATGCTGCATTTGGTGCTTCAGGGGCAAAAGACGCTGTCGATAGGGGATGCCGTATCTCGATACGTGGCGGGCAGCTATTTTCTGGTACCCGTGGATGTACCCGCGACGGGGCAGATTCACAGTGCCGCCACCGACCAACCCTATCTTGCTGTCAGCCTCACCCTAGATCCGGTGGTGATCTCGACGCTATTGTTTGAAGACCCCAGCACCGCCAAGCCCTCCAGAGGCTCCTGCTTTGAACCTGTGCAGGCACCGGCCGAGATGATCGATGCCTGGTTGCGCATGCTGCGCTTGATGGATCACCCCCATGAGGCTGCGGTTCTGGGTCCCATGGCCGAGCGCGAGATCCTGTTCCGCGCATTGCAGGGCCCCCTGGGCGGGGTGCTGCGAGACGTTGCGCGTCCGGAGGGTCGACTGGCGCAAATCCGACGGGCGACCCTGTGGATCCGCGAACATTACACAGAGCCATTTCGCGTGGAGCCGCTGGCTATGATGGCGGATATGAGCGTGGCGGCCTTCTACCGCCATTTCAAGTCGGTGACCGCCATGACGCCCATCCAATACCAGAAGCGCCTGCGTTTGCTGAGGGCACGCTGGTTGCTGCTGTTCGACACGCGAGATGCCACCTCGATTGCCTACACCGTGGGCTACGAGAGCGCCTCGCAATTCAGCCGCGAATACGCACGGCTTTTTGGTCTGCCGCCGGCGCGCGATGCAGCAAGATTCAAACTGCCGCCCGCGGCCTAGGCAAAACCTGTTTCGTGAAAACGGGGCATCGCACCTAGAGATCGGTGATGATCGTTCCGGGAATGCTCTCGGCGAACCTGTTACCAAAAACGCCTACGGGCGTTGCAAAGCCGGAGCGTCGGTCACCGTCCAGAACGCGCCGCGCCGCCTCGATGGCCGCCAGCGGTGTGTAGGAATATCCGTTTACCGTCTCGATCCTCGAACACACCCTGCTGCCATCTTGCGCTATCACCTCGACCACAGCGCGGGCTCGATGGGCATCACGCTCCTGAGCACTGGGACCATCGGGCAGCAGTGACAAATCACCCTCAGGAAACGCATCACCGGAGATATGCACAAACATCGCGATGTTCGGTATCCGTGTCGTATGCCAACCGGTCACCAAATCGCCGAATGACAACGGCACACACAAGGCCTCGCCGTCACCAAAATCAAAATGGCGTGGCTGGGCGTCCGGGGTCGAGATCAGTACGCCATCGATTCGCGCCAGCACACCCGCGCCGATGATCTCGCCAACGCTCATCGCCGACCCCCGGGACATCGATCCCGGTACCTGGAGTGCGATGCTCAACGCCAGGGGATTCGTGACGCGCTGGGCAACGTGCGCCGCGAGGCTATCAGTGGGAACAACATCCCAGCCAACGCCGGGCAACAGCATCACTCCTGCCGTGGCGGCTTGCATGCTTAATTGCTCGGCCAGCCGATAAATATTGATCTCTGCGGTGATATCCAGATAGTCGACCTTGGCTACGATGCACGCTGCCATCAGAGCTGGAGCCGTATGCGCAAAGGGCCCTGCGAAGTTCAGCAGCACACTGATGCCCGACAGCGAACGCGCAGCATCGGCGTCTGCCTCGAACACGCGATAAGGCACTTCAAGCTGATCGGCGAAATCGACCAGAGCCTGGCGATTGCGACCGCCTATTTCGAAAGGCAGACCCAGTGCCTTGGCCCGATGGGCAGCCATGCGGCCGGTATAGCCCGTGGCGCCATAAATCAGAAGTGTGTTCATTGGACGTGCTGCCAGTTCTTGAAGACGAATTCCAAGCTGTACCCGTCCGGGTCCAGCACATTGGCGGCGTAATAATCGGGATCGTAGTGCAAACGCGCGCCAGGTGCGCCGTTGTCGTCACCGCCATTGTTTAGCGCCGCACCATAGGCGGCTTCAACCTCGGCCTTACTGTGTGCGACGAACCCCACATGCAGCGCCCGCCCTTCGACGACGCCATTGCGCAACCAGAAGAACATCCGCCCATTGGCGCCAAACCCCTTCAGGTCAGGATGCCCGGGCGGGCCATCCGAGCCGTCGTAGTCCAATCGAGCTGTGATGCCCAACGGCGCGAGCGCCGCTTCGTAAAAAGCTATAGAGCGTGCAATGTCGCTGACCGACAGGAAAATATGATCCAGCATGGTGACACCTCTCAGATAATGTAGCCGCCAGCGACTTCGATGCTTTGAGCGTTGATCCAGGCGCCTTCTTGCGACAGCAGCATGGCGATGACCCGTGCAACATCTTCGGGCTCACCCACCCGGCCAAGTGCCGTCTGCCCGGCCAGCAGGTCTTCGAACTCATCGTTGAGCCCACCGCCCAACTCGGTACGAATCGCACCTGGGGAAACCGCATTGGCGCGGATACGGCGCTCGCCGAACTCCTTGGCCATGTACCGGGTGAGCACCTCCAGCCCGCCCTTGAAGGCTGCATAAGGCGCTACCCCGGCGGTGGCCACGCGGGTCGTGGCGCTGGTCAGATTGACAATGCTGGCGTGCTCACCCAGCAGTGGCAGCAACGCCTGAGTCAGGAAGAATGGCCCTTTGAGGTGAACATTAAAGAGGCCGTCAAACTGCGCCTCGGTGACTGACTCCAGCGGATTGAGCAGACCGTAGCCCGCGTTGTTCACCAAGCCTGCGAGCACTGTCGTGCCCCAGACTTCCTGAATGACCGTGGTCACAGTGCTGCGAAAACCCTGGAAGCTGGAAACGTCGGCAACATCGAGTTTGAGCGCAACGGCTTTACCGCCCGCCTGCTCGATGCGCTGCACGACCGCCTGCGCAGCCTCTGGGTGAGCGTTGTAGGTGAGGATGACGCCCATGCCGCGTTGCGCTACGTGTTCCGCTGCACTGGCACCTATACCGCGGCTGCCACCTGTGATGACGATTACGCTCATGATCATGCTCCGCTGCTCGTTGAATGAGCCTCCACGGTAAGGGACTGGGGCTTGATGAGCGCGACGGTTCCTGCTTCAAACTTGCCTGTTTCTGCTTTTCGCTTGCACTGCGCACCAAAGCCACGTCAGCATGCCCGGCATGAACAGCCAACTGAATGAACTGCGCACCCTCGCCGCCAAGGCCGAAAACCGTCGCACCGAGACGGGCATCCCGCGCGTGGCGATGGTCCAGGGCAAGATCCCGGAGCACATGCTCGCTGCGGTCTACGACCCGATGATCAACCTGATTTTGCGGGGCAGTAAAACCATGACGGTGGGCGACCGTACGTTGCGGTACGACCCGGCCACCTATTTCGTCATGTCCATCGAGTTACCAGCTGTGGGGGCTGTCTACCCTGCCGTCACCGGCGAGCCATACCTGGCGATCAGCTTGACACTCGATCCCATGGTGCTTTCGACACTGCTGGCGGACCTGCCCAAACCTGCCGGGCGACACGATCACGATCCAGGCTTTTCGGTCGCCGCTACCACACCCGAATTGATGGACGCCTGGGTGCGGATGCTGCGCTTGATGGGCAAGCCTGACGACATCGCGGCACTCGCCCCTGCGTATGAGCGCGAGATTCTGTTTCGCGTGCTGCAAGGGCCTCATGGCTGGATGTTGCGAGAGATCGCGGCGCCCGACACGGCCATGGCCAGGGTAAACCAGGCCATCCAATGGATTCGCCGTGACTACGCCGAACCCATCAGGGTCGAGAGCCTGGCGCAGCGAGCGGCTATGAGCGTCTCGGCGTTCCATCGTCATTTCAAGGCAGTGACTACGTTAAGCCCCTTGCAATATCAAAAGCGCGTACGCCTGCTGCAAGCGCGCATGCTGATCATCGCCAGTGCCAAAAGCGTCACGTCGGCGGCATTCGAGGTTGGTTATGAAAGCGCGACCCAATTCAGTCGAGATTACGCACGAGTGTTCGGATTACCTCCAGCGAGGGACGCGGGGAGAATCCTGGAAGCGACAAAGACCTAGGATCACTGCGAATGCAGTTGTGGCTTCCTAGGTGACAACCATACCCGCCACGTTGGGGGAATTAACCCAGTGGAATTTGCGAATGTGTAGCAACGGGGATAGAAGACGTTGAACGCCCTGCTTAAAGGTCATACACATGCCCAAGAGGCTGCTATCGGCCAAAAGCGGCCATTGCGCCGATCTAGCAAGCCAGGGGCGATTCACCTTAATTTCAAGCTTGGTCAGACGCTCGTTCTTCTCACTTATTGCTTGACTCATTGCGATTGATCAGGCCTGTTAACGCGGCCTCTTGCGCCATTGATAAGGAAATTATGAAGCCTCTTTACCTGTGTTCAGTTCTGTTGCTTGCGGGCTGCGCCGCAGCGCCGAAATACCTTGTGCCTGCGGGGGCGCCCCAGGCGATGATCCGCAGCGAGTTGGTCTCTATGGAAAATTATCGAAACGGCGTGACTCTGGTTCAAGCGCCTGCCATCGGCTGCAAATACGGCAGAACCGTGGCGACTGAGTCCGGGATGGGGAAGCAGTTGGTTTCCGTTTATAAGAATGTCTCGACGCCGGAGGGTTTTTTTCCTGTTGAAGCCGGCACGCCGCTGCACCTGGAAATGCGCGGCGCGGCCAATGCCAATCGCTCTTGCAGCGTAGCATTTGTCAGCGAATTTGCGCCGGGCGCACGTTATGTAATCAAGGGAGGGATTGTCGACGTCCCGGGCTCGCTGAGCCGTTGTTACATTGAAATATTCAATATCGATTCGGGCGTACGCGTGCCCACGGCCGGTGAGCCGAAAATAGAACGTACTTGTGCGTTGGACCGGTTACCGACGCTCTAGGGAAAAGACGGGTCAGGCTACCAGCGTAAAAGCGGGGTTATATTTGACGTGTGATCTGACCCCGGTTTTATGCTGTTATTCTGATTGGCAATCCGGCGTGTAAATAAGATGCTATACGGCATTGAGTCACAGGAATGTCGGCTAATTGATAGTTAGGGAAAGCTGAGTATGCGTCGCTTAAAAGCCAACGGGTTTGTGTTTATCAGCATTGCTATATTCTGTTCCGGCTGCACATCTTATTCGTCCCAGCCGACAATCAACGAACCCGCTGAACCCGACACACAAGAAATCATCTCCAGCTTCAGTTACGCAATAAACTCCCCATGGAAAGACAGTCGCTTCGGCAAGGACGCATATGCAGCGACGCTCAAAGTTATTCCCGATGCACAGGATGCGGGCTCCAGTTTTGCCGCCTCGACCCTGCCGGCATTAGAAATAAAGATATCGGAGTTCTCATCTGGCGGCGCTTGCGGACAAGATTACTTGACGGCCCTGAGTCTGGGTTTGATCCCCAGTTGGTGTACTCGGACAGACCTTTTCAAGTTTGATTTTATATTGAATAAGGATCGGCGCTTTTGCAGGCAGAAAACCTACTCGATAAACTCCACGTCGTTTTCACATCTCACGATGATTCCACTTGCACTATTCAATACGGACAATCAGCCATTGACGCTCTATCAGGCGGCGCTTAAAGATTTTCTTCGGGTAGGTCAATGTGCGACGCGTTGAGATGCATGTCAACAGGCTTATTTTGCGGCTACGAGGGACTCATTCCAGGCGTTGGGACCTTCGAATTTATCTCCGGTGAGCGGCACCTTTTGGCCCGATAGCTGCCGCTCACAGATGATCGCTTTCGACCCTAAGCAGTCAGTCTTGCTCAGCTTGAATAAGGCCGCAAGAAACGGATAGTAGTGCTGTACGAATTCCAGCCTGATACGACTCCAACCAATAGGAGTTTAACCATGGCAATTCGTATAACTGGCCTTTCCCCCGAGCCATTCCAGTCACTGTTTGGGTTGCCCGACAAAGAGCTAGCCTCTCTCGGGATAAAGCGTTACATCGTTGACAGAAACCCAGGCTTTCCTGACCGTATCGAAATAAAGGATGCAGAGCTAGGTCAGAGTGTGCTTTTACTCAACCATCTCTCTCAACCAGCCGAGACGCCATACCGTGCCTCACACGCTATCTTCATACGAGAGTGGGCCACGCAAGCTTATGACACAGTCGACCAGATACCCCAGTCTATGCGAATCCGTCTGTTATCACTTCGCGCATTCGCTGATGATGGGATGATGCTCAATGCCGACGTCGTTGATGGAATAGCAATGGAGTCAGTTGTTACTCGGATGTTTGCCGACCCAGAGGTTAGTTACATTCACGTTCACAATGCCAAGCAGGGTTGTTACTCCGGGAGAATAGATAGGGCTTAGTCGCCGCAGTCTTGGTGGCTAGTTCTTTTTTTACTTTTCTGGTCCCTATTGGCCGAAAACTGAATGTCTGCGTGGAACAGGCGAACTTGAAAGATCGATAGCGAGTTGGTACGTTTCGGTCTCCTTGCTGATGGTTGCCCGAGAATGGAAAACGATTCGTCGTTGCAGATCGAACGCGCCGCTTATGAGGAGTTCGCGCGGTTGTGGAGCCTGGGAAGCTTCGAGCAGCAGCGACTAGGCCAAGCGTTCTATAACCACTTCAAATTGCACAAACTCACTGATCAGGCTGCATTGCGCAGCCTTTATGAGGCAGACGGCGAGAAAGCGTCGGGCTTGATCTTGAGGCTTTTTCATCTAGAGTGAGTGACAGCTATCGGCCAGAAGCGGACGTCCAGCCCACCACTTTATTCAGGGAGAAGCTGCCAACAGGAAGGCAATCTTGAAAAGGATATAAACTCGTCTGGCGGTGTCCCAGACGTCAACATACGGAAATAGATTCGTGCAGATTCATATTATCTACACCCGAACAATCATGTTGCTCTCCAAGCATCCTTACCAATCATGGAGAGAAATTCAAAATCAGTACCCTGATTACATGACTTCGCTCGGCCCTTGGGAAGAAGATACGGTCATCGAATACCTTGCAGATGAATACCCAGAACTTTCCCCGCATCCGCAAGAGCAAGTCAATGCGTTCATAGCGGATACTCAAGAGGCAAGAGTGCTTACTTTTGCCGCGTAAATCGTCTTAGCGAGCATTCTCAGAAGCTCGCCCTCGACGTCCGCTTTGTGTCGAAAGGCGTCTTTCGGTAACGACATTGGGACCTCGCTACGCCGAAAGCCGCCCTTCATCTCCACTCCAAACAACAGAATATCTCCAGGGGAAACACAATAAAAATTCCTAACGCCGCCGGTCGAACTCCCCTCAAGAACCGCTCTACCACGCCGATGACACGGTTAATAGCTTGCGCGGCCACAGCCGCCAACCTCTACCGCAGACAGGGAAGTTTGGACGTCTTTCACGCCCAACCCGGCGCACCTCAATCCTGTCATGAGTATCAACCCATGCTGCAAAAATCCCTGAGAGCTCAAATCCTCACGCTGCTGAGCGCCAGCCTGCTGGCGATATTGCTGATTGCCTTGGCCTGCTTTCATTTTCTGTCCAACGGCGTGCAAAACTACGCCAACCTGATCGAAGGTCCGCTGCATACTTCGCAATTGATCGATGAGGCCAACTTGCAGTTCAAGGTGCAGGTTCAGGAGTGGAAAAACGTATTGCTACGGGGCAAGCAGCCGGCGGACCTGGATAAATACTGGAAGCAATTCGAAGACCGTCAGCGCGACGTACAGGGGATCCTCGGCGAGCTGGCCGGCCAGAAGGGCCTGGACGGCCAACTCAAGGCCCGCATCGAACGCCTGCGTGACGAACACCGTCAGTTGGGCAGCGCATACCAGAAAGGTCGCGATGCCTATATCGCCGCCGGGGCGGACCCCACCGCAGGCGACGCCGCCGTCAAAGGTGTTGACCGCGCCACCAGCGATCAGATGAGCGAACTGGTCAGTGAACTGCGTAAGCAGGGCATCGAGCAATCGGCGCTGATCAGCGCAGCAGCCGATCGCACGGTGATGGTGGGGACTACCGTGATGCTCGCCTCGGGGCTGTTGATCGGCCTGTTGAGCCTTTGGTTGATCAACCGTAACCTGGTTGACCCCATCCGCAAGCTGATCGACTACGTGGAGCAACTGAGCCGAGGCAAATTTGCCGAACGCGTGGTCAGCTCCCGTGAAGACGAGTTAGGCAAACTGGCCATGGCCGCCAACACCCTGCGCGATTTTCTTGCCGAAACCTTCAGCCGCCTGCAGCGCAGCGCCAATGACCTGGACAGCGCCAGTGGCGAGCTGAGTGCCATCGCCGGCCTCATCGCCAGCGGCACCAACGAGCAGTTCAACCGTACCGATCAAGTGGCGACGGCGATGAACGAAATGTCCGCCACCGCCCAGGAAGTGGCACGTCATGCGGCCGATGCCGCACGGGCTGCCGATGATGCCGACCAGTCCGCGCAGCAGGGCGAAAAAGTCATGAGCAACACCATTCACACCATCACCCAGATGCGTGGCGAGATCGTCAACACCGCCACCGTGATCCGTCGTCTGGAAACCGACAGTGGTCGCATCAGCAAGGTGCTGGAGGTCATTCGCGGCATCGCCGAGCAGACTAACTTGCTGGCACTGAACGCGGCGATCGAAGCGGCCCGTGCAGGTGACGCCGGACGCGGTTTTGCGGTAGTCGCAGACGAGGTGCGTAGCCTGGCTCAGCGTACGGCGACATCGATCATCGAGATCAACCAGATTATCCAGACCGTGCAAACCGGCGCGGAAGACGCGGCCAAGGCGATTGAAAGCGGCCAGACGCGCAGTGAAGAAAGTGTCGCGCAAGTGAATCAGGCCGGCGCCATGCTGGAGCGCATCACCCATGCGGTGGAAGCCATTCGCGACATGAACCGTCAGATTGCTACCGCCGCGGAAGAGCAAACCTCTGTGGCCGAAGACATCTCGCGCAACCTCACCGAAATCACTTCGATTGCCAGTACCAACCTGGACAATGTGCAGCGCACTGAAGCGGCAAGCCACAACCTTCACGGGTTGTCCGGGCAGTTGAATGAAGTGACGGCACGCCTGAGTGCCTAGCCGGTCCGTTCGGGGCTTGCGAGAGGAAAACCGGGGTCAGACTACCGTTAAGATAATGCGAGCCCGGCCCCGGTATCCCAAGGCGCAGGCGCTAATCCCCCAGCAGGCATGAAGGAAAGCCAGTGACCACGGAAATCGAAAAATACCTGCAGATCAACGCCGAGATCGAGCAAACCTACAAACAAGCGCTGCGCAGCAAACGCCAGCAAACTCGGGCAGGCAAGGATGCCCGGCTCGACAGGGCCTACTTCTGGTTTGCCCTGGTCGGGCCGTCGATTCTGGCCATACCGCTGACCGTTATCGGTAAATGGACTCACACCTACTGGTTGTACAACGTGAGTGCGGGGCTGATCGCGCTATCTTACCTGGCGATGTTTTTCTACCCGTTGCTGGGGGTGTTGCTGTACCGCGACTCGCTGAAAAAAGTGTTCACCGCGCCCTTCGCCAATTTGCTGGAATTGAACGTCAAAACCCTGATGCAGGTGGAGGCCCGTTATTTACCGGAACTGGCAACCCTCTCGCGCGAGACGCTGAAACTGGGTGCGCTGGAACTGAAAAGCGAGCGCGACAGCCTGGAAAAGCGCACGCATATGGTGACGGGCGCGCTGGAGAAGGTTGGTATTATTCCGGGCTTGCTGGCGCTCGTCGGTGCCCTTTTAAGCCTGGACGATATACTTGTCAGGGTCGGCATTGCTGAGCGTACGGCGTGGTTATTGGCGATACCGGCGATCTATACCTTTTTCTTCGTGATGTGCTGTTACGTGCAATTCATGATTGTGCGCTACGAGCGCATGATCGCCCTCACCGAACTGGCCCTGGACTGCAAGGACCGGCAAACAACCTGAGCGTTGCCTTGAGGCGGGGCCCTGGTGGCGGAAAAACCGGCAGCAGGACCGTCGTACCTTCAGCCCTTCAACTCGCCGGCACGATTGCTCGCCGCATCATCGTAGGCCACGTACAACGACTCGGCGATCTGGCTTTTGATGGCCTTGGTGGACTCCAGGCCCAACACAAACCCTTCGGCCTTGCCGCCGGCGCGGTTGAGTTCTTCGTGAGTGGACGCGCCGGTGATGGCGTCGAGGAGTTTGGCGGCGTGCGGGCCTACGCCTTTGGGCAGGGAGATTTGGTCGATGGACATGGCGGTACCTTTAAGAATGAGGTCGGTAGCGCGTGTAACCACTGCCGGGGCGAGCATGGTAAACCGGCTGGCGAAGAAAGGGGCTGCTTTCGGCTAATGCCAGCCAGTTAAGGCTTTTTGTAGGAGCGAGGGGGCGCCTGGCTCTTGCTTGCGAAAAACTCACAGGCACCGCGTTCATTCAGGAAACACGCGTTATCGTTGACGTTTTTCGCGAGCAAGCTCGCTCCTACAGAGGGCGGTGTTCGCTTAACTGAATGGCATTAGCCGCTTTCGGCCCTAGAAATGCGCCAGCGCAGCGTCACGGCTGGCAATCACTTCGCAGCTGTTCAAGCATTATCCTGGCTGCCGGACTTCCATTTGAAGCATCAACTTCTTTTTCAAGCAGGTACATGTTGATGCCTTCCCCGACCAACTTATCGACTACCTCGGAGTACTGCATAGCATTAGCCATAGGGCTGCTCAGATAAAGCGCATGGTACTTGAACTGGTCTCGAATAGTTTCACACCACCCACGCTGCGCCCTTAAATCGTCAACTTCTAAAACTTCCTCCGCCGAAAAGATCAAATAGGCGACGTAGTTTTCGTACTGCTCAAGGTCCGCGCCGGCTTTGAAACTATTAAATTTAGGGTCATTGAACGGATAAGAGGCGGCCGAAAACTTCGGATGGGATAACGCCGTACTCAAGTACTCTCTGTATATGGACTTGGCAGCAGCGACTCTTGATTCATTCAGTTGATTATAGGCAACGCCTGCCGCCGCCACGGCAACCAGAAACGTTAACAGCGATGAAATGCCTGATACATCGGAGTATTTACCCAAACGCAGTTTACGCACCACAAAAACACCGAAAACCACAGCCGCTATGCAAATTGCAATTACCATGACACGCCTTAAATGAGGTTTGGAAAGTGTAAAAACCTGGTACCGCAATCGTGACGATCTCAGTCGTCGAGACTCCACCCACGCCGCTCATACATCGCCCTCTCCGTCTCCTCCGTCGCCCGCTCCCCCTTGTACGCCAACTGGGTCACCAAAAACCGATCCTTGATGTCCGTCAGATCCGACGGGGCATAGGTTCTGAGCATCGGCGCCAGGTCGATGGATTTGGCGAAGTTTTCGTTGGTCACGCTGTAGTAGCCCATGACACTGCCGGACCAGGGCGAGCCCGCGTCCGTCATGTCGATGGTGGCGTCGCGGTAGGCCACGGCGGCAGTTTTCAGCTCGGCGGAGCCGTTGAGCAGAACGGTGAGGCGTTTGATATTCTCTTCGCCTAGCTGACCGGCCTTGTCGAGCACTTTCAGGCGGCCGTCGGCTTCGACGGTAAAGCCGTAATCGGTTGCGGCCAGGTCAGGTGCGGTGCTGGCCAACGTTGATTCGAATGCGGTGAAGGCGCTTTTCAGCACGGCTTGTGCACCATTGAAACGCTCGGCAAAGCGCGGAAACTCAGGGGATTCGGAGCGGCCGATCCAGGTGTCGATCACCTGCGGCGGTTCACGCAGGGTTTGGGCGGCTTCGCTGGGATGATAAATAGCCGCCGGGCCGGCGTTTGCCAAGGCCTGACCGGCGGCCTCGGACGGCGCCTTGGGCGTGAGTGTCTGCTCGGAAGGCACAAGGCGCGTATTGGTGGGGGCTAAATAGGCAGCGCTGACGGAAAGTGCCATTTCTATCGGTCCATGATTGGCGGGTTCATGGAGGTTATCGACGCGAGGGGCTCAATCTTTAGGCCCGCTCGGGCCAGCAAGCCTTACTCTTGCACACTGCGTATCAGCGTGCCGAACAGGTCCCCGCGCGGCATCTTGTCCAGTGGGATGTCGGCGTCCTCGAACCAGGCCTGCCCGGCTTCCGGATGGGGACCGCTGAGCACCACCACGCCCTTTTTATAGGTGTAACGCGCGGCCGCCACGTCGCCGTTCTGGTAGGTCGCCAGGGTGGTATACGCGGAGGTCGAGGTGGCCTTGGGGAAGTACGGGCCATCCTGGTAGAACACCGTATCCGGCTTGCCGTCCCAGGTGACGCGTACGGCGGCGTCTTCGATGCCGCTCACTTCAAAGCCTGGCCGGCCTGCTTCGCTGTCGAGGTCCTGGGTAATCAAGCCGAGGTTGTTGTCATCGGCCAGGTAAGCGCCCATGCACAACCCCAGGTATCGCCCGCCCCCGGCGACGTAATCGCGGATGGCATCGGCGCGCGCGTCGCCCAGGCTGTCCAGCGCGGCCGGGATGTCCTGGCCGCCCCCCGGTTGAACGTAGAGGTCGTAGCGCGCGAGGGTTTGCGGGGTGATGTCGACCGGTTCATCGGCGCCGACAAAATCGATCTGGTAATGCGGGTCCAGGCGCAGCAGCGCCGCCTTGACGTTTTGCGAACAATCGGCACAGCCTGCCGGGCCCCGGTAGATGGCCACATGGGTGATCGGCGTGGCGGCGTGCGCCTGGGCGGCGGCGAAAACGAGAAGCGTGGCGGCGATAGCGTGCAGGTTCATGGGAATGCGCTCTGTAGCAGATGGGATTCGCGTACCACAGCCTAAATCGAATAGCCCGCGAAAACCGTTAACAGTTGTAACCAACCGCCGTTGAAATGCCCCTTACCCAGCCGCCTGCGACAACGGCCGCGCCACCTGTTCCAGGGCCTTGCGCTCAGCCGCCACGCCCCAGATCGCCTGCACCACCGCTGCGATGAGCATCAGCGCCGCGCCGATCAGGTAGCCGATCAACAGGCTGCTTCGCTGCTGCGTCTGGATCAACTCGCCAAACAACGTCGGCCCGATGATCCCGCCCAGCCCCGTGCCGAACGCGTAGAACACCGCTATCGCCAGCGCGCGTATCTCCAGGGGAAAGGTCTCCGCCACGGTCAGGTACGCCGAACTCGCCGCTGCCGAGGCGAAGAAGAAAATCACCATCCAGGCGATGGCTTGCTCGGTCACGTCGAACCAGCCTTGCTGGAAGGCATAGCCGCTGAGCGCCAGCAACACGCCGGAGGTGGCATAGGTAAAGCTGATCATCACGCGCCGACCGATCACGTCGAACAGCCGGCCGAGCAGCAGCGGCCCGCAGAAGTTGCCAAGGGCCAGAGGCAGCACGTACCAGCCGACGTGCTCGGCAGGCACCTGGTAGAAGTCGGTGAGCACCAGCGCGTAGGTGAAAAAGATCGCGTTGTAGAAAAATGCCTGGGCGGTGAGCAGGGTCATGCCGACCAGGGCGCGGCGCCGAAAGCTGACGAAAAGGGTGTGGAAAATTTCCGCCAATGGCGTGTGGTCACGGGCATGCAGGCGCAGCGGCGGACTGGTGACGGGTGCCAGCGCATGGCCCTGTTCGCGCAGGCGCGCCTCGATGCCGTCGACGATGCGCTGTGCTTCGGCGTGGCGGCCGTGGATCAACAACCAGCGCGGGCTTTCCGGCAACCACAGGCGCATCACCAGGATGACCAGGCCCAACGCGGCACCGATGCCGAAGCACAGGCGCCAGCCGAGGTCGCCGCCGACGATCTGCGGGTCGAGCAGCACGATGGCGCCGCCGGCACCGAGGGCGGCGCCCAGCCAGAAGGTGCCGTTGATGGTCAGGTCGACCCAGCCGCGATAGCGTGCCGGGGTGAATTCCTGGATGGTCGAGTTGATCGCCGTGTATTCGCCGCCGATGCCCATGCCGGTGAGGAAGCGGAACAGCAGAAAGCTTTCCAGGTTGAAGGAAAACGCCGTGGCGGCGGTGGCGCCCACATAGAGCCACAGGGTGATGAAGAACAGTTTGCGCCGGCCCAGGCGGTCAGTGAGCCAACCGAACAGCAGCGCACCCAACACCGCGCCGGCGATGTAGACGCCACCAGCGAAGCCGATGTCGACGTTGCTGAAATTCAAGCCCGTGCTGCTTTTCAGCGCTCCGGACACTGAACCCGCCAGGGTCACTTCAAGACCGTCGAGCAGCCAGGTAATGCCCAGGGCGAACACCAGCAAGGTGTGGAAGCGGCCCCAGGGCAGGCGGTCCAGGCGTGCGGGCAGGTCGGTTTCGAACAGCGCGCCAGGGGTGGTGGAGTGTGGTTGGGTCATTGTCACATCCGTCATGTGCAGTCCCTCGTCAGTTATGAGTGAGTCTTTTGAGGGGGAGTTCAACGGGGTTGCGCTGAACGAAGGGGCGATTGGCGGAGTCGCACTATCAGGCCCCGGCAAGGAACCCACTGATGCCTCTGAACCCTACTGCTTTCGCACTGCTGTTGAGCCTGGCCGCCGGTACGGCGCTCGCCTCCCAGGAACCCCTGCGCCTGGAACAGCTGAAACGCTGCGGTGACCTGCTGGATAACCAACAGCAGGACTGGTGCCTGCGCGTGCGCGGCATGGGCGATACCACCGCGCAATTGAAACTGGGCGGCAAGGTGCTGCCGCAAGATGCTGTGCAGCGCGACGGCGACCACCTGCGCCTGCGCCTGGACAGCCGCCGCTACCAGAGCGGCCCGCTGTGGCTCGAAGACGGCCCGCGCGCCAGCAACGCCGCCTGGCTGAGCCTGCGCAACAGCCAGGTAGTGGCCGCCGGGCCCAGCGAAGTGGCGAAGAACATGGACGGCCTGACCACCTATGTCGATCTGGTCAGCGTACTGATCGAAGAGGACCAGAATGGCCGCCAGGAAGCCGAGCGTCTGGCGCGCAAATACGGGGCAACGGTGGTGGGCAGTATCGCGCCGCTGAACGTTTTTCAACTGCGCCTGCCCGCCACCGACCTGATCCAGCGCGACGCCCTGGTGCTGCGCTTGGGCAGCGAGACCAGCGTCGATGCGGTGGTCATCGAAGAGTCCGCCGCCGAAGAAGCCGAGCAGGCCGCCCCTCGCCGTGAGGCGCCGAAGAAGCCGGCGCCCGACTCCGATGAATGGGCCGCCAACCGCTTTCTCGATGCGGTGGCCTATTACCAGCGACGCATCCCGGGCCAGCACACGCCCATCGTGCCGCAACCGGTGCGCATCGGGGTGATCGAGCGTGGCGTGGATTTCGACACGGCGGATTTCGCTGACTACCTGGGCGCCTGCGCGCCCCAGCGCACCTGCGTCTACGCGGGCGATACGGGTTCGGCGCACAGCCATGGCACCACCGTCGCCGGCATCCTCGCGGCAGGCTGGAATAACGGCGGCAATACCGGCTTTTTGCGTGGCCTGGACAAGGCCGGCGGGGGCTTTGAGGTGATTGTCGAGCGCAACTCCGATGCCGGAATCACCGCCAACATCGCCGCATCAGTCAACCTCGTGGAGGACGGCGTGCGCGTGCTCAACTGGAGCTGGGGCGTTCATCGCGTCGGCACCAAGGACGTCAACGGCCATGACGTCGACTCGCTGGTGCGTTCAGGAATAGCCATGAGCGGCTACGAAGAACTGCTCGAAGAGTTCTTCCTGTGGCTGCGCAAGGAACACCCCGACGTGATCGTGGTGAACTCCGCCGGTAACGGTTCGGCCTTCTCGGGCAGCGACGAGTACCGCCTGCCCTCCTCCTTCGTCACCGAGCAATTGCTGGTGGTGGGTGGGCACCAGCGCAATGAGCGCAACGACGTTGCCGTTGATGATCCCGCCTACGCCGTCACGCGCAGCTCTTCGAACGTGGACATGCGCGTCGACATCACCGCCGCCGCCTGCGCTCACGCTTCAACAAAAGGCGCCGACCAGGAAGGCGCCGTGCATTGCGGCACCTCCTACGCCACGCCGATGGTCGCCGGCCTGCTGGCGGCGATGCTGTCGATCAACCCGCAGTTGCAGCCCGAACAGCTGCGCATGCTGTTGCGCCGCAGCGCCCTGGCGATCGGCGATAACCACGACTTCGAACGCAGCGACGCCCAGGACCTCACGGCACCGATCCTGCCGTCGGAGCGCAATTACCAGCTCAATGACGAGGACGTGGGGCGCTCGGCGCGGCTGGATATGCAAAAGGCGCTGGACCTGGCGGTGCAGAGTCGTACGCGGGTGCGGTAGTGGCGCGCGGCGACATAATCGATAGTTTCGTCGCCTGAGCCAAGGCTATCGCGCAGCAGCCCCGCGCACCTCAACGCCGCTGCAGCTTCACACTGGCAAACGTCGATTCTTCCCGTGCCTGCTCCAGTATGTTCTTGGGTTTGGCCGGCGCCCCCGGCCTGGCCACAGGGCGCGGCGCAATCGGCAGGCGCAGGCGCATGTCCGAGCGTTCGTCACTGGGTGCCACGCCGAAGAAGTCCCGATAGCACTTGGAAAAGTGCGGCGTGGACACAAAGCCGCAGATCGCCGCAAGCTCCACCATCGATATAGGGGTCTGCATGAGTAACTGGCGAGCCCGGGTCAGGCGAAGCTTGAGGTAGTAGCGCGACGGCGTGCAGTACAGGTAGCGCTGGAACATGCGCTCCAGCTGGCGCCGCGATACCTGGACGAACGCGGCCAGCTCATCCAGGTCGATGGGTTCTTCCAGGTTGGCTTCCATCAAGGCCACCACTTCCTGCAGCTTGGGCTGTTGCGTGCCCAGCAGATGCTTGAGCGGCACGCGCTGGGTGTCGCGCTCGTTGCGGATGCGCTCGTACACAAACATCTGCGAAATCGCCGCGGACAGTTCATGCCCGTGATCGCGCCCGATCAGGTGCAGCATCATGTCCAACGGGGCGGTGCCGCCCGAACTGGTGAAGCGGTTGCCATCGAGGGAGAAGACGCTGGCGCTGACCGTGACACGGGGAAAGGCTTCTTGCATGGAGGCCATCAGCTCCCAATGCACGCTGCACTGGAAACCATCGAGCAAGCCCGCCCTGGCCAGCGCCCAACTGCCGGTGCACACCGCGCCGAGGCGGTTGCAGTACAGACGTGCCTGGTTGCGCAGCCAAGTGATGTGCGCGGGTGTGGCGGCCTGTTGGATACCCACGCCGCCACACACGATCACGGCATCCAGGTCGCGCTGTTCATGCGCCACCGCATCCGGTGTGACCGACACGCCATCGCTCGCCCACACCGGTTCACCGTTAAGGCTGAGGGTGCGCCAGCGATAGAGTTCCTCACCGGCCAGTTGATTGGCCATGCGCAAGGGCTCGACCGCACAGGACAGCGATATCAGGGTGAATTGGTCCAGCAGCAAAAAGCCGAGGGTCTTGCAGGCAGGCGCGTCAGGTTCCATCACAGTACTCCGCACGCGTGATCAGGAGGGCTCAACCACAACGGCCTTGGCCGACTGCCCGTGCTGGCGCGCCGTGACCACGCCGATCAAGGAGATCAGCAAGGCCAGGCCAATGGTCGAGGACACTTCCGTGCGGTGCTCCGGCGTCACCATCATCACGGCCAACGCTGCACAGATGAACACAATCACCAGGTAAGTCAGCCAGGGAAACAGCCACATACGAAAGGCCAGCTCGACGTTCTGCCTGAGCAGCATCCGCCGCATGCGCAGTTGCGAGATGGCGATGACCAGGTACACCAGCAACGCGATGGCACCGGAGCTGGCGAGCAGAAACTGGAACAGACCGGCGGGCATGAAGTAGCTCAGCAGCGTCACCCCCGCGCCGATGATGGTGCTGGCAATCACCGCCGCCCTGGGCACGCCCGCGGCTGAGGTGCGTTTAAGCGCCGCAGGCGCGTCACCGCGTTTACCCAGGGAGAACAGCATGCGCGAGGAGATGTAGATCGAGGAGTTCATGCAACTGGCAACGGCGATCAACACCACCACGTCGACCATGAATTTGGCGTTGGGGACGTTCATCAATTCCAGCGCGCGCTGATAGGAACCCACGGACGCCAGCAACGGGTCGTTCCAGGGCACCACGGAGATAACGACGAAGATCGACAGCAGGTAAAACACACCGATGCGCCAGATCACCGAGCGTGTCGCCCTGGCGATGTTCTGCGCCGGATTACTCGATTCGGCCGCGGCGATGGTCACCGCCTCCGTACCGATAAAACTGAACATGATGGTAATGAACGCCCCGACCACCGCCGACAAACCGTTAGGCGCAAAACCACCGTGCTCCTCCATCAACCGGCTCAAGCCACTGGCTTCGTGCTCAGGCACCCAGCCCATCAGCACGCTGAATCCCAGGCCGATAAACCCGATGATGGCGATCACCTTGGCCATCGCGAACCAGAATTCGAATTCACCGTACTTGGCCACGCTGAACAGGTTGGTGATCACCAGCAGGATGATCGACAACAAGGCGAACAGCCACGCATCAACCTGGGGAAACCACTGATTGAGTACATAACCGGCAGCCAGCGCCTCGATCGGAATCACCAACACCCAGAACCACCAATACAGCCAGCCGATGGTAAAGCCCGCCCAACGGCCGATGGCCTGGTCGGCGTAGGTAGAAAAGGAACCGGTGTCGGGACGCGCCACCGCCATTTCCCCGAGCATGCGCATCACCAGCACCACCAGCAGGCCGGAGAACAGATACGCCAGCAACACTGCCGGCCCCGCCGCCGCGATGGCATGGCCGGAACCGACAAATAACCCCGCGCCGATGATGCCTGCGATGGACAACATGGTGACGTGGCGCGGCTTGAAACCCTGCGCCAACTGACCGTTGGAATCGTTGGAATTTAGGCTATTCATTGTTTTTGTTGTTCTCGGGCGACCAATACCCCTCACCTTAAGGGCGCTGCGCCGGGCCAAAGTAGCCTGAGTACGCCATCATCGTGTCTGATCTCGACATTTGCCGATCGGTGTCAGCGTCCGGCGAACCCGCGCCTGCACCCCAAGCCCGGCCGGACCGCTCCTCAGGTTGCGAATCGAGCCGTTCTTGATCTTGGGCGTCCCCGTTAAACCACACGGGGCGCCTTGGTGGTTGTCCGAGCGGCCTGGCCCGCCGGGTTGCCATGGGTGATGTGTTGATGCACGGCATCCTTGGCCTTGAGCACCTCATTGAAGACCGCGGCGTCCCTGGCGGCGTTTTCCAGGGCGCTGTCATTCATGAAAAGCCTATCGCCGATGTGCTCGAAGCCGGGCCTTCCCGGGAACGTTTCAAGCAATTTGCCGCGTACAGCCGGATGGGCCAGCGCATATGAAATTTCATCCATCGAATGCCCGCCATCCACATAAATGAACAGCGCGGATTGAATGGCCAAATAGGCTTCAAGGTCGTCCGGCCGGGTATTGGCATGCACATCCTTGCAGGCACGCACCGCCCCCTGTTCGATCACAATCGAACCCGACGGCCCGTTAACGTAAGTCCCCGTGCCTTTTTCAAACAAGGTCTTCACATAAGAACCCGGCTTGGATGCATCCGGATGCTCGGGATCCTGCATCTCAAGCCTGTCGGGGCAACGGGTACTGGCGCCGGCCAGCAACTGGCTCTGGTAATCACTTTCATATTTGATATTGAAAGGCTCATTCAGGCGCAAGTCCCGGGGGGTCGCATCGATATTTCGCAAAATACCGACGTTATGACTGTCTGCCTGCCGGAACAAATTACCTTCTCGGGCGTTGAGTTCAATACGGCCTTTTCCGGGTGCCTTGATGGGATCAAACACGCCGTCCCAATGGCCCGCCGGGAGTTTTGCCGCAACATCCGGCTCATTCCTCAGCGCGTAACTTAAATAACGATGTTTGTAGATATCAAACAAGGCCGTCCTGGCCTCGGGCGAGATATTCAGGGTTTCCAGGGTTTTCTCGGCACGCGTATAGAAACCCTGGAGTTGATCCAAACCCTCGATGCTCGTGTCGAAACGCTGGTTCTTCCAGGCGGCCTCGTATTTCTCGAACAGCGGCGCAGACACGTAGTTGTCCTTGATGTAATTGACCTGATTGTTTGAGATAGCGACAAAGGTTTTATAGGTTTCCGGCGAACGGAAATAATCTTGCAGGGCATGCTTGGCATAGTAACTTTCGAATGCGCGCCGCACCGGGTCGTTGACCATTTTCAGCCTCATCGAACCTTCGGCTGCGTGCGGGGAGCCGTTGGCGACCAGCTTGGTCAGCTCAGCTCTACGCTGCTCCGGATCGGTAATGCCACGCAGTCGGGTAAGGATCTTCTGGGTTTCGGTTTCAGCCGGCCCCGCGATCCTGAACCTGTTCAAGCCCAGGCTCAGCGCGCCATCCTTGATGGACGCCTTGCCCGGCGCGATACGGTCCTGGGAGTGTTTTTCCACGATATCACTGTCAATCACGGCGTTATAAATAGCACCGTTCCTGATTTGCGCGACCTGCGGGCCGTCGTACAGAAAACCGACGGGGCGCGCTTGCCCGTCGGCTTTGAGCGTGACCGTGGGCAGGGCATTGGAAGTGACTTCAATAGGTTTGTTTTTTATGGAGTCGAAGTTCTTCACAAACTCGACATTCTTCAACACCCGATTACCAGCGTTAGCCTGCAATTGGGCCGCCGCGCTGGAGCCGTTATCATTATTGATCAGCATAGTGGTTGCCTCTACCTTTGAATAAGGTGGCGAGCGTCGTTGCGACGGTTTATTTGAAAATACTGTGCAGCGATGTCATCAGGTTGAAAAAACCATCCAACGCAATCTGCAATGTTTTGGCCGACCCCGTGCACGCGTCGTCCAGCAGGGCTTTGACTTCGTAACCGCGCAGACCTTTGCCCAACACCGGCTGGCCGGTCACCACCGATGGCAATGCGTGTTGCAGGGAAAGCAGCAGTTTTTCCGCATGGATATTCAGCGTGGCGCTGTTCAGATTTTTCAACTCACTCCACATCCACACCCCATGACGGTCGGCAGTGAGCATGATCGGGCTGATCGTTTTAAAGTTAAGCGCGATCGAGGAGTGGCGATCAAAGGAGCCGAGACGTTCCTGGGGTACGCCAAGGTCCAACAGGGTTTCGCGGAGTATTTTCGCAATATCAGAACTCACGGCCTATCCCCTCAGCGTAAGCAGCCTTGCTTCTGGAGTTATAACTGGCGTCCCTGAGTTATCCGTTGGCGCCCTGCTCAGCGAATGTGAGAGAGGCGAGAGATGAGTGGCGGCCGTCCACGAACAGTTCCATTGGGCAATAGCTGCGCGATTTGCCTATCAGCCCGCCTGCACCATCATTTGCCACAACGAAGCCCCAACGCCGGTGATGCTCTCGCCGGCAATAAGCCCGGCCGCCGCGGTAATTGCAAAGCGCTCGGTGAGGTTTGGCCAACGACAGTTGACCAACCAGGTCAGCACCGCTCCCAAAGCCATCATCAGCGAAATGGACGCCGGCAGTACAAACGCCAATCCCAGGGCGGCGGCGCTGGGCAGATAGCGCGCGCGATGTGCAGACAAGGTGCTGTCGAGCACACCCAGCAACACGCCGATCAAGCCCGCGATGGCGATGGCCCAGCGAATGCTCGGCGATAACGAGTCCAGCCCGTGGGTCAGGGTTTGCGCCACGGCTTTCCAGGTGGCGACGGCCGGGGCCGGCCATTGTTCGGTGAGGAGCATGGTCTGTGGGTCGGGGATCAGCGCCAGGTAGGCGAATACACCCACGATACTGCCGACAAAAATCCCCAGGACCTGCGCAATCACTTGCTTGTGAGGCGTGGCGCCAATCGCCTTGCCGACCTTGAAGTCATTCATCAAGTCGGTGCATTGCCCGGCCGAACCGCCGGCCGTGTTGGCGCTCATCAGGTTGATCGGCACCTGCCCCGGCGCGACGATGCCGAAACTCAGCTGGGACAATTGCCCAATTGCGCCAATCGGCGGAATGCCGGTGGCGCCCACCACCCGCGCGGCCACGGCGGCCAGGCAGATGGCCAGGGGGATGGTGAGCAGCGCCATCCACGGGTTGATGCCGAACAGCAACGCCTGCAGGCTCACGACCAGGATGATCGCCAGGGCAAACCCCGCAGCCGGGCCCGGCTTTGGCAGGGTCCAGGGCGTGCCGCCGTCCGCGCGGGTGGTTCGGTGCAATGCCCACAAGCGAATCGCCAGGGACGCCAGGGTAGAACAGACCATCAAGCTCACGCCGGGCCACAGCAGCCACTCCACCAGTGCGGCGAATTGCGGCCCGCTGCTGCCCGGCGCAACGTGCACCAGCCCGTGCGCCAACAGCCAGGGCCCCAACCCGCCCCAGGCCAGCAAGGCGCCGAGCAGCAAGGTCAGGCCCACGCGCAGACCGATGATGCCACCAAAACCGAGTAGCAACAGCGACGGGTCGGTGGTAAACGTCAGGCGTTCCAACTGGGCCGTCGGCGACCAGCGCGGCAACGCCCACAGGAAGGTATCCACCCACTTGACCGACCCCGACAACAACGCGGCGCCGAGCAGCACTTTCAAGCGAGTCGCCGCTTCGCGACCGTGGTTGTAGATATGCAGAAGGGTCTCCAGGGTGGCCATGCCTTCGGGAAACTTCAGCGCCTTGTCGTTGAGCAATGAGGGCCGCAGGTACCACGCGATCCAGATCCCCAGGAAGCTCACGGAAAACACCCAGGCGATCATCGGGATCGCCTCCAGTTGATTGCCCGTGAGCAAGGTGTAGGCCGGGATGGGCGCGACCAGCCCACCGGAAATGATCGACGCCGCGGCAGAGGCGACGGTCTGGTTGATATTGCTTTCGTGCAGCGTCCACGGCAATGGCGCAGCAGAGCGTTTGGCCAGGCCCTGCCAGATCGCGTAGCCGATCAGCAACGCGATGATCGACATGTTGAACGACCAGCCGATCTTGAGGCCGGCGTACACATTGGACGGCGTGAGCAGGATACCGAGCAGGATCCCGGTGATGACCGCGCGCAGGCTGAGTTCACGTTCTACCGGGGTGATTGCCGAGGTGGGGTGCATGCAGATTCCTTTCGACGAAAAACAGTGCCACCTCATAAGTGAGCGCTGAAAGGCTCGAAGGTTCATCGATGCGGCTTGCCCGATAGCCATAGGTATCTACACAACGCTGTAGTGCCCAACGCTAACCACGATGCGAAGCGAGCCGCTCTTGATCTGGCTTTTGATCTTGATCTAAGGCGCCCCGTTAAACCACGCTGGCCGAACCCGGTCTGATCCAGCATCCTGGCCGGCCCGGAGGACGCCATCGGGGGCAAGCCCCCTCCCACATTTGGATCGCGGACCGGCAAATGATGCCGGTCGGCTCTGAGGCCGCCGCGCTTTTGCTTTTGATCTCAGGCGCCCCGTTAAACCACGCTGGCCGAACGCAGGCTTGAATCCGTGGGCAACCCGGCAGGACGCC
>NZ_CVTN01000035.1:0-65695 GCF_900004915.1 Pseudomonas sp. 31 R 17
ACCCTGCAACGCGCGACCGTCGAGCGCGACACTCGCGAGCAACGCCTGCAAGCCGCCTCTGCGCAACGCCATGAGCCGGCGCTGACCCGCGACGGCCACGCGGTGGAAGTGTTTGCCAATATCGGCGAAAGCGCCGGAGTGGCCGCAGCGGTAGAGCAGGGCGCCGAGGGCATCGGCCTGTTACGCACCGAGCTGATTTTCATGGCCCACCCGCAAGCGCCGGACGAATCCACCCAGGAAGCCGAATACCGCCGCGTACTCGACGGCCTCGACGGGCGCCCGCTGGTGGTGCGCACCCTCGATGTGGGCGGCGATAAACCGCTGCCGTACTGGCCGATTGCCGAGGAAGAAAATCCCTTCCTCGGCGTGCGCGGCATTCGCCTGACTTTGCAACGCCCGCAGATCATGGAAGCGCAGCTGCGTGCGCTGTTGCGTTCGGCGGACAACCGGCCGTTGCGCATCATGTTCCCCATGGTCGGCAGCGTGGATGAATGGCGTGCGGCTCGGGACATGACCGAGCGTCTGCGCCTGGAAATCCCGGTGGCCGACCTGCAACTGGGGATCATGATCGAAGTGCCTTCCGCCGCGCTGCTGGCGCCGGTGCTCGCCCGGGAAGTCGACTTTTTCAGCGTCGGCACCAACGACCTGACCCAATACACCCTGGCTATCGACCGTGGGCACCCGACGCTGTCGGCCCAGGCCGATGGTCTGCACCCGGCCGTGCTGCAACTGATCGACATCACCGTGCGTGCCGCCCATGCCCATGGCAAATGGGTCGGCGTGTGCGGCGAGCTGGCGGCGGACCCGCTGGCGGTGCCGGTGTTGATTGGCCTGGGTGTGGACGAGCTGAGCGTGTCGGCCCGCAGCATCCCCGAAGTGAAGGCGCGGGTGCGTGAATTCAGCCTGAGCCAGGCCCGGGGCCTGGCGCAACAGGCACTCGCGGTGGGCTCGCCCGCCGAAGTACGTGCTCTAGTGGAGGCCGTGTAAATGGCAAGGATTTTGACCCTGACGCTGAACCCGGCGTTGGACCTCACGGTACGCCTGGCGCGCCTGGAACCCGGTGCAGTCAACCGCAGCGAAACGCTCATCACCCATGCCGCCGGCAAGGGCGTGAACGTGGCGCAGGTACTGGCGGACCTCGGCCACGCGGTGACCGTGGGCGGCTTTCTCGGTGAAGACAACCCGCAGGCGTTCGAAGCACTGATCGCCCACCGTGGGCTTGGCGACGCGTTCGTTCGCGTGCCGGGGGAAACCCGCAGCAATATCAAGATTGCCGAACAGGATGGCCGGGTCACCGACATCAACGCACCGGGGCCGCTGGTGAGCGAGCAGGCGCAAGCCGAACTGCTCAAGCGACTTGCGCTGATCGGTCCTGACTTCGACGCGGTGGTGGTCGCCGGCAGCTTGCCGCGTGGCGTCAGCCCGCAATGGTTTCAGGCACTGATCGAGCAATTGAAAAACCTCGGTTTGAAAGTGGCCCTGGACACCAGCGGCGAAGCCTTGCGCGCCGGGTTGAAGGCGGGCCCCTGGATGGTCAAGCCCAATACTGAAGAGCTCGCCCAGGCGCTGGACAACGCCACCGATGCCATCCGCCAGTTGCATCAACAGGGCGTGGAACATGTGGTGGTCTCGGACGGTGCTGCCGGCGTGAGCTGGTACAGCTCGGGGGCGACCCTGCAGGCCACGCCGCCCAAGGTGACGGTTGCCAGCACCGTAGGCGCCGGCGATTCGCTGCTGGCGGGCATGCTCCACGGCCTGCTGCGCGACGAAGCGCCCGAGCAGACCCTGCGCCGCGCCACGGCGATTGCCGCGATGGCGGTGACGCAGATCGGTTTCGGCATCAGCGATGACGCGCAGTTGGCGCGTCTCGAAAGCGGCGTCGATGTGCGCACGCTGACAGAACAATAAGAGGGTTTGTGATGAAGTTAGCCATTGTTACCGCCTGCCCGAACGGCATGGTCACCAGTGTGCTGTGCGCCCGCTTGCTGGACGCCGCCGCACAGCGCCAGGGCTGGAGCACCAGTGTCGAAGTGGTGGACGTGCAGCGCCCGGACAGCCAGCTGTCCCAGGCGACCCTTGATGACGCCGAGTGGGTGTTGCTGGTCAGCAGCACGCCGGTGGATATGCACCGCTTTGTCGGCAAGCGCGTGTTCCAGAGCACGCCGGCCCAGGCGCTGGCGGATGTCGACGCGGTGTTGCGTCGGGGCGCCGAGGAGGCGCAGGTGTACGTGGCGACCGAGGCACCGGCCGGGAATGCCCCGCGCATTGTCGCGATTACCGCTTGCCCGACCGGCGTTGCCCATACGTTCATGGCCGCCGAGGCCTTGCAGCAGACGGCCAAGCGCCTGGGCTACGACTTGCAGGTCGAGACCCAGGGTTCGGTCGGTGCGCGCACGCCGTTGAGTCCGCAGGCCATCGCCGATGCCGACGTGGTGCTGCTGGCGGCGGATATCGAAGTCGCCACCGAGCGCTTCGCCGGCAAGAAGATCTACCGCTGCGGCACCGGTATTGCCCTCAAGCAATCGGAAGCCACGCTCAACAAGGCGCTGGCCGAAGGCGCGGTGGAAAGCGCCGGCAGCGGCGCAGTGGCCAAGTCGGAAAAAACCGGCGTGTACAAACACCTGCTCACCGGGGTGTCGTTCATGTTGCCGATGGTGGTGGCGGGCGGTTTGTTGATCGCCTTGTCCTTTGTGTTCGGCATTCATGCCTTCGAAGAAAAAGGCACCCTGGCGGCGGCGCTGAAAACCGTCGGCGACCAGGCGTTCATGCTGATGGTGCCGTTGCTCGCCGGCTACATCGCCTACTCGATTGCCGATCGCCCCGGCCTGGCGCCGGGCATGATCGGCGGCCTGCTGGCGGGCACGCTGGGCGCCGGGTTCATTGGCGGGATCTTCGCCGGTTTCCTGGCCGGCTACAGCGTCAAGCTGATCTCGCGGGCAGTGCGCCTGCCGCAAAGCCTGGAGGCGCTCAAGCCGATCCTGATCATCCCGTTGCTGGCCAGTTTGTTCACTGGCCTTGCCATGATCTATCTGGTTGGCCCACCGGTGGCCCGCTTGCTGACCGGGCTGACGGATTTTCTCAGCACCATGGGCACCACCAACGCGGTGCTGTTGGGCATCCTGTTGGGCGGCATGATGTGTGTCGACCTGGGCGGGCCGATCAACAAGGCGGCGTATGCGTTTTCCGTCGGCCTGCTGGCGGCGTCGAGCGGGGCGCCGATGGCTGCGACCATGGCCGCCGGCATGGTGCCGCCGATTGGCATGGGCATCGCGACGTTCCTGGCCCGGCGCAAGTTCGCCCAGACTGAACGCGAAGCCGGCAAGGCCGCGATGATTCTCGGCCTGTGCTTTATCTCCGAAGGCGCGATTCCGTTTGCCGCCAAGGACCCATTGCGCGTGATCCCGGCCAGCATCGCCGGTGGCGCATTGACCGGCGCGCTGTCGATGTACTTCGGCTGCAAACTGGCCGCGCCCCACGGCGGGTTGTTCGTGTTGGTGATTCCGAACGCGATGAATCATGCGCTGCTGTATCTGCTGGCGATTGTGGCCGGCAGTGTGCTGACCGGTGTGGTGTATGCGCTGATCAAGCGGCCGGAAGCGGCGGAGCTGGCCGTCACTGCCTGACGCGGTAAAAATGTGGGAGGGGGCTTGCCCCCGATAGCGGTGTGTCAGCCAGCTTATTTGCAGCTGACACACTGCCATCGGGGGCAAGCCCCCTCCCACATTTGGATTTGCATTGGCGGTAAAGGGCGGTGTCATATCTGCTTCATCGGCCCGTGCTTAAGTGGCTCTTTTGATACTCAAGAGGGCACACGCATGAGCCATTTCGATCTCGGCCGTCGCCGCGTGATGCAAGCTGTCGGCGCCGGCCTGTTATTGCCGGGCCTGGCGCCGGCGGTGATTGCGTCGGTCAAGGACCGCCCGCTGCTCACCGATGGCGTGCAATCAGGCGATCTGCTCGGTGACCGCGCGATGATCTGGAGCCGCAGCGACCGCCCGGCACGGATGGTGGTGGAGTGGGACACCCGCAGTGTGTTCAGCAACCCCCGCCGATTCGTCTCGCCCCTGGCCGACAACCGCAGCGATTTTACCGCCCGCGTCGAACTCACCGGGTTGCCCGCCGACCAGGCGATTTTCTACCGCGTGCATTTCGAAGACGCCCAGACCGGCACCGCCAGCGAGCCGTGGTTCGGCCACCTGCGCAGCGTGCCGCAACAGCGTCGCGACATCCGTTTTGTGTGGAGTGGCGACACTGTCGGGCAAGGCTTCGGCATCAACCCGGACATCGGCGGCATGCGCATCTATGAAGCCATGCGCCTGCGCCTGCCGGACTTCTTTATCCACAGCGGCGACACCATCTACGCCGAC
This sequence comes from Pseudomonas sp. 31 R 17, assembly GCF_900004915.1. Lineage (NCBI taxonomy): Bacteria > Pseudomonadati > Pseudomonadota > Gammaproteobacteria > Pseudomonadales > Pseudomonadaceae > Pseudomonas > Pseudomonas sp. 31 R 17. Next base: position 4,368 of record NZ_CVTN01000035.1, read on the forward strand.
GGCCCGGTGCCGGCACAACTGGCCACCGAAGGTGGACGCATCTGGCGCAACATCACCACCGAAGCCAAGAGCAAAGTCGCCGAAACCCTGGATGAATATCGCGGCAATTACCGCTACAACCTGCTGGATGAAAACGTGCGGCGCTTCAATGCCGAGGTGCCGCAGATCTGGCAGTGGGACGATCACGAGGTGATCAATAACTGGTCGTCGAGTAAACAGCTGGATGAGCGCTACCAGACTCGCGACATCAACACCCTGGTCGGCCGTGCGCGCCAAGCCTGGCTGGAGTATTCACCCATGCGCCGGCAAAGCGCCGACGCGGGCGGGCGAATTTATCGCAAGCTCGGTTATGGTCCGCTGCTGGATGTGTTCGTGCTGGACATGCGCAGTTATCGCGGCCCGAACGACGACAACCTGGGCGGCGAAAAGCCCTTCCTCGGCCGCGAGCAACTGGACTGGCTCAAGCGCGAACTCAAGGCGTCCCAGGCGCAGTGGAAAGTGGTCGCAGCCGACATGCCTATCGGCCTGGGCGTGCCCGACGGTGAAGTCAGCCCCGGCGTGCCGCGCTGGGAAGCGATTGCCAACGGTGATCCCGGCCCGGCCCAGGGACGTGAGCTGGAAATTGCCGAGTTGCTGGGGTTCCTGCGCGCGCACAAGGTCCGTAACCATGTATGGCTGACCGCTGACGTGCACTATTGCGCGGCGCATCACTATCACCCGGACCGGGCGGCGTTCCAGGATTTCGAACCGTTCTGGGAGTTCGTCGCGGGGCCGTTGAATGCGGGGAGCTTCGGGCCCAATCCGTTGGACAAGACCTTCGGGCCCGAGGTGGTGTTCGAGAAGGCACCACCGGCGCAGAACACCTCGCCGTTTGCCGGGTTTCAGTTTTTCGGCGAGGTGCAGATTGATGGGCAGACGGCGGAGTTGACCGTGATCCTGCGAGACTTGGATGGGCTTTCAGTGTTCGAACAGAAGCTGCAACCCGCCTGAAAACTGTAGGAGCGAGCTTGCTCGCGAAAAACGTCAACGATAACGCGTGTTTTCTGAATGAACGCGGTGCCTGTGAGTTTTTCGCGAGCAAGCTCGCTCCTACAAAAAGCCTTAAGCCCCTCCCACATTGATCAGTACACATCCCGACGATAGCGGCCTTGTTCGATCAGGCGCTCCACCGCTTCACTGCCGAGGATGTCCACCAGCGCCTGGTCCACACCCGTGGCCATGCCCTGCAAACTGCCGCACACATAAATCGCCGCACCGTCGGCCAGCCATTTGCGCAGCACGTCGGCGGATTCGCGCAGGCGATCCTGCACGTAGATTTTTTCCGCCTGGTCCCGCGAGAACGCCAGGTCCAGCAGGGCCAGGTCGCCACTGGCCAGCCAGCCTTGCAGTTCTTCCCGGCACAGGTAGTCGTGGGCGATATGGCGTTCGCCGAACAGCAGCCAGTTACGCTGCCTGCCCTCGGCAATGCGCGCCTTGAGCAGGCTGCGCAGGCCGGCCAGGCCGGTGCCGTTGCCCAGCAGGATCAGCGGCACGGGCGCCTCGGGCAGATGGAAGCCGCTGTTGCGGCGCAGGCGCAGGCTGATGCTCGAGCCTACGGCGGCGTGTTCAGTCAGCCAACCGGAGCCCAGGCCCAGGCTGCCGTCCGGATGACGCTCCTGGCGCACGATCAGCTCCAGCACGCCATCGCTGGCAATCGAGGCGATCGAGTATTCGCGCATGCCCAGCGGCACCAGCGCATCCACCAGTGCCTGGGCATGCAGGCCGACCAGGTGGGTGCGGTTGTCCGGCAGTTGGCGTGTGGCCAGGGCCTGGTCCAGCGTTTGCGCCAGGCCTTCGATCAATACGCCGTCGCTGCCGGCCAGGCCCAGCCCTTCCAGGAAGTGCTCGACGGCCCGTGGGCCATTGCGCGGCAGGATTTCCACCAGGTCACCGGCCAGCCAACTGCTGGGCGAGGGTGGCGTGAGGCCCAGCAGGTACACGGGGGCGCCGACGCTGCCAGGGTTGAGCAGGGTGCGTTGACTCAAGGTCCAGTGTTCAAACCGGGCCGTCTGCCACGCCGCTGCCGGCGCTTGACCGGTGAGCTGGCCGAGTTGTTGTTGCCAGGTCAGCAAGGCCTCGGTGTCGCCACTGTCGACTTCCACCGGCGCAAACAGCGGGTTGCCGCCCTGATGGGTCAGCCAGAAGTGCAGACGCCTCGCAAAGCCGCAAAAGTGCGCGTACTGTCGGTCGCCCAGGGCCAGCACCGAGTAGTTCAAGCCTTTGAGCGACAGGTCCTGGCCGAGCACGCTGCGCTCAAAACCACGGGCGCTGTCGGGCGCTTCGCCGTCACCGAACGTACTGACCACGAACAACGCCTGTTGCGCCTGGCCGAGGTCATCGCGGCTGACGCTGCCCAGGGGCTGCACCTTCACCCCAAACCCGACGGCCTGCAATTGCCCGGCGGTTTGCCAGGCCAACTGTTCGGCAAAGCCGCTCTGACTGGCAAAGCCGATCAACCAGTCCGGCGCGTCGCTGTGGCTGACCACCAGGCCGTCGCGCGCGTCACGCACCTGGCGTTTTTTGCGCCGACGGTCCAGGTACAGCAGCCAGCCGGTGATAAAGAACAAGGGCATGAGCAGCGCGCTCACGGTGAGCACAATTCGCCCCACCAGCCCGAAATAACTGCCGGTGTGCAGCGCATAAACACTGGTCAGCAACTGCGCCTTGAGGCTCTTGCTGGCGTAACGCTCATGGGCCGTGACCTCGCCGGTGGCCGGGTCGAGGTTGATCTGGTTCAGCGCGCGGTCATGGGGCGAGCTGTCGAGCAGGTAATACACGGTGGCCGGTTGCCCGGCGACGGCCGGCAGGCGGATGTTGTAGGCGCTCAAGCCAGGGCCTGCATTGCTGTAGATGCTGCTCCAGATCGCTTCATAGTTGGCCGCGGGCGCAGGGCCTGCGGGTGGCGGGCCGCGCTTGCGCATGCGCTCGTTCTGCGGCGCATCGGACAGCAGTTGGGTCACGCCACGGCTGTACCAGTCGTAGGACCAATACAGCCCGGTCAGCGCTGCCAGCAGATAAAGCAGCAGGCACCAGGTGCCGAACACCGAGTGCAAATCCCAATTGAAGCTGCGGCCCTTTTTACGCCAGTCCATGGTCAGCCATACACGCCAGTTCCTGACCTGGCGCGGCCAGCGCAGGTACAGGCCGGAAAGGCAGAAGAACAGCAGGATCAGGGTGCACGCGCCAGTGATGTTGCGGCCGGTGTCGCCGATGGCGAGGAAGCGGTGCAACTGCAGGATGAAGCCGAACACATCCTGGCCGACGGCGTCACCCAGGTAGTCGCCGGTATACGGATCGAAGTAACGCAACGGGCCACGCTGCTCGCCTGGCGGCGGGGTAAAGGACACGCGGGCGGCTTTGCCGCTGTGGTCTTCCACCCACAACATGGCCACGCGCTTGCCTTCGGCGGCTTCCAGCTTGCGCACCAGCTCGGCGGGCGGCAGCACGCCGGCTTCGCGCTTCTGCACGTTCAGTACCGTGGGGTTGAGCGCGCGCAGGATTTCATCCTGGAACGAGTACGCAGCCCCGGTGATCCCCATCAAGGCCAGCACCAGCCCGGCCGTGATGCCGAAGAACCAGTGCAACTGAAACAGGGTTTTCTTCAACACGTCAAAGCGCCTCGCTTAGCTGGATAGAGGTGTCACGGCGCGCATTATGCCGTGAGTTGCCGAAAAACACGCAAAAGCCCCGCGCATCTGATGCGTGGGGCTTGTTGTGCTTGATGGAGAACGTGCTGATGTCGGCCCGGGTGTTGCGCAAGTCTGGAACAAAGTCGATGAACGGCGAAGAATTGAGGTTGTTGCTCAACGTTAAATCACTATGATTAAGCTTGAATCATATTTAATCACATGCGCCAGATATCCCGAGGAGAGTGTCCATGGGGGCCGATACCAAAGTAATGACCGCTCACATTCCCACCGCGCTTGCTCAGAAAGTCGACCAGATGGCCGCGCGGATGGATCGCTCACGTGGATGGGTGGTCAAGCAAGCGCTTACCGATTGGGTCGATCAAGAGGAAGAGCGCAGTCGCTTGACGCTTGAAGCGATGGCGGATGTCGATGCGGAGCGTGTGATTGATCACCAGGCAGTGCAGGCCTGGGCTGATAGCCTGGGCACCGACTCGCCGCTGCCGGTTCCGCGCTGATGGAGCTGAAGTGGACAAGTAAAGCCTTATCCGACTTGGCTCGATTGTACGACTTCCTCTCTGTGGTGAACCGCCAAGCGGCCGCCCGCACCGTGCAGGCACTCTCCCGGGCGCCGGACACATTGCTCAGTAATCCGCGTATCGGGGAAAGAATTGAAGAGTTTTCGCCGCGCGACGTAAGAAGACTTTTGGTTGGCCGTTACGAAATGCGCTACGAAATTCAACAGTCGACACTCTATGTTTTACGGTTATGGCACGTTCGCGAGGACCGCTGAAACCCCGGAGCACGCACAAAAAAGCCCATGAAACGTCATGGGCTTTTTAGTTGCAGCCGTCTTACACGTAAAACGATTTCAACGGCGGAAACCCATTGAACTCAACCGCGCTGTAGCTGGTGGTGTAGGCACCGGTCGACAGCCAGTACAAGCGATCGCCAATCGCCAGGTTCAGCGGCAGGCCGTACTTGTAGTTTTCGTACATGATGTCGGCGCTGTCGCAGGTGGGGCCGGCGATGACCACTTCTTCCATCTCGCCTTTCTTCTCGGTCCAGATGGGGAACTTGATGGCTTCGTCCATGGTTTCGATCAGGCCGGAGAACTTGCCCACATCCGTGTATACCCAACGCTCGACGGCGGTACGCGATTTGCGCGCTACCAGCACCACTTCGCTGACCAGGATACCGGCGTTGGCGATCAACGAACGGCCCGGCTCCAGAATGATTTCCGGCAGGTCGTCACCGAAGTCTTCCTTGAGGAAGCGGATGATTTCTTCAGCGTAGGTTTCCAGGCTGTTGGTGCGGGTGATGTAGTTGGCCGGGAAGCCACCGCCCATGTTGATCAACTTCAACTCGATGCCGTCTTCTTCCTTCAGGCGTTCGAAGATCACTTTGACCTTGGCGATCGCCGCGTCCCACACGCTGATGTCGCGCTGTTGCGAGCCGACGTGGAACGAGATGCCGTAGGGCACCAGGCCCAGGTCACGGGCGAGGATCAGCAGGTCCATGGCCATGTCGGTCTGGCAGCCGAACTTGCGCGACAAAGGCCAGTCGGCCGTGGTCGAGCCTTCGGTGAGGATGCGCACATACACTTTCGAACCCGGTGCGGCCTTGGCGATGTTGCGCAGGTCGGCTTCGGAGTCGGTGGAGAACAGGCGCACGCCCTTCTCGTAGAAGTAGCGGATGTCCCTGGATTTCTTGATGGTGTTGCCGTAGCTGATACGGTCGGCGCTGACGCCACGGTCCATGACCTTGTCCAGCTCGTAGATCGAGGCGATGTCGAAGCTCGAACCCTTGTCTTTCAACAGGTCGATGATCTCGACGGCCGGGTTGGCCTTGACCGCGTAATACACCTTGGCGAATTCGAAACCGGCGCGCAGGTCATCGTAGGCCTGGCTGATCATCGCGGTGTCGATCACCACGAACGGGGTTTCCTGTTTGTCGGCGAACGCCTTCATTTTGTCAAAGGTGGCGCGCGCGAAATAATCTTCGACGTTGATCGACATGCTGGGAACTCCTAAGGGCAAACTGTATTAATCAATGGGTGCAAATGAACGTCCTCCGTATCCCCACTTTGGTTCGCCTACTTCCCAAGGCATGTCGCCGAAAGCAAAAAGGCCATGGGATACGCGTCCCTTGGCCTTGCTGTCTCGTCGTCAGTACTTGAGCCGGATGGATCGTTTCCAGCATGGACGTTCGGCGCGAACTTTAGGGCTTGATGGGCGTGGGATCAACTAAAAATGTCGCGTTTTTGCACGCGTTCGTCGCGCGACCCCGTGCAGCTACTTATGTAACCGACCGGTGTGACGGATTGATGTTCCCCGGATGGGGCAAATCGACTGTATTTCACTGACACCCTGGGGGGGCAAATGTGGGAGGGGGCTTGCCCCCGATAGCGGTGGGTCAGTTAAACAGTTATCAACTGACCCACCCTCATCGGGGGCAAGCCCCCTCCCACATTTTGACCTGTGTCGCGTCAGGTCAGGCCAGAGCGGTCTCGGCCGGCGAGACGATACTGGTCTTGCCGCCACGGGACTTGCCGGAACTCAGGTACTCGGCAATCGACTCCTGGGTCACCTCGCCCAGGAACACCCGCTCGGCATCCATCACCGGCAACCATGAACGGTTGAACTCGTACATGCGCGACAGCAGGATGCGCAAATGCTCGTCATACGCCGCCGTGGCGTTGAACTCGCGCAGGTATTGGCCGCAGGTACCGGTCTGGCGGTGCAGGTCGCGACGGCGTACATAGCCCAGCGCCTTGTTCTCGGCGCAGGTGACCACCACATAGCGGCGGTCGTGCTCGTCCATCAGTTCCAGCGCATCGGCCACCGGGGTTTCCGGGCTCACCGACGGCGCGTTGTCCGCCGCGTCTTCGGCCTTGACCAGCAACAGGCGCTTGAGCGTACTGTCCTGGCCGACGAAGTTGCTGACGAACTCGTCCGCCGGGTGCGCCAGCAGCGTGTCCGGGTGGTCGATCTGCAGCAGCTTGCCGGCGCGGAAGATCGCAATCTTGTCGCCCAGCTTGATGGCCTCGTCGATGTCGTGGCTGACCATGATCACGGTCTTGTTCAGCGCACGCTGCATTTCGAAGAACTCGTTCTGGATCATCTCGCGGTTGATCGGGTCGACCGCGCCGAACGGCTCATCCATCAGCAGCAACGGTGCATCGGCCGCCAGGGCACGAATCACACCGATGCGCTGCTGCTGGCCACCCGACAATTCACGCGGGTAGCGGTGCAGGTACTGCTTGGGTTCGAGCTTGATCATGCTCATCAGTTCGCGGGCGCGGTCGTGGCATTTCTGCTTGTCCCAGCCGAGCAGCTTGGGCACCACCACGATGTTTTCTTCGATGGTCATGTTCGGGAACAGGCCGATCTGCTGGATCACGTAGCCGATGTTGCGACGCAGGGTCACTTCGTCCAGGTCGGTGGTGTCTTCGCCGTTGATCAGGATCTTGCCCGAGGAAGGCTTGATCAGACGGTTGATCATCTTCAGCGTCGTACTCTTGCCGCAGCCCGACGGGCCGAGGAATACGCAAATTTCGCCTTCGTTGACGGTCAGGCTTACATCGTTGACGGCGGTGACAGTCTTGCCGTTGCTTTGAAAAGTCTTGGACAGGTTTTGAAGTTCGATCATTTGAGCAATCCTTTTGGAGTCAGCGAGCGTTGCAGCCATTGCAGAAGCAGGTCGGCGAAGATGGCCAGGAGACTGACCAGCACGGCGCCGACAATCAGCATCGACATGTCGCTGCGGCTGATGGAAGCCAGAATAAGTACACCCAGGCCACCGGCGCCGATGGTGGCGGCGATGGTCATCACACCAATGTTCATCACCACGGCGGTGCGTACGCCGGCGAGGATCACCGGCACGGCAATCGGCAGCTCGACCATGCGCAGGCGCTGGCCGAAGGTCATGCCGATGCCTTTGGCCGCCTCGCGAATGCCCGGCTCGACACCGGTGAGCGCCAGGTAGGTATTGCGCATGATCGGCAACAGGGAGTAGAGGAACACGGCGGTAATCGCCGGCATCGGCCCCAGGCCCTGGCCGAACTTGGAGTAGAACGGCAGCAACAGGCCGAACAGGGCGATGGAAGGCACCGTGAGCAATACCGTGGCGCTGGCTTGCAAGGGGCCCGCGAGGGTCGGGTAGCGGGTCATCAGCACGCCCAGGGGCACACCGACGACAATCGCGAGAATCACAGCGATACCGACCAGGGTGATGTGCTGCCAGGTCAGGTGCAGGACCTGGGCCCAATCAAGATGGGAAAAGGCGTTCAAAAATTCCATGTCTTCTCCTCGTTAGTTGATTGGATGTTGGCGCAGGAAATCGGCGGCAACGGCGGACGGGCTTTCATGGTCGACGTCGACCCGCGCATTGAGCTGGCGCATGGTTTGGTCGTCGAACAGCGTGGCCAGAGGCTTGAGCTCGGCGGCCAGTTGCGGGTGCTTGTCGAGGTAGTCCTGGCGGATCACAGGCGCGGCGGTGTAGTCCGGGAAGTAGTGCTTGTCGTCCTCGAGCAGCTTCAACTTGAACGCGTTCAGGCGACCGTCGGTGGTGTAGACCAGGCCGGCAAACACTTGGCCATTACGCAACGCGGTGTAGACCAGGCCTGCGTCCATCTGCCGAGTGTTCTTGCGCGTCAGGTTCATGTCGTACAGCTTGACCATGCCTGCCAGGCCGTCGGAGCGGTTGGCGAACTCGGTGTCCAGGGCGACCAGGCGGTGATCCCTGGCGTCTTCGGCCATGGCTTTGGTGAGATCGCTGATGCTGTTGATCTCGGGGTGTTCCTGAGCCACTTTCTCGGGCAACGCCAGGGCGTAGGTGTTGCTGAAGCGCGATGGCGACAGCCAGACCAGGCCCTTTTTCGCGTCGAGTTCCTTGACCCGCGCGTAGGACTGTTCGCTGTCGAGCTTCTCGTCGATATGGTTGTAGGCCACCAGCGACACGCCGGTGTATTCCCAGATCAGATCCAGTTGCCCGCTTTCCTGGGCGCTGCGCGCCAGGTTGCTGCCCAGGCCGCCGGTCACGCGGGCGTCGTAGCCCTTGCTGCGCAGGTACTGGGAAGTGATTTCGGCGAGCAGGGTCTGTTCGGTGAACACCCGGGCGCCGATGCGAATCACCGGTTTTTCAGCGGCTTGCGCACTCCCTGCAAACAGCAGGACGCAGCCTAATATCAAGCTTAGTGTTTTCATGTGAATTCCTGTTTCAGGCCTAAAACGGCGCCAAGCCTTAAGACGGACGTAACCCGCGTTCCAGCCAGAGGCGGCTGGCCATGGTCACCAGACCATCAAGCAGCAATGCGAGCAGCGCGGTGCAGGCGGCGCCGAGCAGCAGTTGCGGCTGGTTGTTCAGGGCGATGCCGGGGAAGATCAGGCTGCCCAGGCTGTTGGCGCCGATCAGGAACGCCAGTGGTGCGGTGCCGACGTTGATCGCCAGGGCCACCCGCACGCCACCGATGATGATCGGCACGGCGTTGGGCAATTCCACGCGAAACAGCACCTGGCGCGGCGTCATGCCGATGCCGGTGGCGGCTTCCTTGAGTGAGCCCTGCACATTTTTCAGGCCTTCGTAGGTGTTGCGCACGATGGGCAGGAGAGAGGCGAGAAACAACGCGAAGATGGCCGGGCCGCTGCCGATGCCGAGGACGCCGAGGGCGATGGCCAGTACGGCCAGGGGAGGGACGGTGTTGCCGATGTTGAAAATCTGCATGAAGCGTTCTGCGCGCCCGACCATGTTCGGTCGACTGAGCAGGATACCGGCGGGGATCCCCACAATCAGGGCGGCCAGCATGGAGACCAGGACGAGAATCAAATGAGCTTGCAGGTAAAACAATAAATCGTCGCGGTACAGTTCGATCGTGTTGATGCCGATCCAGTGGACCAGCAGGGCCAGGAGCGCGACGACAACCGCTGCTCCCATAAGCCCTTTGCCATAGCGAATAGCCACAGGCGGACTCCTTTTTTCTTCTGTCGACGAACACATTCCCGCGTGGCAAGCCATTGCTGGCTGTCAGCGAAATGTGATCGCGAAATGCAGCTCGCCAATGCCGTCAAAAGCGGCATGAGTTCGAGCCATAAGCGCAGCCTCGTCAGGCTAACTTGCTGATTTTCCAGCCCCTGTTCCGAGTGCGTAAGCAGAGGAGTGGACGTCTCTACCTTTTAAAAGGTTCCACACTTGGGAGCATTTAGCCACCCCCAATGGGCTCAACGGTGGTCCGTACCCTCGCGTTTGCGCTATACTCGCCGCCCTTTTTTGACTCACCTGCCAGGCGATTTCCCATGACCCACCAGGCCGCCGAAGTCGCGAAACGCCGCACTTTCGCCATTATTTCCCACCCCGATGCCGGTAAAACCACCATCACCGAAAAGCTGCTGCTGATGGGCAAGGCAATCGCGGTGGCCGGCACGGTGAAATCGCGTAAATCCGACCGCCATGCGACATCCGACTGGATGGAAATGGAAAAGCAACGGGGTATTTCCATTACCACGTCGGTCATGCAGTTCCCGTATCGCGACCATATGGTCAACCTGCTCGACACCCCGGGCCACGAAGACTTCTCCGAAGACACCTACCGCACCCTTACTGCGGTGGACTCGGCATTGATGGTCCTCGACGGCGGTAAGGGCGTCGAGCCGCGCACCATTGCGCTGATGGACGTTTGCCGTCTGCGCGACACACCGATTGTCAGCTTCATCAACAAACTCGACCGCGATATCCGCGATCCCATCGAGCTGCTGGATGAAATCGAAGCCGTCCTGAAGATCAAGGCCGCGCCGATCACCTGGCCGATTGGTTGCTACCGCGATTTCAAGGGCGTGTATCACCTGGCCGATGACTACATCATCGTCTACACCGCCGGCCACGGGCATGAGCGCACCGATGTGAAAATCATCGAAAAGCTCGACTCCGACGAAGCCCGCGCCCACCTGGGCGACGAGTACGACCGTTTTGTCGACCAACTGGAACTGGTGCAGGGCGCCTGCCATGAGTTCAACCAGCAGGAATTCCTCGACGGTCAGTTGACCCCGGTGTTCTTCGGCACTGCCCTTGGCAACTTCGGTGTCGACCACGTGCTCGACGCCGTGGTGAATTGGGCACCCAAGCCTCTGGCCCGGGTCGCCAACGAGCGCACCGTGGAACCGGTCGAAGAGAAATTCACCGGCTTTGTGTTCAAGATCCAGGCGAACATGGACCCCAAGCACCGCGACCGTATCGCCTTCATGCGTATCTGCTCCGGCCGCTACGAAAAGGGCATGAAGATGCGCCACGTGCGCACCGGCAAGGACGTACGCATCGGCGACGCGCTGACGTTCTTCTCCTCCGAGCGTGAACAGCTCGAAGAAGCCTACGCCGGCGACATCATCGGCCTGCACAACCATGGCACCATCCAGATCGGCGACACCTTCACCGAAGGCGAAGCGCTGGGCTTCACCGGTATCCCGCACTTCGCCCCGGAACTGTTCCGCCGCGTACGCCTGCGTGACCCGCTGAAATCCAAGCAACTGCGCCAGGGCTTGCAGCAATTGGCGGAAGAGGGCGCCACCCAGGTGTTCTTCCCCGAGCGCAGCAACGACATCATCCTCGGCGCCGTCGGTGTGCTGCAGTTCGATGTGGTCGCCAGCCGCTTGAAAGAGGAATACAAGGTGGAATGCTCCTACGAGCCGATCACTGTGTATTCGGCGCGCTGGATCGAGTGCAGCGATAAGAAAAAACTGGAAGAGTTTTCCAACAAGGCCGTGGAAAACCTGGCGGTGGATGGCGGTGGTCACCTGACCTACCTGGCCCCGACGCGGGTCAACCTGGCGCTGATGGAAGAGCGTTGGCCGGATGTGAAGTTCCGGGCGACGCGCGAACACCATTGAGTTAGGCCCCTGATTTTTAGCAACTAACTGAAAGCCCTACAGATTTTATCTTTAGGGCTTTTTTTTACTTCGTAAACGGCTAAGAGTCAACTGTGAAGTTTGACAGTAGATTTTTATAGTGTTCAGCCGTTAGATAGGCAAGAACGTCGTGAGGCCTACCGCCAATGCTTATAAGTAGAAGTTCAATGGCATTTTCTTGGCTCGGGCGCTTTTAAAGTACAGAGCTTTATATCAGGTCACCTAGCATGGAGATTGGATCATGGTCAATCATGAGGAAGAGCAGGTACAGAATGCTACCGGGCATTTTGAATATCGTGTTGAAGGCGGGGGGCTTGTAACCCCGCAGTATAAGTACGTATATCTTGAAGAGGGGCCGCAACCGATTCCACCGATTTTTAAAGGTCGGGATACTCAAAATAGTATTCGTGAAACGGGTCTTACCTTTGCATTCAACTCGTATGATTTCTGGGGTGTCAATGTTCCTGTCGGTCAGGGATTCACTGTGCTGCATTGGACAGTAGGGATTAGTACTGAAGTTAAGTCTGGTTTTATTACTGGAATGATAAATCCTTCAGATAAAGCCGGGTTTTTTAAGTTTGATCTCAATGTGGATATTGCGGGTTCGACGAGACGCGTCGAAGGGTTCTTTATATTGAAGCAAAACGTTACTGCATAGTCTTGAAAGGCTCTCTCGCCTGGCTCCAGCATTGGGCCATCAGGTGATAGTGGAAGGTGAGCATCATTAAGATCTTAGCGGTTGAGAGAAGGGTGAAGCTGTCATGGCTTCGCCCTTTTTTTGGCTGTGAAATACAATCAAATGCGGGAGGGGGCTTGCCCCCGATGGCGGTCTATCAGTGGCATGTAACCTCCTGACCCACTGCTATCGGGGGCAAGCCCCCTCCTACATTTTGCCCTCTATACGGCTGGGAATTGGCGAGAACCCTGCATCGGGTCTAGCGTTCACACATTGACTGCGAAGGAGACCTCCGTGCGAAATGTTCGATACGCTATTTGTCTGATGCTACTGGCAGGCCCGGGGCTGACGACGCTCCCGGCACTCGCCGTCGATGGCACGCCCCAATGGAAGGACACCGGCCCTGTCACCAAGAGAAAGGCCAACGAGGTCAATTCCGGCAGCTGGAAACCGCAGCCCCAGCCCACAGACGTTAAAGATCCGGAAAACCCGATCAACGAAGGGGAAGACAGTGTGACCTTCGACGACGGCGAAACCTGAGACGCCGCGCTAACCCGAAAAAAAGAAGCCCCTCCCGCCAGGCTGATGCGCAACCTGACGGAAAGGGCTGTAGAACTCACTGACGCCGCATCACCCCTGTAGGAGCGAGCTTGCTCGCGAAGAACGCAAGGGCACTGTGATAAACCAGATGCCCGCGTAATTGTTGACGCTTTTCGCGAGCAAGCTCGCTCCTACATGATTCAGGCGACGAACTGCTCTGCGTAGTGGCACGCCACCTGGCGATTATCCAACGGCCGCAACAGCGGCTCCTCGGTGCTGCAGCGCGCTGTCGCGTACGGGCAGCGCTTGTGAAACGCGCAGCCAGGCGGCGGGTTCAGCGGGTTGGGCAGTTCGCCGACGATTTTGATTTTCGGTTTGTTCGGGTCCGGGTGAATCGTCGGGGTCGCCGACAGCAATGCCTGGGTGTAGGGATGCAGAGGACGCGCGTAGATGTCTTCCTTGGGGCCGACTTCCACCGGGCGGCCGAGGTACATCACCATCACGTCATCGGCGACGTGTTGCACCACCGCCAGGTTGTGGGAGATGAATACGTAGGCGGTGTTGAATTCCTGCTGCAAATCCATGAACAGGTTCAGCACCTGGGCCTGGATCGACACGTCCAGCGCCGAGGTCGGCTCATCCGCCACCAGCACCTTGGGTTGCAGCATCATCGCCCGGGCCAGGGCGATACGCTGGCGCTGGCCACCGGAGAACATGTGCGGGTAGCGCTGATAATGCTCGGGGCGCAGGCCCACTTGCTTCATCATCGCCTGCACTTTTTCGCGGCGTTCGGCGGCGGACAGATTGGTGTTGATCAGCAGCGGCTCGCCGAGCTGATCGCCGACCTTCTGGCGTGGGTTCAACGAGGCGTACGGGCTCTGGAATACCATCTGCACGTCTTTGCGCAACTGCTTGCGCTGGGCCTTGTCGGCACCGGTTACTTCCTGGCCGGCGATTTTCAGCGAGCCCGAAGACGGCTCCTCGATCAGCGTGAGGGCGCGGGCCAGGGTGGACTTGCCGCAACCCGACTCGCCTACCACGGCGAGGGTCTTGCCGGCTTCGAGTTCGAAGGACACACCATTAAGGGCACGCACCGTGGCGTGGCCCTTGAACAGGCCACGGGACACTTCGTAGTGACGGGTCAGGTCGCGGGCGGTAAGAACGACGGCCATTACGCCACCTCCTGGTTCAAGGGGTAGAAGCAGCGCGCGAGGCTGTTGGTTTTCGGATCGAGGCTCGGGCGCTGGGTGCGGCAGTTTTCCTGCACATAGGGGCAGCGCGGCGACAGCAGGCAACCCTGCGGGCGGTCATAGCGGCCCGGCACGATGCCGGGCAGCGTGGCCAGCCGCGTGGCGCCCAGGCTGTGTTCCGGAATCGCCTTGAGCAGCGCTTCGCTGTACGGGTGCGCCGGGATGTCGAACAGTTGCGGCACCTGGCCGACTTCCACCGCCTGGCCTGCGTACATCACGCACACGCGCTGGGCGGTTTCAGCCACGACCGCGAGGTCGTGGGTAATCAGCACCAGGCCCATGTTCTGTTCTTTCTGCAGGGCCAGCAGCAGGTCCATGATCTGCGCCTGGATGGTTACGTCCAGGGCGGTGGTCGGTTCGTCGGCGATCAGCAGTTTCGGCTCGCCGGCAATCGCCATAGCGATGGCCACACGCTGGCTCATACCGCCGGACAATTGGTGCGGGTAGGCATCCATACGGCTGGCGGCGCCCGGGATTTCAACTTTTTCCAGCAGTTCGATGGCGCGCTTGCGCGCTTGTCGGCCGGACATTTTCAGGTGCAGGCGCAGCACTTCTTCAATCTGGAAACCCACGGTGTAGCTGGGGTTCAGCGCGGTCATCGGGTCCTGGAACACCATCGCCAGGTCTTTGCCGACGATCTGGCGGCGCTGGCGGTTGCTCAGCTTGAGCATGTCCTTGCCGTCGAAGTTCAGCGCGTCGGCGGTGACGATACCGGGATGCTCGATCAGGCCCATCAGCGCCATCATGGTCACGGATTTACCCGAGCCCGACTCGCCAACGATTGCCAGGACTTCGCCTTTGTCGACGGTAATGTCGAGGCCATCGACCACCGGTACGGCGGTCTTGTCGCCGAAGCGCACGTTGAGATTCTTGATTTCTAACAGTGACATGGGAATCTCCTCAGGCGGCGTTCTTGAGTTTCGGGTCCAGCGCGTCGCGCAGGCCGTCACCCATCAAGTTGATTGCCAGCACGCTGAGCAAAATGGTCAAGCCAGGCAAGCTCACTACCCACCAGGCGCGTTCGATGTAGTCACGGGCCGAAGCCAGCATGGTGCCCCACTCAGGCGTTGGCGGTTGTACGCCAAGGCCAAGGAAGCCCAGGGCCGCGGCATCGAGAATCGCCGAGGAAAAGCTCAGGGTCGCCTGGACGATCAGCGGCGCCATGCAGTTGGGCAGCACGGTGACGAACATCAGGCGTGGCAGGCCGGCACCGGCCAGGCGCGCAGCCGTCACGTAGTCGCGGTTCAGCTCGCCCATCACCGCAGCGCGGGTCAGGCGCACGTAGGACGGCAGCGACACGATGGCGATCGCGATCACGGTGTTGATCAGGCCAGGGCCGAGGATGGCGACAATCGCCACCGCCAGCAGCAGCGAAGGCAGGGCCAGCATGATGTCCATCAAACGCATGATGGTCGGGCCGAGCAGGCGCGGGAAGAACCCGGCGAACAGGCCCAGCAGGATGCCCGGGATCAGCGACATCACCACCGACGACAAGCCGATCAGCAGCGACAGGCGCGAACCCTGGATCAGGCGCGAGAGCAGGTCGCGGCCCAGTTCGTCGGTGCCGAGCAGAAACTGCATCTGCCCGCCTTCCAGCCACGCAGGCGGAGTGAGCAGGAAGTCGCGGTATTGCTCGCTCGGGTTATGCGGTGCAACCCAGGGTGCGAAGATTGCGCAGAACACGATCAGCAGCATGAACAACAGGCCGGCGACCGCGCCTTTGTTCTTGGAGAAGGCTTGCCAGAATTCTTTGTACGGAGACGGGTACAGCAGGCTCTGATCGACTGCTGACACTGGAGTAGAGGTAGTCATGGTCATGATCTCAGCGCTGGTGACGGATGCGTGGGTTGGCGAAGCCGTAGAGGATATCCACCACGAAGTTCACCAGGATCACCAGGCAGGCGATCAGCAGAATGCCGTTCTGCACCACCGGGTAGTCCCGCGCGCCAATGGCTTCGATCAGCCATTTGCCGATGCCGGGCCACGAGAAGATGGTTTCGGTCAGTACCGCACCGGCCAGCAGCGTGCCGACTTGCAGGCCGACCACGGTCAGCACCGGGATCAGTGCGTTGCGCAGGCCGTGCACGAACACCACGCGCGCCGGCGACAGGCCCTTGGCCTTGGCGGTGCGGATGTAGTCTTCACGCAGCACTTCGAGCATCGACGAGCGGGTCATGCGTGCGATCACCGCCAGCGGGATGGTGCCCAGCACGATGGCCGGCAGGATCAAGTGGTGCAAGGCGTCCCAGAACGCGTCCGGCTCGTCGGCCAGCAGCGTGTCGATGAGCATGAAGCCGGTGCGCGGCTCGATGTCGTAGAGCAGGTCGATACGCCCGGAAACCGGGGTCCAGCCCAGGCTCACCGAGAAGAACATGATCAGGATCAGGCCCCACCAGAAGATCGGCATCGAATAACCCGCCAGGGAGATGCCCATCACCCCGTGGTCGAACAGCGATCCTCGCTTGAGTGCCGCGATCACCCCGGCCAACAGGCCCAGGATACCGGCGAACAACAGGGCGGCCATGGACAGTTCCAGGGTCGCCGGAAAGAGTGCGGTGAACTCGGTCCACACGCTGGTGCGGGTGCGCAGGGATTCGCCAAGGTCGCCCTGGGCAAGTTTGCCCACATAGTCCAGGTATTGCGCATACAACGGCTTGTTCAAGCCAAGGCGTTCCATTGCCTGGGCATGCATTTCGGGGTCAACCCGACGCTCGCCCATCATGACTTCTACGGGGTCGCCTGGAATCATGCGAATCAACGCAAAGGTCAGCAACGTGATGCCGAAGAACGTGGGGATCAATAACCCCAGTCGGCGGGCAATAAAACTAAACATCTTGGTGTATACCTCAATCAGCCGGTTAGGCAGGTTCGGCG
Organism: Pseudomonas sp. 31 R 17; assembly: GCF_900004915.1. Classification (NCBI taxonomy): domain Bacteria; kingdom Pseudomonadati; phylum Pseudomonadota; class Gammaproteobacteria; order Pseudomonadales; family Pseudomonadaceae; genus Pseudomonas; species Pseudomonas sp. 31 R 17. The sequence continues at coordinate 21,268 of NZ_CVTN01000035.1, forward strand.
CCGTCAGGGTCGACGGCGCCGAGCGTTTTTCTTATTTACTTCACCTGGGTGGTGGCGAAGTTATTTGTACCCAGAGGGCTTTGGGTGAAGCCTTCTACGTTCTTGCGCATGGCGGTGAACAGTTTCGGATAAGCCATGGGAAGCCATGGCTGGTCCTTCTCGAAAACATCCTGTGCTTGTTCATAGAGCGCAGCCCGTGAGGCCGGTTCCTTTTCTGCACGGGCCTTGTCGATCAAGTCCTGAAACTCCTTGTTACACCAGCGTGCGTAGTTTTCGCCGTTTTTCGCCGCATCGCAACTCAGGTTGGGTGTGAGGAAGTTGTCCGGGTCACCGTTATCACCGACCCAGCCAGCCGAAACCATGTCGTGCTCGCCGTTTTTAGCGCGCTTGAGCATTTCGCCCCATTCCATGACTTTGATATTGACCTTCAGGCCAACCTGCGCCAGATCCGCCTGCATGCGCTGGGCGCCGAGCATTGGATTGGGGTTGGTCGGGCCGCCGCCGTTGCGGGTGAACAGGGTGAATTCGGTGCCTTCCGGTACGCCGGCTTCCTTGAGCAGGGCGCGGGCCTTGTCCAGATCGCGGGGCGGGTTTTTCAGTTTATCGTTGAAACCCAGCAAGGTCGGTGGGTAGGGGCCGGTACCCACTACCGCATTGCCTTTGCCGAACAGGGCATCGGTATAGCCGGCCTTGTCGAACGCGATGTTGATCGCATGACGTACCCGGGCATCGCTCATGTATTTGTGGGTGGTGTTCATCGCGGTGTAACTGGTGGTCATTGCCGCCAGTTCGTCGACTTTCAGGTTCGGGTCTTTCTTGATGCTAGGAATATCATCCGGCTTGGGGAACAACGCGATCTGACATTCATTGGCCTTGAGCTTCTGCAGGCGCACGTTGTTATCGGTGCTGATCGCCAGGATCAACGGATCAACTGCCGGTTTGCCGCGAAAGTACTCAGGGTTGGCCTTGAAGCGCGCCTGGGCATCTTTTTGATAACGGATGAAGATGAACGGGCCAGTGCCGATGGGCTTGGCGTTAAGGTCATCGGTCTTGCCGGACTTGAGCAACTGGTCGGCGTATTCCTTGGAGTGGATTGAAGAGAATGCCATGCCCAGGTCGGCCAGGAACGGTGCTTCAGGACGGGTCAGGGTAAAGACGACAGTGTGATCATCGGTCTTCTCTACGCTCTTGAGCAGTTCCTTGAAGCCCATGCTTTCGAAGTACGGGTAGCCTACGAGCGACTTTTTATGCCACGGGTGATTCGGGTCCAGCTGGCGCTGGAAGCTCCAAAGCACGTCGTCGGCGTTCAGGTTGCGCGTGGGTTTGAAATAGTCGGTGGTGTGGAACTTGATATCGTCACGCAGGTGGAACGTGTAGGTCAGGCCATCGGCGCTGATTTCCGGCAAGTCCTTGGCCAGCGCCGGGACCACTTCAGTGGTGCCGGGCTTGAAGTCCACCAGGCGGTTGAACATGGTTTCGGCTGCGGCGTCAGCGGTCACGGCGGTGGTGTACAGGACCGGGTCAAAACCTTCCGGGCTGGCTTCGGTGCAGACCACCAGCGGTTTGGCCGAAACGCCGATCGCCACGCTCAACAGCGCAGCGGCCATGGCAGCTTGTAACGGGAGCATTTTCATTCAGAGCCCTCTGCAATCGATGGAGCCAGAAACGCGAAGACGGCGGGCTCGTCCTGAGCCCGCCGCTTACCTGGCGCTAATTAAAGAATGTTGAACGGGATGGTGGTGACCAGACGGAACTCTTTGATGCTGCCGTCGGACTGGAACTCGCTGCCACGGTGCTCAACATAGGTTGCGCGCACGGTTGTGGCTTTGAGCGGGCCGCTTTGCAGGGCGTAAGAAGCACCTACACCGTATTCCTGGTGCTTCTCGCCGTCCTGGGACTGGATACCGTCGTAGGCGAACTTGGCGCGACCATTGTTGCCGGTGTAGTGGGTACCGTCGATGCCCCAGCCGCGGGCCGAGTAGGCGTTGAACTTCAGGCCTGGCACGCCGTATTCGGCCATGTTGATGGCGTAGGCGATCTGGAACGATTTCTCGTTCGGGCCGTTGAAGTCAGACGTCAGGGAGTTGGCCAGGTAGATGCCGTTGGTTTCGTGCAGGTAGTCGAAGTACTCGTTACCGTTCACTTGCTGGTAGCCGAAGGTCAGGCTGTGGGCCTGGTGAGTCAGGCCAAGGGACAGGGAGAAGGTATCGTTGTCGATTTCCCCCATCTCTTTTTTGCCTTCATCGACCGTCTTGTAGTAGTTGAAGCCGGTGGTCAGGCCCAGTTGCTGAGCGTCGCCCAGTTCGTGGGTCGCGCCGAAGTAGTACTGGTTCCAGAAGTCTTTCACGTTGGCGGCGAAGAAGCTGGTCTTCAGGCTTTTCAGCGGCTGGTAGTTCACACCCAGGGTGGAGACCTTGTCGGTTTCCGCGCCATTGCCGTATTCGCTGCGGAATTTCGACAGGCTCTGTTCGGTACGCGGGGAAACGCGATCGAAAATACCGCCCTGGAACGACAGGTTGCTGAACTCTGCGCTGTTGAAGCTCACACCCTGGAAGCTTGAAGGCAGCGCACGGTTGCCGATGGTGTCGACGATGCCGCTGCTGAAGTTCTGGCGACCGGCGGTCAGCGTGGTGTTGGACACGCGGAACTGCACGTTGGCCAGGCCCAGTTTGCTCCATTGGTCGACGGCATCACCGTTGGAGTCGGCCAGGGTGCGGTTGGAGCCGCCCTTGATATCACGCTTGCTGCGGTCCAGGACCAGTGCGTTGTACACCGCCACTTCGGTCTTGACGCCGACAGTGCCCTGGGTGAAACCCGAGCTGGCGTTGAGGATGGTGCCCTGTACCCAGTTGGTACGGTTGCGGTCGGTACGGGTTTCACCATGCTTCTGGTACGAGAAGGTGCCCCCACGGTATTTGCTTTCATGGGAGTACCAGTTACGCGTGGTGCCGCCCAGGCTGAAATCTTCGATGAAGCCCTTGGCCTCGCTTTGGGCGCTGGTGCCGGCCAGAGTGGTAGGAACGAAGTCCTGGCTCTGGGTTTCAGCGTAGGCGGTGGCCGTGATGCTGCTGATGGCCAGGGCCAGAAGCGCTTTGCTGCTCAGTTTCATGGGTGAAGCTCCTTTGGTTCTCTTTTTTATGCCGGTCTTTTTAGGTGAACCGGCTATTGGGTGTGTAACTCGTTCAAGCTGTTGCAAACGTTTGGCGTAGGAAAATTCCCAACAAAAGCCTGCACGTTTGCCGCAGGGCCAACATCGCCCTGCGCAATCCGGTTATTTTTTCTTATGGGGTGATACTGACGCCCGAGAACACGTTGCGGCCGAAGGGGCTCACTTTGAAGCCTTCGACTTTGGCGCTTAACGGCTGGTTGACCGTCGAGTGGGCGACTGGCGTGATCGGCACCTGCTGCTTGAGCAGTTGCTGTGCCTGTTTGTACAGAACAGTCCTTTGTTCACGGTCGGTGACGACCTTGGCTTGCTTGATCAGCTTGTCGTACGCCGGGTCACACCACATGGAGTAGTTGTTCCCGCCGATGGCGTCGCAGCTGTAGAGGGTGCCCAGCCAGTTGTCCGGGTCACCGTTGTCGCCGGTCCAGCCGATCAGGCTGACATCATGCTCACCGTTCTTGGTGCGCTTGATGTATTCGCCCCATTCGTAGCTGACGATCTTCACTTTCAGGCCGATCTTGGCCCAATCGTTCTGCAGCATTTCAGCCATCAGCTTGGCGTTGGGGTTGTACGGACGTTGTACCGGCATCGCCCAGAGGGTGATCTCGGTGCCTTCCTTCACGCCGGCGGCCTTGAGCAGTTCCTTGGCTTTTTCCGGGTTGTAGGCGGCGTCCTTGATGCTGTCGTCGTAGGACCACTGGGTCGGCGGCATGGCGTTGACGGCCAGTTGTCCCGCACCCTGGTAGACGGCGTTGAGGATGCTCTGCTTGTTCACCGCCATGTCCAGCGCCTGGCGCACCTCAAGCTGGTCGAACGGCTTGTGGCGCACGTTGTAGGCGATGTAGCCGAGGTTGAAGCCCGGCTTGGTCAGCAGTTGCAGGTTCGGGTCGGCCTTGAGCGCGTCGACATCGGCAGGGCGCGGGTGCAGGGTGATCTGGCATTCGCCGGCCTTGAGCTTCTGCACGCGCACCGAAGCGTCGGTGTTGATGGCGAAGATCAGTTGGTCGAGCTTGACCCGGCTCGGGTCCCAGTACTGTTTGTTCGCCACGTAGCGAATCTGCGAGTCTTTCTGGTAACGCTGGAACACAAACGGGCCGGTGCCGATCGGCTTCTGGTTGATATCGCTGGGTTTGCCTTCCTTGAGCAACTGCTCGGCATACTCGGCGGAGAGGATCGCGGCGAAGCTCATGGCGATGTTTTGCACGAACGCGGCGTCGACCGTGTTCAAGGTGATCACCACGGTGTGCGGGTCGGTTTTTTCGACCTTGGCGATGTTCTTGTTCAGGCTCATCCCGTTGAAGTAGGGGAACTCGGTAGGGTAGGCCTTGCGAAACGGATGGTCGGGGTCAAGCATGCGGTTGAAGGTGAATAGCACGTCGTCGGCGTTGAAGTCGCGCGTCGGCTTGAATTCCTTGTTGCTGTGGAACTTCACCCCTTCACGCAGGTGAAACGTGTAGGTCAGTCCGTCTTCGGAAATATCCCAGTTGGTGGCCAGCCCGGGCACGACGTCAGTTGCGCCCTTTTCGAACTCGACCAGGCGGTTGTACAACGGCTCTGCAGCGTCGTTGTCGGTGGCGGTGGTGTATTGCGCGGTGTCAAAGCCTGCCGGGCTGCCCTCGGAGCAGAACACCAGGCTCTTCTTGTCGGCGGCTTCAGCCGTTGTGGCCACGGCCAGAAGGCTGGTGGCAAACAGTGCGGATAGAACGGTGGTATGGCGCATGACGATCCCGATCCTTGTTTGTAGTTATCAACAGCGAGCGGTCCCACTGGCCACAGCCAGGGAGACATCACTGATCCCACACACAGCGAGTACCTTTCTCAAATTGGGGCCTCTGCCGTCCTACGACGTTATGGGTCGCGGACTTCACAGTAAATGCGCCAAATCGGACTGGCCTTGTAGGTAACGGAGACATGAAGCGCAGTTCATTACTGTAGGACGGCGGCGCTTAAAATGTGGTCTGTTTCCTACGATCTAGGCGGATGAAATAACGGCGACGTTGTGAAACGTCGCCGTTATTGATCCTTACTTGCCGCTTACGCTCACGCCGTAGAAGGAGTTCAAGCCAAACGGGCTGATCTTGAAGTCCTGCACGGTGTTGCGCATGGGTTGATACACCGTCGAGTGCGCGATAGGTGTCATCGGAACTGCGTCTTTGAGTACATGTTGCGCCTGCTTGTACAGCTCGGTGCGTTTGGCGACATCCGATGTGGCCTTGGCTTGTTTCACGATGCCGTCGAATTTCTTGTCGCACCACTTGGAGAAGTTGTTGCCCGACAGCGAGTCGCAGCCGAACAGCACGTTCAGCCAGTTGTCCGGGTCACCATTGTCGCCGCTCCAGCCAATGATCATGGCCTGGTTCTCGCCGCCCTTGGAGCGCTTGATGTACTCGCCCCACTCGTAGCTGGTGATCTTGACCTTCAAGCCGATCTTGGACCAGTCGTTCTGCAGCATCTCAGCCATCAGTTTGGCGTTCGGGTTGTACGGACGCTGAACCGGCATGGCCCACAGTACGATCTCGGTGCCTTCCTTGATGCCGGCTTCCTTGAGCAGCGCCTTGGCTTTCTCGGGGTTGTAGGCGGCGTCCTTGATGGTGGTGTCGTAGGACCATTGGGTCGGCGGCATGGCGTTGACGGCCAATTGACCGGCACCCTGGTACACCGAGTCGATGATCTGCTGCTTGTTCACCGACATGTCCAGCGCCTGACGTACGCGCAGGTCTGCCAGCGGGTTTGGCTGATCGCTGCCCTTGACCTTGTCCATCACGTTGTAGGCCACGTAACCCAGGTTGAAACCGGCCTGGTGCGGCAGTTTCAGGTCCTTGTCTTCACCCAGCGCCTTGAGGTCGGCCGGACGCGGGAACAGGGTGACCTGGCATTCGTTTTTCTTGAGCTTCTGGATACGCACCGACGGGTCAGTGGTGATGGCGAAGATCAGGTTATCGATCTTCACGTCTTCAGGTTTCCAGTAGTCCTTGTTGCCGGTGTAGCGAATGTTCGAGTCTTTCTGGTAGCTCTTGAACACGAACGGACCGGTGCCGACCGGCTTCTGGTTGATGTCGGCAGGTTTGCCTTCCTTCAACAATTGCGCGGCGTATTCGGCGGATTGGATCGAGGCGAAGCTCATTGCCATGTTCTGAATGAACGCGGCGTCCACGGTGCCAAGGGTGAACTTGACGGTGTGGTCATCGATTTTCTCGATGTTCTTGATGTTGGTGTCCATCCCCATGTCCGTGAAGTACGGGAACTCGGTGGGGTAGGCCTTACGGAATGGATCGTCTTTATTGATCATCCGGTTGAACGTGAACAGTACGTCGTCGGCCGAGAATTCACGAGTCGGCTTGAAGTACGGGGTGGTGTGGAACTTGACGCCTTCGCGCAGGTGGAAGGTATACGTCAGGCCGTCCGGGGACACGTCCCAGCTGGTGGCGAGGCCAGGCACCACGGCGGTGCCGCCGCGTTCGAACTGGCTCAGGCGGTTGAACATGGTTTCGGCCGAGGCATCGAAGTCTGTTCCGGTGGTGTACTGGCCTGGGTCAAAACCGGCCGGGCTCCCTTCGGAGCAGAACACCAGGTTAGTTGCCGCTTGGGCAAATGGGGCTGCGGCCATAAGGCCAGCGCTCACTAATAACGGAAGGACTGCGTGTTTAAGCATGTTGGCCTCATGATTTGTTGTCATTTTTGGTGGTGAGGGCGACCTCGTGAGTCGGCCTGCGGATACTTATGCAGGCGCCATACCCATTGCAAGATGTTGAACGGTTGCAAGCACCAAACAGTGGGACGGGCGTACAAGAATGTCGCATTTATGAAAGTTTCGACATAAATGTGTCCGTTTGGCGGTTTTTTTCGGTGCGTCGGGCGCACCGCAAAAGCCCAATCGAGGCGTCTAGTGCACTCGATTGGGGCGTTGTTGTTACTTATCTAGACTCACACCGTAGAACGGTGTCAGCCCGAACGGGCTGATCTTGAAGTCGCGCACTTGCTTGCGCATTGGCTGGAAAACCGTCGAATTCGCAATAGGCGTTATAGGTACTTGTTCCTTAAGGATTTGTTGTGCCTGTTGATACCACTTGATGCGCTGTTCGCGGTCGTTGCTGACCTTGGCCTGCTGCACCAGCTTGTCATAGGCCGGGTTACACCATTTGGCGTAGTTGCTGCCCTTGACTGCGGCACAACTGTAGAGCACGCCGAGCCAGTTATCGGGGTCGCCGTTGTCGCCGGTCCAGCCATAAATCATCGCGTCGTGTTCACCATTTTTGGCGCGCTTGATGTATTCGCCCCACTCATAGCTGACGATATTGGCCTTGATGCCGACCTTGGCCCAGTCCTGCTGGATCATTTGCGCGGACATGCGCGCGTTCGGATTGGAGGCGCGTTGCACGGTCATCGCCCAAAGATCGATGGTGGTACCAGGTGCAACCCCTGCTTCTTTTAGTAGCGCCCGAGCCTTGGTCGGGTCGTACGGTGCATCCTTGATCGCCGGGTCATAAGACCACTGCGCCGGTGGCAGTGCGTTATGCGCCAATTGTCCGGCGCCCTGGTAGACCGCCTTGATGATTGCAGGCTTGTCGATGGCCATATCCAGGGCCTGGCGCACTTTGAGCTGGTCCAGCGGCGGATGGGTAACGTTGTAGGCCAGGAAACCCAGGTTGAAGCCGGCCTGCTGCAGCACGCGCAAGTTGGGGTCCTGTTTCATCACCTCGATGTCGGCGGGGCGCGGATAGCCGCTGACCTGGCATTCGCCGGCCTTGAGTTTCTGCAGGCGCGCGGCGGCGTCCGGGGTAATGGCGAAGACCAGGTTGTCGAGTTTCACGTCCTCGGGCTTCCAATACTGTTTATTGGCGACGTAGCGGATCTGCGCGTCTTTCTGGTAGCGCTTGAACACGAACGGTCCGGTGCCCACCGGTTTCTGATTGATGTCCTCGGCCTTGCCTTGCTTGAGGAGCTGGGCGGCGTACTCGGCCGATTGCACGGAGGCGAAACTCATGGCCAGGTTCTGCACGAACGAGGCATCGACGTTGTTCAGGTTGAAGCGCACGGTGTGGTCGTCGAGTTTGTCGACGCTTTTGATCGTGGTGTTCAGGCCCATGTCGGTGAAGTAGGGCGATTCGGAAGGGTAGGCCTTGCGAAACGGGCTCTCGGCATCCAGCAGACGGGTGAAGGTAAACACCACATCATCGGCGCTGAAGTCGCGGGTCGGGGTGAAGAAGTCGGTGGTGTGAAACTTGACGCCATCACGTAAGTGGAAGGTGTAGGTGAGGCCGTCTTCGGACACCTCCCAGCGGGTGGCGAGTCCGGGCTCGACTTCGGTGCCGCCACGCTTGAACTGGGTGAGGCGGTTGAATACGGTTTCGGCGGAGGCGTCAAAGTCGGTGCCGCTGGTGTATTGGCTGGGATCGAAGCCGGCGGGGCTGGCTTCGGAGCAGTAGACCAGTGTGGTGGAAGCGTGAGCCAGCGGCATAAAGGCCAGGAGGCCTGCGGCAAGGAGGAGCGGTTTGAAGGCAATTCTGTCCATGGAGACCCCTGAAATCGCAACCCTGTAAAAGCTGCGCAAATGAAAACGGCGGTCACCGAGGTTACCGCCGTTCAGGGTTGTCAGGTAGGGGTCACTGCATCTGCACTTCAATCACGCCGTCTGCGCTCATGTTGACCTGGCTGGTGCCGGCTTCCACTTCAGGCGTGGGCGCCGAATCGGCCATCGCCGCTTTCATCATCATGGCGCCGCGCGCGTAGGGCATCGGGTAGCCGTTGGTGTTGAAATTCAGGTTGACGATTTTGTAACCCTTGCCGCCGAGTGCATCGGTAGCCAGTTGCGCGCGGGCCTTGAACGCTGCCACTGCGTCTTTGAGCATCGCATCTTCGCTGGCCTTGCGCGTGCTGTCAGCGATGGCGAAGTCCATGCTGTCCATTTTCAGGGTGTTCAGCAGCTCGCCGGTGAGTTTGGACAACGCCGGGAAGTCCGCGCTTTCCAGGCGCAGTTCGGCGCGTTCACGCCAGCCGGTGATTTTCTGGTTTTTGCTGTCGTAGATCGGGTAGCTGTTGCGGCTGCCCTGGCGCAGGGTCACGGCCTTGACTTCGCGCGCCTGGCCCAGGGCGGTGTTCATGGTGGTGGTGATTTCAGCGGCAAGCTTGGCCGGGTCGGCGTTTTGCGACTCGGTGTAGAGGGTCACGATCATCTTGTCGCGCGCCACTTCCTGGCTGACTTCGGCGCGCAGGGAGATCTGGTTGTAATGCAGTTCATCGGCGGCCATGGCCGGCAGGCTGGCCAGGGCGCTGGCGCTGAGGGTTAGGACAGCGGCACTGCGAATGAAACGGGACATGAAAGCTCCTTGGGATTGTCGTGTTCGGTATGACTGTAGACGGTGGCGCCGGGTTCTTCGGGTTTACATATTCCCTACATGTTGTGACGGCGCCGACGAACGGTCATGTGCCCCGCCTGCGTCAAAGAGCCACACGCGCCGTGCCGGCGGGTCTGCTTCGTTTATACTCGTGCCGATCCGCCTGCAGCGCTCATCGGGAGAGCTCATGCTCGCCGCCGTAAAACTGACTTCCGCCACCCGCCAGAACCTCTGGCGCCTGACGTTCATCCGCACGTTGGTATTGGCCGCACAGGCCGGTTCCGTCGGGCTCGCCTATTGGTTCGACCTGCTGCCGCTGCCCTGGCTGCAACTGGCCGTGACCCTTGGCTTTTCCAGCGTGCTGTGTGCGTTTACCGCCATCCGCTTGCGCACCACCTGGCCGGTCACCGAGCTGGAATACGCGCTGCAATTGGCCTGCGACCTGTTTATCCACAGTGTGTTGCTGTACTTCTCCGGCGGTTCCACCAACCCGTTTGTGTCTTATTACCTGGTGCCGCTGACCATTGCCGCCGTGACCCTGCCGTGGCGCTATTCGGTAGTGCTGTCGGGCATCGCGCTGACGCTGTACACGCTGCTCCTGGCGCAATTCTATCCACTGCAGACCTTTCCGATCGCCCGGGAAAATCTGCAGATCTACGGGATGTGGCTCAGCTTTGCCTTGTCCGCCGCCGTTATCACGTTTTTTGCCGCGCGCATGGCCGAAGAGTTGCGCCGTCAGGAAGAGCTGCGTGCGATTCGCCGCGAAGAAGGCCTGCGCGACCAGCAATTGCTGGCGGTCGCCACGCAGGCGGCAGGTGCCGCCCATGAGCTGGGCACGCCGCTGGCGACCATGAGCGTGCTGCTCAAGGAAATGACCCAGGACCATCACGACCCGGCGTTGCAGGATGACCTCAGCGTGCTGCAGGAACAGGTCAAGCAGTGCAAGTTGACCCTGCAGCAACTGGTACGCGCCGCCGAAGCCAATCGGCGTCTGGCGGTCGAGATGCAGGATGTCACCCAGTGGCTCGACGAAGCCCTGAACCGCTGGCACCTGATGCGCCCTGAAGCCAGTTACCGTTTCACTCTGTTGGGCCAGGGCAGCGTACCGCGCATGGCGCCGCCGCCGGACCTCACCCAGGCCTTGCTCAACCTGTTGAACAATGCCGCCGACGCTTGCCCTGAAGGCCTGGGCGTGCAGTTGGACTGGGACGCGGAAAACGTCACCATCAGCATTCGTGACCACGGCGCGGGCGTGCCGCTGGCCATTGCCGAGCAGATCGGCAAACCGTTTTTTACCACCAAGGGCAAAGGTTTCGGCCTGGGCCTGTTTTTGAGCAAGGCCAGCGTGACCCGCGCGGGCGGCTCAGTGAAGCTCTATAGTCATGAGGAAGGCGGTACGCTCACCGAGCTGCGCCTGCCCCGTGTCGCACGAGGAGATATCGATGAGTGACGAGATCCAAGTCGAAGGCGAAGAACTGCCGCATTTGTTGCTGGTAGATGATGACGCCACGTTTACCCGCGTGATGGCGCGTGCCATGAGCCGTCGCGGTTTTCGCGTCAGCACCGCAGGCTCGGCCGAAGAAGGCCTGACCATCGCCCAGGCCGACCTGCCGGACTACGCCGCGCTCGACCTGAAAATGGACGGCGACTCGGGCCTGGTGCTGTTGCCCAAGCTGCTCGAACTCGACCCGGAAATGCGCGTGGTGATCCTCACCGGCTATTCCAGCATCGCCACTGCCGTCGAAGCCATCAAGCGTGGCGCCTGCAACTACCTGTGCAAGCCGGCGGATGCCGATGACGTGCTCGCCGCGCTGCTGTCCGAGCACGCCGACCTCGATACCCTGGTTCCGGAAAACCCCATGTCGGTGGACCGCCTGCAGTGGGAGCACATCCAGCGCGTACTGACCGAGCACGAAGGCAATATCTCCGCCACCGCTCGCGCGTTGGGCATGCACCGGCGTACCTTGCAGCGTAAGTTGCAGAAGCGCCCGGTACGACGCTGAACGGCGACTGAACAACCCGCTTCAGGCTGCACGGATGCACGAACCGATCACCTATGATCGGTTCAAACGCCTGTGATGTTTTCCTACCGAGCCTGAACAATGAATCAGAACGCTGAATATTCCGCGGTCAACGATGCGGTGCGCGGGCAATTCTTCCGCCGAACCTGGGCCATGATCACGCCGTATTGGCGCAGTGAAGAGAAGGGCAGGGCCTGGTTGCTGCTGGCCGCCGTAATTGCTTTGTCGCTGTTCAGCGTGGCGATCTCGGTGTGGATCAACCACTGGTACAAGGATTTCTACAACGCGCTGGAGAAGAAGGACACGGCTGCTTTCTGGCACTTGATCGTTTACTTCGGCGGTATCGCGGCCGTGGCGATCCTGGGCGCGGTGTACCGCCTGTACCTGACCCAGATGCTCACCATCCGCTGGCGTGCCTGGCTCACCGAACAGCACTTCGCACGCTGGCTCGCCCACAAGAACTACTACCAGCTGGAGCAGGGCGGCTACACCGATAACCCGGACCAGCGGATTTCCGAAGACCTCAATACGTTCACCTCCAGCACCTTGAGCCTGGGCCTTGGGCTGTTGCGCAACGTGGTCAGCCTGGTGTCGTTCTCGATCATCCTGTGGGGCGTGTCGGGCAGCATCGAGGTGTTCGGCCTCACCATTCCCGGCTACATGTTCTGGTGCGCGCTGCTGTACGCCGCCGTGGGCAGTTGGCTGACGCACTTGATCGGGCGTCGCCTGATCGGCTTGAGCAACCAGCAACAGCGCTTCGAAGCCGACTTGCGTTTCTCCATGGTACGGGTACGTGAAAATGCCGAAAGTATCGCGCTGTACAACGGCGAATCGAATGAAAAGCAGCGCCTGAGCACGCGCTTCGGCAAGGTCTGGCACAACTTCTGGGACATCATGAAAGTGTCCAAGCGCCTGACCTTCTTTACCGCCGGCTACAGTCAGATAGCGATTATTTTCCCGTTTATCGTGGCCGCGCCGCGCTACTTCACCGGCAAGATCGAACTGGGCGAGCTGATGCAAATCAACTCGGCGTTCGGCAATGTGCAGGAGAACTTCAGCTGGTTTATCAACGCCTACTCGGAACTGGCGTCGTGGCGCGCTACCAGTGACCGTCTGCTGAGTTTCCAGCAGGCCATGAGCGACAACGAGCAGCGTGCCCCGGCCATCGATGTGCGCCCTGAAGGCGAACACCTGGTGATCAAGAATCTGGGCATGGACCTGGCCGACGGCCGTCACTTGCTCATCGACGCCGACATGACCGTGGAGCCTGGCCAGCGCGTGATGCTCAGCGGGCGTTCCGGCAGCGGCAAGAGCACCTTGCTGCGGGCGATGGGGCATCTGTGGCCGGCTGGCCATGGCAGCATTCGCCTGCCGGCGACGCGCTATCTGTTTCTGCCGCAGAAGCCGTATTTACCGATTGGCACGCTTAAGGCCGTGTTGAGTTATCCACAGGACGACAGCGTCTATCCGGCAGAACGTTATGCACAAGTACTGGAAACCTGTCGCCTGCCGCATCTGGTGGGTCGCCTGGATGAAGCCAACCACTGGCAGCGCATGCTCTCGCCCGGCGAGCAACAGCGCCTGGCCTTTGCCCGTGCGTTATTGTTCGCGCCGCAGTGGCTGTACATGGACGAAGCGACTTCGGCCATGGATGAGGAGGATGAGGCGACGTTGTATCAGGCGCTGATCGATGAACTGCCGGGGTTGAGCATCGTCAGCGTCGGCCATCGCAGCAGTCTCAAGCGCTTCCATGAAAGGCATGTGCGGATCGAGGGTGGGCGGTTGCAGGAACAACAACCGGCCTAAGGTCATGTGGGGTCAAGTGTGGGAGGGGGCTTGCCCCCGATGGCGGCCTCTGGGCCGACCAGGATGTTGGATCAGACCGAGTACATATCCGTTTCTGCGGTAACGGCTGCTAATGGTTCCGCTTTTACAGCGGCTCACTTTTGAAAAGCGCAAAAGTAAGCAAAACGCTCTTGCCCCACCACTCGGCACCTCGCCTAGGCTCGGTGTGCCCTCTCTCCGGCTTGAATCCGTGGGCCGCCGCAATGGGCCATCCCTGGCCCAGTGCGGCTAACCCGGCGTCCTGCCGGGTTACCCACGGATTCAAGCCTGCGTTCGGCCAGCGTGGTTTAACGGGGCGCCTAGGATCACAAGCAGATCAAGATCAAAAGCCAGATCAAGAGCGACTCGCTTCGCATCGTGGTTACGGTTGGCGCTGCTGAGTTGTGTAGATACCTATGCTCATCGTGGGCAAGCCCCCTTCCACATTGGATCTCGATTGTTCTCTGGAGAGAGTCCACAAAAAAAGCCCGGCTGATCATCGATCAGCCGGGCTTTTTAATGGCTTGAATGAATTACTTCTTCAAACCGTAATGCTCATCCAGCATGCCGGGGGCGTTCGGCGTTTTTGGCGCGTAGTCCCGCGGCGGTTCCTGGTTTTCCCGGGGCGGGGTCAGGCGTTCCCGTGGGGTTTGCGGTGCATCGGAATGCAGCGCGGCCAGCAGGCGCTGGCGGGTGATGTCGTCGAGGGCCAGGCGGTTTGCGCCATCGGCGAGATGATCCTGTACTTCCTGGTAGCTCTGGGTGAGCTTCTTGACCAGGGTCGCGGTGCTGTTGAAGTGGGTAACAACCTCGTTCTGATAACTGTCAAAACGTTCCTGAATGTCATCCAGCTGACGTTGCGTGCGGTTAGGCGCGGCATTCGGCAGCAGGCGAGCAACCAGGAATCCAATGGCGACACCGGCAACCAGGGCAAGAGTCGGCAACAACCAAACTAAGAGCGAGTGTTCCACGAGTCCTTCCTCTATAAACGGCTTTGCTTTACGTTAACGGCTCAAACCTGCGCTGTATACCGCGATTAAGCTCGCAATGATGCCATGCACAGACTTTTAGCTAGACGAGTCGACCCCTTGAGAGGTCACGGAGTTCATCCTTGCTCATGCGTGAAACCCCCGTTTTGATTGATGGCCCGGTGGGCCAACTGGAAGCCCTGTATCTGGATCACCCCGAACCACGTGGCCTGGCGCTGATCTGCCACCCCAACCCGGTGCAGGGCGGGACCATGCTCAATAAAGTGGTGTCGACCCTGCAGCGCACCGCGCGCGATGCCGGTTTGATTACGTTGCGTTTCAATTATCGTGGCGTCGGCGCCAGCGCCGGTTCCCACGATATGGCCAGCGGTGAAGTCGACGATGCCGAAGCGGCCGCCACCTGGTTGCGTGAAAAACACCCGCAGTTGCCGCTGACCCTGCTGGGGTTTTCCTTCGGCGGCTATGTGGCCGCAAGCCTCGGTGGCCGCCTGGAAGCCAAGGGCGAAAAGCTTGCGCACCTGTTCATGGTCGCCGCCGCCGTGATGCGTCTGCGCGACACCGATGTGCTGCCACAGGGATGCCCGTTGACCCTGATCCAGCCGGAAACCGACGAAGTGGTCGACCCGCAAGTTGTCTACGACTGGTCCGCCGCCTTGAATCGCCCCCATACGCTGCTGAAAGTGGCAGAATGCGGACACTTTTTTCATGGCAAGCTGACCGATCTCAAGGATCTGGTGCTGCCACGCCTTTCGAATTGACGACAAGCGATCACCCATGACGACCCGTACCCGCATCCTCACCGGCATCACCACCACCGGCACGCCGCACCTGGGCAACTACGCCGGTGCGATCCGCCCGGCGATCCTTGCCAGCGAAGACGCCAATGCCGATTCCTTCTACTTCCTGGCCGACTACCACGCCCTGATCAAGTGCGATGACCCGCAGCGCATCCAGCGCTCGCGCATGGAAATCGCCGCGACCTGGCTGGCCGGTGGCCTGGATGTGAACCGAGTGACGTTCTACCGCCAGTCCGATATCCCCGAGATCCCCGAGCTGACCTGGCTGCTGACCTGTGTGGCCGCCAAGGGCCTGCTCAACCGCGCCCACGCCTACAAGGCGTCGGTGGACAAAAACGTGGAGAGCGGCGAAGACCCGGACGCGGGCATCAGCATGGGCCTGTACAGCTACCCGGTATTGATGGCGGCGGACATCCTGATGTTCAACGCGCACAAGGTGCCGGTCGGCCGCGACCAGATCCAGCACGTGGAAATGGCCCGTGATATCGGCCAGCGTTTCAACCACCTGTTCGGCAACGGTAAAGAATTCTTCACCATGCCTGAAGCGTTGATCGAAGAAAGCGTCGCCACCTTGCCGGGCCTGGACGGGCGCAAGATGTCCAAGAGCTATGACAACACCATCCCGTTGTTCACCAGCGCCAAGGACATGAAGGAGTCGATCTCGCGGATCGTCACCGATTCGCGCGCGCCAGGCGAAGCCAAGGACCCGGACAACTCGCACCTGTTCACCCTGTACCAGGCATTCGCGACCAAGGCCCAGGAAGAAGAATTCCGTGGTGAGCTGCTGCAAGGCCTGGGCTGGGGCGAGGCGAAGAACCGTCTGTTCCAACTGCTCGACGGGCAACTCGGTGAGGCGCGCGAACGTTATCACCAACTGATGTCGCGCCCGTCCGACATGGAAGACCTGCTGCTGGTCGGCGCGAAAAAAGCCCGTGCCGTGGCGGCGCCGTTCCTGGCTGAGCTGCGCGAAGCGGTGGGCCTGCGCTCGTTCGTCAACCAGGCTGCGGCGCCGGTCGCCACCAAGAAGAAAGCAGCGAAGGCTGCGCGCTTCGTGAGCTTTCGTGAGGACGACGGCAGCTTCCGCTTCCGCCTGCTGGCGGCTGACGGCGAGCAACTGCTGCTGTCGCGCCACTTCGCCGACGGCAAAGCGGCCGGCGCGGTGACCAGGCAATTGCAGAGCGGTGATTTGGACATACGCACCGAGGCCCGGCGCTTCAGCGTATGGCTGGATGACGCCGCTGTGGCCGACAGCGCCGAGTTCGCCGACGAAGCCTCTCGCGATGCCGCCATCGCTGCATTGCGCGTCGCGTTGGCGCCTTCCGAGGATTAACCCGACCAAGGGTTGATTGCCATTATCCAGGGCCGTCGTTACAGTGACGGCCCGTTTTTGTTGCCTTGCTAACGAAATTATGACGCCCCTAGAACGATATCAAGCTGATCTGAAACGCCCTGACTTCTTCCATGATGCGGCCCAGGAAAATGCGGTGCGTCATTTGCAGCGCCTGTATGAAGACCTGGTCGCGGCCTCGCAAACCAAGCCGGGGATGTTCAGCAAGCTGTTTGGCAAAAAAGACCACACGCCGGTCAAGGGCCTGTACTTCTGGGGTGGCGTCGGCCGGGGCAAGACTTACCTGGTGGACACTTTCTTCGAAGCGCTGCCGTTCAAGGAAAAGGTGCGTACCCACTTCCACCGCTTCATGAAGCGTGTGCATGAAGAGATGAAGACCCTGCCGGGGGAAAAGAACCCGCTGACGATCATTGCCAAGCGTTTCTCCGACGAAGCGCGGGTGATCTGCTTCGATGAGTTCTTCGTCTCCGACATCACCGACGCCATGATCCTCGGCACCTTGATGGAAGAGCTGTTCAAGAACGGCGTGACCCTGGTCGCCACCTCGAACATCGTGCCCGATGGCCTCTACAAGGACGGCCTGCAGCGCGCGCGCTTCCTGCCGGCCATTGCGTTGATCAAGCAGAACACCGATATCGTCAATGTCGACAGCGGCGTCGACTATCGTTTGCGTCACCTCGAGCAGGCGGAGCTGTTCCACTTTCCGCTCAACGAAGCGGCTCACGAAAGCCTGAAGAAAAGCTTCCGCGCGTTGACGCCAGAATGCACCCAGGCGGTGGAAAACGACAAGTTGATGATCGAGAACCGCGAAATCATCGCCTTGCGTACCTGCGATGACGTGGCCTGGTTCGAATTCCGTCAACTGTGCGACGGCCCGCGTAGCCAGAACGACTACATCGAACTGGGCAAGATCTTCCATGCGGTGATCTTGAGCGGTGTGGAGCAGATGGGCGTGACCACCGACGACATCGCGCGGCGCTTTATCAACATGGTCGACGAGTTCTACGACCGTAACGTCAAGCTGATCATCTCGGCGGAAGTCGAACTCAAGGACCTGTATACCGGCGGGCGCTTGAACTTCGAATTCCAGCGCACCTTGAGCCGTTTGCTGGAAATGCAGTCCCACGAATTCCTGTCGCGCGGACACAAACCCTAAGATCAATGCAAATCAAACTGTGGGAGGGGGCAAGCCCCCTCCCACATTGGTTTTGTGTATATCCAGTTAGGCGGCCTGCTGGAATTGCTGGCGGTATTGATTCGGCGACAACTCCGTGTGCTGCCTGAACAACCGCGCAAAGAAGCTCGCATCGTCGTAACCCACCTCATAGCTGATGGTCTTGATGCTCTTGCGGCTGCCCGACAGCAGGCCCTTGGCGGTCTCGATGCGCAAGCGTTGCAGATAATGCAGCGGCTTGTCGCCGGTGGCGGCCTGGAAGCGGCGCATGAAGTTGCGGATGCTCATGCCGTGCTCCCTGGCGACGTCTTCGAAGCGGAACTTGTCGGCAAAGTGTTCTTCGAGCCAATGCTGGATCTGCAGGATGATCACATCCTGGTGCAGCTTCTGCCCGCCGAAACCGATGCGCCCCGGCGAATAGCTGCGTTGCACTTCATACAGAATGTCGCGGGCCACGGCCTGGGCGATGTTGGCCCCGCAGAAGCGTTCGATCAGATAAATGTAGAGGTCGCAGGCTGAGGTGGTGCCGCCGGCGCAGTACAGGTTGTCGGCGTCGGTCAGGTGCTTGTCCTGGTTGAGCTGCACCTGGGGGAAGCGTTCGCTGAATACAGTGAAGAAGCGCCAGTAAGTGGTCGCTTCCTTGCCATCGAGCAGGCCGGCTTCGGCCAGCCAGAATACCCCGGTGGCTTCGCCGCACAGCACGGCGCCGCGGGCGTGTTGTTCGCGCAGCCACGGCAGCACCTGGGGGTAGCGGGTGCACATGGCGTCGAAGTCGTCCCAGAAGGCCGGCAGCACGATGATGTCGGCGTCTTCCAGGCCGCCGTCCACCGGCATGATCACATCGCTGAAACTGCGCACCGATTGCCCGTCGGGACTGACCAGGCGCGTTTCAAAGGCAGGGGTCAGGCCCAGGCCTTGTTGCTTGCCATAACGCAGGCTGGCGAGGTGGAAAAAATCCTTGGCTTGCATGAGGGTGGAAGCGAATACCCGATCAATGGCCAGAATGCTGACGCGCCGCAGGGGCGTGGAGATTTGGTTAGACATAATTTCATTTATTCTTATAGGGGAAAGTGGTCACCAGACGGCTGGATCGTCTTATTTTTTGTCGCATGTGTCCAGTGTCCCGTGACGCATTCGCGGCATAGGCTCTGTGGGATCGATTTTGTCCGACAATCCATGCAGGTGACCCATGATTGCCAGAACCTTGTTCAGCCCGGAGCACGAACTCTTTCGCGACAGCGTGGGCACCTTTCTTGAAAAGGAGGCGGCGCCCTTCCACGGGCAATGGGAAAAACAGGGTCATATCGACCGCAGTCTGTGGAACAAGGCGGGGGAGGCGGGGATGCTGTGTTCGCACGTGCCGGAAGAATACGGAGGGCTCGGCGCGGACTTTCTCTACAGCGCGGTGGTGATCGAAGAGATCAGTCGCCTGGGCTTGACCGGCATTGGTTTTTCACTGCATTCGGACATTGTCGCGCCGTACATCCTTCACTACGGCAGCGAAACGCTGAAACACAAATACTTGCCCAAGTTGGTCTCGGGCGAGAAGGTCACGGCCATTGCCATGACCGAGCCGGGGGCCGGCTCCGACCTGCAAGGGGTGAAGACCACGGCGGTGCCGGACGGCGATGACTATGTGATCAACGGCTCCAAGACCTTCATCACCAACGGCTATCTGGCCGACCTGGTGATCGTGGTCGCCAAGACCGATCCCAAGGCCGGCGCGAAGGGCACCAGCCTGTTCCTGGTAGAAGCCGATACTCCGGGCTTCGCCAAGGGCAAGCGCCTGGAGAAGGTCGGCATGAAGGCCCAGGACACCTCGGAGTTGTTCTTTCAGGATGTGCGTGTGCCCAAGGAAAACCTGCTGGGCCAGGCCGGAATGGGCTTTGCGTACCTGATGCAGGAACTGCCCCAGGAGCGGCTGACCGTGGCGATTGGCGCGCTGTCTTCAGCGGAGGCGGCGCTGCAGTGGACGCTGGATTACACCCGCGAGCGCAAGGCGTTCGGCAAGGCGATTGCCGACTTTCAGAACACCCGGTTCAAGTTGGCGGAGATGGCCACCGAGATTCAAATCGGCCGCGTGTTCGTGGATAAATGCCTGGCACTGCACCTGGAAGGCAAGCTGGATGTGCCCACTGCGGCGATGGCCAAATATTGGGCGACAGACCTGCAATGCAAGGTGCTCGATGAGTGCGTGCAACTGCACGGCGGCTACGGCTTCATGTGGGAATACCCGATTGCGCGGGCGTGGGCGGATGCGCGGGTGCAGCGCATTTATGCGGGGACCAATGAGATCATGAAGGAGATCATTGCGCGGGCGCTTTGATTGTGTGGTGTGGCTGATGGCCTCATCGGGGGCAAGCCCCCTCCCACATTTTGATCTGTGAACAGGGTCAGGTGGGGGGCAAGCTCCCTTCCACACATTTTGATCTGTGAACAGGGTCAAGTGTGGGAGGGGGCTTGCCCCCGATGGCGGCCTGAAGGTCAATCAGGGCGCCGGATTCGGATGATCCTTCTGAATCGCCTCAATTCCTTCCAGCACTTCTTTCGACAGTTTCAGCTCGGCACTGGCAATGTTGCTGTCCAGCTGCTCAAGGCTCGTGGCGCCGATGATATTGCTGGTCACAAACGGCTGTTGCGTCACAAACGCCAGCGCCATCTGCGCCGGGTCCAGGCCATGTTCCCGCGCCAATGCCACATAACGGCTGCACGCCGCCTCCGACTGCGGATTGAAGTAGCGACTGAAGCGGCTGTACTCCGTCAGGCGCGCCTTGGCCGGACGCGCGCCGCCCTCGTACTTGCCGCTGAGCATGCCGAACGCCAGGGGCGAGTAGGCCAGCAAGCCGCATTGTTCGCGAATCGCGATTTCCGCCAGGCCCACTTCAAAGCTGCGGTTGAGCAGGTTGTAGGGGTTCTGGATCGACACCGCACGGCTCCAGCCACGGGCTTGGGCCAGGGCAAGGAATTTCATGGTGCCCCACGGCGTTTCGTTGGACAGGCCGATGTGGCGGATCTTGCCGGCCTTGACCTGCTCATCCAGCGCTTCGAGGGTTTCCTCCAGCGGGGTGAGGTCGTCTTCGTCCTTGTGCTTGTAGCTCAATTGGCCGAAAAAGTTGGTGCTGCGCTCCGGCCAGTGCAGTTGGTAGAGGTCGATCCAGTCGGTCTGCAGGCGTTTGAGGCTGGCGTCGAGTGCCTCGACAATGTGCTTGCGGTTATGGCGCAGGTGGCCGTCGCGGATGTAATCGATGGTGTTGCCGGGGCCGGCGATCTTGCTGGCGAGGATCCAGTCGGCGCGGTCGCCACGGCTTTTGAAGTAATTGCCGATATAACGCTCGGTCGTGGCATAGGTATCGGCCTTGGGCGGTACCGGGTACATTTCCGCCGTATCGAGGAAGTTGATTCCGGCCGCCTTGGCCCGTTCGATCTGGGCGAAGGCCTCTGCCTCGCTGTTCTGCTCACCCCAGGTCATGGTGCCCAGGGCGATCGCGCTTACGTTCAGATCGGTCCGGCCCAGCTGTCGATAATCCATCGGGTACTCCTTCGGGGAAAACAATCATAAAAGCAGGTTGAATTTTTTTTCGCAATCTGCATAATTGCCCACCTCTTTCTGCAGTGGAAGTGATGCGCCGCCTGCCGAAGAATCTTGCCGTTGAACGGACGCGCTGACCCGAGCCCCCGATAGCGTCTGTATCCGGCTGCCTTTGACCTTGTCAAAGTACGCACTATTCAGTAAGATCCGCCGTCTAATTTACAGGGCGGCCCCTGAGGCTATTAAAGAATGACAACTTTTACTGCAAAACCGGAAACAGTTCAGCGCGACTGGTTTGTCGTCGACGCCGCTGGTCAGACCCTGGGTCGTCTGGCCACTGAAGTCGCCAGCCGTCTGCGTGGCAAGCACAAGCCTGAATACACCCCGCACGTTGATACCGGTGACTACATTGTCATCATCAACGCTGAGCAGGTACGTGTTACCGGCAACAAAGCGCAAGACAAAATGTACTACCGTCACTCCGGTTTCCCAGGCGGTATCAAGTCTTCCAACTTTGAAGGCCTGATCTCCAAGAAGCCTGAAGCCCCGATCGAAATCGCGGTCAAAGGCATGCTGCCTAAGGGCCCACTGGGTCGCGATATGTTTCGCAAGCTGAAAGTCTATGCGGGCGCTGTACACCCTCATGCTGCTCAGCAGCCCCAAGAACTGAAGTTTTAACGGAATAGTTCATTATGTCGGCGACTCAAAATTACGGCACTGGCCGTCGCAAAACCGCAACCGCACGCGTTTTCCTGCGTCCGGGCACTGGTAACATCTCGATCAACAACCGCTCCCTGGACAACTTCTTCGGCCGCGAAACTGCCCGCATGGTAGTTCGTCAGCCGCTGGAATTGACCGAGACCGTTGAAAAGTTCGACATCTACGTCACCGTTATCGGTGGCGGTGTAAGTGGTCAAGCTGGCGCAATCCGCCACGGTATCACTCGCGCTCTGATGCAGTACGACGAAACCCTGCGTGGCGCTCTGCGCAAAGCTGGCTTCGTAACTCGCGATGCTCGTGAAGTTGAACGTAAGAAAGTCGGTCTGCGTAAAGCGCGTAAGCGTCCGCAGTACTCGAAGCGTTAATTCGCTTTACGTTCCACAAAAACGCCCAGCCTCCTCACGGAGCTGGGCGTTTTTTATTGCCTGGGATTTATGCAGATTTTTCGCCGTGACAACTTGCCACATCCGTAGACCCCCTATACTACAAGGCCTGGGGGTGGAGCTCCGGGTAATTCCCTTGTCATACGTGGGGCTTTTCATTACCATCCGTCAAAATTTTTATAAGTAAAGATTCAACACTTAGTAGACGCCTGATTTAACAGGCCAAAAAGCTGATGGGAGAGGACTGAATGAGCAATGACGGCGTGAATGCAGGCCGGCGTCGCTTTCTGGTAGCAGCCACATCCGTGGTGGGTGCTGCAGGAGCGGTGGGGGCTGCGGTCCCGTTCGTGGGGTCATGGTTTCCCAGTGCCAAGGCGAAAGCCGCAGGTGCACCGGTGAAGGTGAATGTCAGCAAGATCGAGCCAGGGCAGCAGATGATTGCTGAATGGCGCGGCCAGCCGGTCTTCATTGTTCGTCGTACCGAGGAAATCCTGGGGAATCTCAAGAAGATTGAAGGCCAGTTGTCTGACCCCCAATCCGAGAAGTCCGACCAACCCGCCTACGCCAAGAACGAAGCACGTTCGATCAAGCCGGAGATCCTGCTGCTGGTGGGGCTGTGTACCCACCTGGGTTGCTCGCCTACGTTTCGCCCGGAAGTCGCGCCCGCTGACTTGGGCAAGGACTGGGTTGGCGGTTACTTCTGCCCCTGCCACGGTTCCCATTACGACCTCGCCGGCCGTGTCTACAAGTCCCAGCCTGCACCCTTGAACCTGCCGGTTCCTCCGCACACCTACGAAACTGACGACCTTATTGTCATTGGCCTCGATAAGGAGAACGCGTGATGAGCAAGTTCATGGATTGGGTGGATGCGCGCTTCCCCGCCACCAAAATGTGGGAAGACCATCTCAGCAAATATTACGCGCCAAAAAACTTCAACTTCTTCTACTTCTTCGGCTCCCTGGCGCTGCTGGTGCTGGTCAACCAGATCGTCACCGGTGTCTGGCTGACGATGAGCTATACGCCTTCGGCGGAAGAGGCGTTCGCCTCCGTCGAGTACATCATGCGTGACGTCGAGTACGGCTCGATCCTGCGCCTGCTGCACTCTACCGGCGCATCGGCGTTCTTTATCGTGGTCTACCTGCACATGTTCCGTGGCCTGCTCTACGGTTCGTACCAGAAACCCCGCGAGCTGGTGTGGGTGTTCGGCATGCTGATTTACCTGGCGCTGATGGCCGAAGCCTTCATGGGTTACCTGCTGCCATGGGGCCAGATGTCGTACTGGGGCGCCCAGGTGATCATCTCGCTGTTCGGTGCCATCCCGGTGATCGGCAACGACCTGACCCAGTGGATTCGCGGCGACTACCTGATCTCGGGCATCACCCTGAACCGCTTCTTCGCCTTGCACGTGGTGGCCTTGCCGATCGTGATCCTGGGCCTGGTGGTATTGCACATCCTGGCGCTGCATGAAGTCGGCTCCAACAACCCGGATGGCGTGGATATCAAGAAGCACAAGGACGAGAACGGCATCCCGCTGGACGGCATTCCATTCCACCCGTACTACACCGTGAAAGACATTGTCGGTGTGGTCGTGTTCCTGTTCGTATTCTGTTCGATCGTGTTCTTTTTCCCGGAGATGGGTGGTTATTTCCTGGAGAAGCCTAACTTTGAACAGGCTAACGCCTTCAAGACGCCCGAGCATATTGCCCCGGTCTGGTACTTCACGCCGTTCTACGCCATCTTGCGTGCGATCCCCGACAAACTCATGGGCGTCATCGCCATGGGCGCGGCGATTGCGGTGCTGTTCGTGCTGCCGTGGCTCGACCGCAGCCCGGTCAAGTCCATGCGCTACAAGGGCTGGCTGAGCAAGATCTGGCTGTGGGTGTTCTGCATTTCGTTCGTGATCCTGGGCGTGCTGGGCGTACTGGCGCCGACCCCCGAGCGCACGTTGCTGTCGCAGGTCTGCACCTTCCTGTACTTCGCCTACTTCATTCTGATGCCGTTCTACACCCGGCTCGAGAAGACCAAACCGGTTCCGGAAAGGGTGACTGGCTGATGAAAAAATTATTCGTGGCATTAGTGCTTGCGGCCCTGCCGCTCCTGTCTTGGGCCGCCGAGCATGGCGCGCAGCTGGAAAAGGTCGACATCGACGTCTCCGATAAAGCCGCTCTGCAGGACGGTGCGCGCACGTTCGCCAACTACTGCATGGGCTGCCACAGCGCCAAGTTCCAGCGCTACGAGCGGGTGGCCGACGACCTGGGCATCCCCCATGAGTTGATGCTGGAAAAACTGGTGTTCACCGGGGCCAAGATCGGCGACCACATGAACATCGGCATGAAGCCGGCGGACGCCAAGGCCTGGTTCGGTGCGGCACCGCCGGACCTGACCCTGGTAGCACGTGTGCGGGGCACCGACTGGCTCTACGGCTACCTCAAATCCTTCTACGAAGACCCGACCCGGCCGTGGGGCGTGAACAACAAAGTGTTCCCGAACGTCGGCATGCCCAACGTTCTGGTCGGCCTGCAGGGTCGCCAGGTGGTAGGATGCAAGCAGGTTCAGGTCGTTGAAGACGGCAAGAAGCAATATGATCCGTTGACCGGCACGCCGCTGACCCATGAAGCGTGCGATCAACTGACCATCGTGCCCAAGACCGGTACGCTGAACGAAGAGCAGTTCGACGAGAAGGTCAAGAACCTGGTGACCTTCCTGGCCTACTCGGCCAACCCGGTCAAACTGCAGCACCAGCGCATCGGTACGTACGTCTTGCTGTACCTGGCTTTCTTCTTCGTATTCGCCTATCTGCTCAAACGCGAGTACTGGAAGGATGTGCATTGATCCAACCGTAAGCAATTGCTGTTAATCTTGCGCGCCCAGCGGCATCTCTGAACACGTAGCGCCGGTTTTACCGGGCGTTACAGGGATGCTCTCTGGGCGCGCTCGTTTTTGAGCTTTCGATAATTTCAACAAGCGAGGAGGACCGCCATGGGCGTGACCAACCGGTTGGCCTGTTACTCCGACCCCGCCGACCACTATTCCCACCGAGTACGCATCGTGCTCGCAGAGAAGGGTGTCAGCGCCGAGATCATCAGTGTGGAGGCGGGCCGTCAGCCGCCGAAGCTGATCGAAGTGAACCCTTACGGCAGCTTGCCCACCCTGGTCGATCGTGACCTGGCGTTGTGGGAGTCAACCGTGGTGATGGAATATCTGGATGAGCGTTACCCGCATCCGCCTTTGCTGCCGGTTTACCCGGTGGCGCGTGCCAACAGCCGCCTGCTGATCCATCGGATCCAGCGTGACTGGTGCGGGCTGGTGGATGTGATTCTCGATACCCGCAGTAAAGAGGCCGCGCGCGTACAGGCGCGTAAGGAATTGCGCGAAAGCCTGACCGGCGTTTCGCCGCTGTTCGCCGATAAACCTTTTTTCCTCAGTGAGGAACAAAGTTTGGTCGATTGCTGCCTATTACCCATACTCTGGCGCTTGCCGGTTCTGGGCATTGAACTGCCACGGCCGGCCAAGCCGTTGCTTGATTACATGGAGCGCCAATTTGCGCGTGAGGCTTTCCAGGCGAGTCTGTCTGGTGTCGAACGCGATATGCGCTAAGGCTTAAGGAGCCGCTGATGAACTCCAGTCGACCCTACCTGGTCCGCGCGCTCTATGAGTGGATTGTGGACAATGATTGCACCCCGCACATGCTGGTCAACTCCGAATTTCCTGCGGTGCAGGTTCCGCAGGGTTTTGCCAGTGACGGACAGATTGTATTGAACGTATCGCCCAGTGCGGTGCGCCACCTGCACATGGACAACGAAGCGGTCAGTTTCGAAGGGCGTTTCGGCGGTGTGCCGCATACGCTGTTCGTGCCGATCGGCGCCATCCTCGGGATTTATGCCCGTGAGAACGGCCAGGGCATGGTGTTCGATCTGGAGTCGCCTTTCGAGGACGACGAAACGATCGAAGGGCAAGGCGGCGATGATGTGCCGCCACCGGATAACGAGCCGCCGCGCCCTACTGGCCGGCCGAGCTTGAAAGTGGTGAAGTAAGCGGCTGCCGCCTTCGGGCTAGCCTGAAAAATGCCTCGGCGGTTGCCGGGGCTTTTTTTTGCCTGCCGTACAGGTATGAAAGTCGCGACAGGGACGGTGATCGTACAACCGCCATGGGCTATGATGCGTCTTCAGTTCACCGAGAAAGATGACTCATCATGGAAAACGCCAACGCCGTCCCACGTCTTCCCCGCAAGCGTCGCAGCCTTGCCCAGGAATTGGTCACGGTGTTGTCCGAACAGATCCGCGACGGCCAACTCAAGCGTGGCGACAAGCTGCCTACCGAGTCGGCAATCATGGAGGCCCATGGCGTCAGCCGGACCGTGGTGCGCGAGGCGATTTCGCGCTTGCAGGCGGCGGGGCAGGTGGAGACGCGGCACGGTATCGGTACGTTCGTATTGGACACGCCGAGCCCGAGCGGTTTTCGCATCGACCCGGCCACCGTGGTGACGCTGCGCGATGTGTTGGCGATCCTCGAGTTGCGGATCAGCCTGGAAGTGGAGTCCGCAGGCCTGGCCGCCTTGCGCCGCAGCGAGGAACAACTGGCAGCCATGCGTGCCGCCCTCGACGCGCTGAATGAAAGTGCGGCCCATGCCGGTGATGCGGTGGCGTCGGACTTTGCATTCCACCTGGAAATTGCGCTGTCCACCGGCAACCGTTACTTCACCGACATCATGACCCACCTGGGCACCAGCATCATTCCGCGTACCCGCTTGAATTCGGCGCGCCTGGCCCATGACGACCAGCAGCATTACATGGGGCGCTTGAGTCGCGAGCATGAAGAGATTTATGAGGCCATCGCGCGTCAGGATTCGGACGCGGCGCGTGCGGCGATGCGCTTGCATTTGACCAATAGCCGGGAGAGGCTGCGCCATGCCCATGAAGAGGCGCAAGCGCAGCGCGGGTAGACGCTCGGTCAAGGATAGGGATTTTGCGACGGTTCGAGGTAGATGACAATTTCGCCAATCGTCTCGTCGTAGATTTTGCGTACGACTTTTTCCAGCGCAGGGTTACCCCCTATATCGTCGTAGTAGATCTCGTCACCAATGTTTGGCTCGTAATCAAGCGAGCGCTTTTTATTGCCTTTCTTGACGGTATTCGTTTTCCAGGTCTTGGACATGGTGTACCTCCAAAAATCGTGAGAGTTGGCATGCTTTCCAATATCGCAGTGCTTCAAGAGGGCTCTGCACTGAGCTATTGGAAAGTAGGAGGTAACTTATGAACGTAGCGGAGAGCGCGCTACTGTCAGAATTGACAGTAGCGACAGACGGTCAAGTCAGTTACTCGTCTCTCTCAAGGTGTATCTGGTCTGCGTGTAGTCCCCTGGCAGATAAAACCCCACCTCACCAATCGTCCGTCTTCGGACAACCTGTACCCCAGGCGTCATGGATCTTATGACGTCGTCTCCCTTCCCTGATCACCTGTTTCAACGCTGAGCTTGAGATGAGGCCTGATGAATTGCAGTTGACGAATCTTTTTATAGTTGTACGATGACGTACGACATGATTTAAACCAACAACAATGCTTTCCTCAGAAAGTCTTCGCCAGGGTGTTCGAATAATGAATCCACAAGAACTGAAGTCCATCCTCTCCCACGGTCTGCTGTCTTTCCCGGTGACCGATTTCAATGCCCAGGGTGACTTTCACCAGGCGGGCTATATCAAGCGCCTGGAATGGCTGGCCCCGTACGGCGCCACTGCGCTGTTCGCCGCAGGCGGCACCGGTGAGTTTTTCTCCCTGGCCGCCAGCGAATATTCCCAGGTGGTGAAGACCGCTGTTGATACCTGCGCCACCAGCGTGCCGATTCTTGCCGGTGTCGGCGGCGCGACCCGCCAGGCCATCGAGTACGCTCAAGAGGCCGAACGCCTGGGTGCCAAAGGCTTGCTGTTGCTGCCGCACTACCTGACTGAAGCCAGCCAGGACGGGGTTGCCGCCCACGTTGAAGCGGTGTGCAAATCGGTCAAGATCGGCGTGGTGGTGTACAACCGCAATGTCTGCCGCCTGACCGCGCCGCTGCTGGAACGCCTGGCCGAGCGCTGCCCGAACCTGATCGGCTACAAGGATGGCCTGGGTGACATCGAGTTGATGGTGTCGATCCGCCGTCGTCTCGGCGATCGTTTCAGCTACCTCGGCGGCCTGCCGACTGCAGAGGTTTACGCCGCTGCCTACAAGGCCCTGGGCGTGCCGGTGTACTCCTCGGCGGTGTTCAACTTCATTCCCAAAACCGCAATGGATTTCTACCACGCGATTGCCAGGGATGATCACGCCACCGTTTCCAGAATCATTGACGATTTCTTCCTGCCTTACCTCGACATCCGTAACCGCAAGGCCGGTTATGCCGTGAGCATCGTCAAGGCCGGTGCGAAAATCGCCGGCTACGACGCAGGCCCGGTGCGCACGCCGCTGACCGATCTGCTGCCGGAAGAATACGAAGCCCTGGCCGCGCTGATCGACAAGCAAGGCGCGCAATAACTTATCAACAAGGCCGCTGAGCAATCAGCGGCCTTTTGCGTCAGGAGAAGATTCGTGTCCCAAGCAAAGCGTTTTGACAACTACATCAACGGTGAATGGGTAACCGGCGCCGACTACTGCACCAATATCAACCCGTCGGATCTTTCCGATGTGATCGGCGAATACGCCAAGGCTGACGTCGCTCAGGTCAACGCCGCTATCGACGCCGCCCGCGCAGCGTTTCCGGCCTGGTCCACCTCGGGTATCCAGGCGCGCCACGACGCGCTGGATAAAGTCGGCAGCGAAATCCTCGCCCGCCGCGAAGAGCTGGGCACGCTGCTGGCCCGGGAAGAGGGCAAGACCCTGCCCGAAGCCATTGGCGAGGTGACCCGCGCCGGTAACATCTTCAAATTCTTCGCCGGTGAATGCCTGCGCCTGTCGGGCGACTATGTGCCGTCGGTGCGCCCCGGCGTCAACGTTGAAGTCACCCGTGAAGCCCTCGGCGTGGTCGGCTTGATCACGCCGTGGAACTTCCCGATCGCGATCCCGGCCTGGAAAATCGCCCCGGCCCTGGCCTATGGCAACTGCGTGGTGATCAAGCCGGCCGAGCTGGTACCCGGTTGTGCCTGGGCCCTGGCCGACATCATTTCCCGCGCCGGTTTCCCGGCCGGGGTGTTCAACCTGGTGATGGGCAGCGGTCGCGTGGTGGGCGATGTGCTGGTCAACAGCCCGAAAGTCGACGGCATCAGCTTTACCGGTTCCGTCGGTGTGGGCCGTCAGATCGCCGTCAACTGCGTAGCGCGCCAGGCCAAAGTGCAGTTGGAAATGGGTGGCAAGAACCCGCAGATCATTCTCGACGACGCCGACCTCAAGCAGGCCGTCGAGCTGTCGGTGCAGAGCGCGTTCTACTCGACCGGCCAGCGTTGCACCGCTTCCAGCCGCCTGATCGTCACCGCCGGCATCCATGACCAGTTCGTCGCGGCCATGGCCGAGCGCATGAAGTCGATCAAGGTCGGCCACGCGCTCCACAGCGGTACCGACATTGGCCCGGTGGTTTCCCAGGCTCAGTTGGACCAGGACATGAAGTACATCGACATCGGCCAGAGCGAAGGCGCGCGGCTGGTCAGCGGCGGCGGTCTGGTGACCTGCGACACCGAGGGCTACTACCTGGCGCCGACGCTGTTTGCCGACAGCGAAGCGGCCATGCGCATCAGCCGTGAAGAGATTTTCGGCCCGGTGGCCAACGTGGTGCGGGTGGCCGACTACGAGGCGGCGCTGGCCATGGCCAACGACACCGAGTTCGGTCTTTCGGCTGGTATCGCCACCACCTCGTTGAAACATGCCAACCACTTCAAGCGCCACTCCCAGGCCGGGATGGTCATGGTCAACCTGCCGACCGCCGGCGTGGACTATCACGTTCCGTTCGGTGGCCGTAAGGGTTCGTCCTACGGTTCGCGTGAGCAGGGCCGCTATGCGCAAGAGTTCTACACCGTGGTGAAAACCAGCTACATCGGGTCGTAGCACCCGTTTCACTGTAGGAGCGAGCTTGCTCGCGAAAAACCCAAGGACACCGCGTGCACCCTGAATGCCTGCGTATTCGTTGACGTTTTTCGCGAGCAAGCTCGCTCCTACAAGAGGCAGCACCCAGCAAGACATAACCATTACCCGCAAAAAAAATAATTAGTGGGAGTACTTCTACATGCAAGCGACCAAGCCGACTCACGTCCGCTATTTGATCCTGCTCATGCTGTTCCTGGTGACCACGATCAATTACGCCGACCGTGCAACTATCGCCATCGCCGGTTCCAGCCTGCAAAAAGACCTCGGCATCGACGCGGTCACCCTCGGCTACATCTTCTCTGCATTCGGTTGGGCCTACGTCGCCGGGCAAATCCCCGGCGGCTGGCTGCTCGACCGGTTCGGTTCGAAAAAAGTCTATGCCCTGAGCATCTTTACCTGGTCGCTGTTCACCGTGCTGCAAGGCTACGTCGGTGAGTTCGGTGTCTCGACCGCCGTGGTTGCACTGTTCATGCTGCGCTTTATGGTGGGCCTGGCCGAAGCGCCATCCTTCCCGGGCAACGCACGGATTGTGGCGGCCTGGTTCCCCACGGCCGAGCGCGGTACGGCGTCGGCGATTTTCAACTCGGCGCAGTACTTCGCTACCGTGTTGTTCGCACCGCTGATGGGCTGGATCGTTTATCGCTTCGGCTGGCAGCATGTGTTTATCGTGATGGGCGTGATTGGCATTGTGTTCTCGCTGATCTGGCTGAAAGTTATCCACAGTCCGCGCCAGCACCCGATGATCAACGAAGCGGAGCTCAATCACATTGCCGCCAATGGCGCCATGGTGGATATGGACCAGGACAAGGGCCAGGGCAAGAAAACCGATGGGCCGAAGTGGGATTACATCCGCCAGTTGCTGACCAACCGCATGATGCTGGGTGTGTACCTGGGCCAATACTGCATCAACGGCATCACCTACTTCTTCCTGACCTGGTTCCCCGTGTACCTGGTGCAGGACCGTGGCATGACCATCCTCAAGGCCGGTTTCATTGCCTCGCTGCCGGCGATCTGCGGCTTTATCGGCGGCGTGCTGGGCGGGGTGATTTCCGATTATCTGCTGCGCAAGGGCCATTCCCTGACCTTCGCCCGCAAGGCGCCGATCATTGCCGGCCTGCTGGTGTCCAGCAGCATCATTGCGTGCAACTACGTCGACGTTGAATGGATGGTGGTGGGCTTCATGGCGCTGGCCTTCTTCGGCAAGGGCGTTGGCGCACTGGGCTGGGCGGTGGTGTCCGACACCTCACCGAAACAAATCGCCGGCCTCAGTGGTGGCTTGTTCAATACCTTCGGTAACCTGGCCTCCATCACCACGCCGATTGTCATCGGCTACATCATCAGCACCACCGGCTCGTTCAAGTGGGCCCTGGTGTTCGTCGGCGCCAACGCGCTGGTGGCGGTGTTCAGCTATCTGGTGATCGTCGGCCCGATCAAGCGCGTGGTGCTCAAGGACCCGCCAAGCAAAGGCCCTGAGTTGACCCACCTTTCCCAAGCGCATTCCTGAGGTTCATGTGATGCAGTTGATTGAACATGCCGACTCGCCGCGCTCGATTCGCCTGCACGAGCGCGACAATGTGGTGATCGTGGTGAACGACCAAGGCGTACCGGCCGGGACCGAGTTCCCGGACGGCCTGGTCACCGTGGACTTCATCCCTCAAAGCCACAAAGTGACCCTGGAAGATATCCCCGAAGGCGGCCGGATCATTCGCTACGGCCAGACGATCGGCTATGCCCTGGCGCCGATCCCGCGTGGCAGCTGGGTGCAGGAAGACCAGTTGCGCATGCCCACAGCGCCGCCGCTGGACAGCCTGCCGCTGTCCACCGAGGTGCCCGAACCCCAGGCGCCGCTGGAGGGGTTCACCTTCGAGGGGTATCGCAACGCCGACGGCACTGTGGGTACGCGCAATATCCTGGGTATCACCACCACGGTGCAGTGCGTGACCGGCGTGCTGGATCATGCCGTCCAGCGCATCAAGGATGAATTGCTGCCCAGGTACCCGCATGTCGATGATGTGGTGGCGCTGACGCACAGCTACGGCTGCAGCGTGGCGATCACGGCCACGGATGCCTACATTCCGATCCGCACCGTGCGCAACCTGGCGCGCAACCCGAACCTGGGCGGCGAAGCCCTGGTGATCAGCCTGGGCTGCGAGAAGTTGCAGGCCGGGCAAGTGATGCACGACAACGACAGCTCCGTCGACCTGAGCGAGCCCTGGCTGTACCGGTTGCAGGATTCCAGCCACGGCTTTGGCGAAATGATCGAGGAGATCATGGCGCTGGCCGAAGTCCGCTTGAAAAAGCTCGACCAGCGCCGCCGCGAAACGGTGCCCGCCTCCGAGCTGATCCTGGGCATGCAATGCGGCGGCAGTGATGCGTTTTCCGGCATCACCGCCAACCCGGCGCTGGGTTATGCATCCGACCTGTTGCTGCGGGCCGGGGCGACGGTGATGTTTTCCGAAGTGACGGAAGTGCGCGATGCCATCTACCTGCTGACTTCTCGCGCAGAGACGAAGGAAGTTGCCGAAGCGTTGGTGCGTGAAATGGACTGGTACGACCGTTACCTGGCCAAGGGCGAGGCGGATCGCAGCGCCAATACCACGCCGGGCAACAAGAAGGGCGGCCTGTCGAATATCGTCGAGAAGTCCCTGGGCTCCATCGTCAAGTCCGGCAGCAGCGCGATCAATGGTGTGCTCGGCCCAGGCGAGCGCTTCAAGACCAAGGGCCTGATTTTTTGCGCAACCCCGGCCAGTGACTTTGTGTGCGGCACCTTGCAGCTGGCGGCGGGGATGAACCTGCATGTGTTCACCACGGGGCGGGGTACGCCTTATGGGTTGGCGATGGCGCCGGTGGTCAAGGTGTCGACGCGCACCGAGCTGGCCCAGCGCTGGCCGGACCTGATCGATATCGACGCCGGGCGCATCGCCACCGGACGCGCGAGCATCGAGGAGCTGGGCTGGGAGTTGTTTCACTTCTACCTGGACGTGGCCAGCGGCAGGAAGCAGACGTGGGCGCAGCGGCACAAGCTGCATAACGACATCACCTTGTTCAACCCCGCGCCAATCACCTAGGGCTGTCGTTTCCGTCAGCAACGCTCGTTCATCAACGTCTGGATGTGCGCGTGAACCTGGATGGGCGTGTCAGCTCGAAGGATGTGCCCGGACAGCTCGGGCATCGGCTGGCTGGTGTAATAGTCGGCGCAAACGAAACCGTCGACCCAACCATCGGCATACACCTGATAGTCGGATCTGGCGTCTCCGACTATCAGGGCTCGACCCGTCAGCCGGCCTTCCTTGCGCCATCGCTGCACGATGCTACTTTTCCCTCTGCCGGGGTTTATCAACGGTGATGGCCTGGGGCACATTGCGCGCGAACCGGCCCAGAAAAGACGGTTGGCGATGACATTATGGGCTTGGATGTTCAGTGATCGAGCAATTGGGGTAATGCACTCCGTGTACCCTCCGGAGAGGATGTACACGTGCGTGCCCTCGCGTTGCAGGTTGTGCACTGTCTGCTCCAGGGACGGGTCGAGGCTGCCAATGATGGTATCGACATAGCGTTGAATATGATGCCTGCGGATATACGGGATCATTTTCATCACACTCAGCATTTCCCAGAAGCTGGCCTTGCCCGTCAACGCCTTGGGCGTGATGAGTTGCAGTTGCTCCAGCATTGGCTGGGCGTTCGGGCTTTCGCCAATCGCCGACTTGACGATCTCCAGGGTGCTTTCGTGGTTCACCAGGGTCTGGTCGAAGTCGAAAATGACATGGGTGTCGCGGCTCGTTGTCATGGGTGTGCCTGCGCATCTGTGCGACGGTAGTGGTGTTTGTCTTCTCGGGTCCACTGGGTTGCTGCGATGCCCAGGTGCTCGGCGATACGCGCTTGTATCAAGTCCGAAAAAGCCTGGCCGCTTTGGTGTTCATTGCGCTCCAGCGGTTCCAGATAGGCCATTTCGACGGTCATCCAGGGCATAGCCAGCAGGCGCAGGAAGCACGCCAGACCTGACGCATGAAGCGGGCTCGCCACCAGGCCAAAGGGCAGGATCAAGCGCCCCGCAAGTGGCACCACAGGCAACCCGCGGCTCAGCAGCCCGGGGCGGAAGCGATACAAGCCACGGCCATTGTTGATGGTTGCTTCGGGATTGGTGTAAAGGGCGGTGCCTTGGGGGGCGTCCCGCAGACTACGCAGGTTACGTGAAAACGTCTTTTTATCCGCGCCGTTCCAGACGCGGCCACCCGCGCACTTGATCAAAAGGAATGCAGTGAGGCTGATAACCCTGTTGTAGCCGCTCGAGGCCACAAGTGTTGCGCCAGGCATCGCCAGTATGGCGAACGGATCAATAACGCTTACGTGATTGGCGGCCACCACACAACCGTCGGTCAGTGTTGCGATTTGTCGCGTTGAAAGTGCGCACCTGACCCTCAGGCCCATTATCCAGAGAATACCTCGGTATATAACGCGCCTGACGGCAAGTGGAAATGGCCAGGCTAACAGGCTTAGTACAACTATCAAGAGCATGCGAAGGACGGCCAGCATGTAGCCGAAGGGCATATAAAGTTGCCTGGGGAAACTAGGATAAGCCCAGGTTTCTCGACTACAGAGGTCCGCTACGGATTGCAAAGGGCAAGCGGGAGCCGGTTGTGTTTTCAAGGGAGCGAATACTCAATGGTGATTTTCGTCAAGCGGACTGGGTGTGTTCAGGCTTTTTCATGCGGCGCGAGAACCGTGTGATTCGCTCGAGATTTGCCAGCCTTATGTCCTGGAACCGCTCACGTGTAAGATCAATTTTTATGTGAGGACCGTAGGCGGTCTCTATGACTTCTCCCGTCACTGCGGGCATATGCAAAAATGCTCTGTTCATTTCCAGCGCACGGTGATGGTGGATATTGGTAAGCGTGTAGACCTGCTCAAATCCCAGGCGTTGGAAACCGTATTCGAGCGCCAGATGAATCGCAATAAAGGGGTAGGGCGTGCCCCAGTATTTCCTGAGGAAACGGTTGCCAAAGTTGATGCCATATTCTTTTTTTGCGAATCCTGCATAACCGATAAATGATCCTTCCACGCCCAGGCTTACAGCCCAGCGTGACCAGTCCTGATCGATAAGTTCTTTTGTGAATACCGAAATTTCATTGGCGGCGGCGTCTCTGCCCCGTGTAGTGCCGGCCGAAATGAACTTCATTGCCTCCGGATCAGCGAGCAGGTCGGCATAGCCTTCAATGTCCTGATCGTCCCAGCTCCTGATATGCACATTGTGCAATTGACTGAAGGATCTACGCATAGTCACCCCTTGTGTTTCGAACACATGATGGTTCGCTACCGGATAATTAAAATGTTACAGGGAGGATTTTCAGGGGGGATGTCGATATTGCAGAGGCGCGGATTCTTATCAGTGTGTAGGAGCTTGTGTAGCGTTTTGTGGGATGGACTGAGCTTCGCCAAAAACTCTGAGTTACATCCTACAAATGGATGCAGTTCTCCGATCCTGAATTTTATTTGCAGGCCTATTGTTAAATGAAATGTCAGCCGCGCACCCCAGTGCTTTATTATTACGACTCCCTGATAACAGGACTCAAGGCTAATACAGCATGCTCGCCATTTTTCTTACGACGCTCACCATCACCGCGCCGGTGTTCGCCATGCTGTTCCTCGGGGTGCTGCTCAAGCGTATCAACTGGATCAACGACAACTTTATCCATACCGCCTCGTCCCTGGTGTTCAATGTCACCATGCCGGCGCTGCTGTTCCTGGGCATCCTGCATGCCGACCTGCATTCGGCGCTCAAGCCGGGGTTGCTGATTTACTTTGCCGTGGCCACGCTGGTGAGCTTCGCCATGGCGTGGGGCTGGGCGATTTTTCGCTGCAAGCGCGAAGACCGGGGCATCTACACCCAGGGCGCGTTTCGCGGCAATAACGGCGTGATCGGCCTGGCGCTGGCTGCCAGCATGTACGGCGACTACGGGATTTCCCTCGGTGCGATTCTCGCCGCGCTGGTGATCCTGTTCTACAACACCCTATCGACCATTGTGCTGGCGGTATACAGCCCGGTGATCAAGTCCGACCCGTGGAGTATCTTCAAGAGTGTGGTGGCCAACCCGCTGATCATCAGCGTGATCGTTGCCGCGCCGTTTGCATACTTCCAGATCGGCCTGCCCGGCTGGCTGGAAAAATCCCTGGGCTATCTTGCGGACACGACACTGCCCCTGGCGCTGATCTGCATCGGCGGCACCTTGTCCCTGGCGGCGCTGCGCAAGAGCGGCAACATGGCCTTGAGCGCGAGCCTGATGAAGATGATCTGGTTGCCGGTGATCGCCACACTGGGCGCGTGGCTGCTGGGGTTCCGTGGGCCGGAATTGGGGATTCTGTTTCTGTACTTCGGCGCGCCAACGGCGGCGGCGAGCTTCGTGATGGCCCGGGCGGCCGAGGGTAATCATGAGCTGGCGGCGGCGATTATCGTGATCACCACCCTGATGGCGGCGGTGACCACGAACATCGGCATCTTTGTATTGCAGGCGGGCGGCTGGATCTGACCGTTACGGCTGGTCCGCCTGATACGCCTCAATCACTTCCTGCGCCGCGCGAAACGCATCGATGGCCGCCGGTACGCCGGCATACACCGCGCAATGCAGCAGCGCTTCGCGGATCTCTTCAACCGTACAGCCGTTGTTCAACGCGCCGCGCACATGGCCCTTGAGCTCCTGCGGGCATTTGAGCGCGGTCAGGGCGGCGAGGGTTATCAGGCTGCGCGTCTTGAGCGGCAAGCCCTCGCGATTCCACACACTGCCCCAGGCGTGTTCATTGACGAAGTCCTGCAGCGGCTGGCTGAACTCGGTGGCATTGTTCAGGGCACGGTCGACGAATGCATCGCCCATCACCTGGCGACGCATTTCAACCCCTGGTTTGTTCTGACCGGTCATTGCGATTCCCTCTTGTGTTGACGGTGCCAGGCGCGCAGCGACGTGAACAACAGCACCACCACCAGCGCCGGCAAGACGTAAAACAGCATCAATTGTTCAAGTTGGGTGGCCAGCGGCATGCCGGTAGTAAATGCCATCACATGCAGCCCATACGCAAGGTACAGCCCCAGCAACACCAGCCCTTCGGCGCGGGTGACGCGGTAGCCGGTATAGAACACCGGCAGGCACAGGGTGATGGCGCCGAGCATGACCGGCAGGTCGAAGTCCAGGGCGTTGGGCGAGACCGACAGCGGCGACGGTGCCACCAGCGCGGTAAAACCCAGCACGCCCAGCAGGTTGAACAGGTTGCTGCCGATCACATTGCCCACGGCAATCTCGCGTTCGCCACGCAAGGCGGCGATCAGCGACGTGGCCAGGCAGGGCAGCGAGGTGCCGACGCCGATCAACGTCAGGCCGATAATGCGCTCCGACAAGCCCAGGTCGCTCGCCACCGCCACGGCCGCACCCAGCAGCAAGTGCCCGGCCAGCACCAGCACGAGCAACCCGCCAAGCATCAACAGCACGCTGCTCAGCCAGGGCGCCCGGGTCACGGTGGCCAGCGTTCGCGGACGCCGCGAGTGGCGCGTCTGGTAGTGCAGCACGCCGAGGTAGGCCACCAGCGCAACCAGCAGCACCAGGCCGTCAAACGGCGTCAGGGCCTCATTGGCGGCGAGGATGAATACCAGCAGGCCGGCGACGATCATCACCGGGATATCCAGGCGCACCAGTTGTCGTGAGACCCGTAACGGAATGATCAACGCAGACAGGCCCAGGGTGACGAGGATATTGAAGATGCTGCTGCCGATCACACTGCCCACGGCGATATCGGTGTTGCCGGCCAGGGTGGCTTGGAGGCTGACCGCCATCTGTGGCGCGCTGCTGCCGAAGGCGACGATGCTCAGGCCGATGATCAGGGGCCGCACCTTGAGGCTGGCCGCCAGGCGCACCGCAGCGCGCACCAGGATTTCAGCGCCGACGATCAGCAGCAGCAAGCCGCTGACCAGTTCGAGCAGGCTCCAGGGCGAGAGGGCGTTCAATCCGAAAATACTCAAGGCGGCCTCGATCAGTTGTTCAGGGCTTGCACGCGCACCCGTGCGGTGCCGCTGCCCAGCATACGCAGTTGCTCGGCGGCCTTGCGTGAAAGGTCGATCAGGCGCCCGCGACCATGCGGACCGCGATCATTGATACGGACCACCACAGAGCGGTTGTTGGCGAGATTGGTCACCTTGACCTGAGTGCCGAAGGGCAGGCGCCGATGGGCGGCGGTCGTGGCGTTCTGGTTGAAGGCTTCACCGCTGGCAGTGCGTTTGCCGTGGTGCTTGGCGCCGTAGTAGGAGGCGGTGCCGGTTTCGTCATAGCCATTGGGGTCGATGAGGCCGCTGGCGCAACCGGTCAGCAGGGAAGACAGGGCCAGCAGGCCGAGTAGACGCTTCATTTTTTTGGATATCCCCCTGACAAATGTGGGAGGGGGCTTGCCCCCGATAGCGGTGCAGCAGTCAATACATGTGCCGACTGACACACCCTCATCGGGGGCAAGCTCCCTCCCACATGGGTCCGAGTCGAGCATGACATCCCGCTCGGACCGTTCTGCGCTATCAGCCTTCGAGCTTGCTTTTGAGCAGCTCGTTGACTTGTTGCGGGTTGGCCTTGCCCTTGGACGCTTTCATCGCCTGGCCGACGAAGAAGCCGAACATCTTGCCGCGCTTGGCTTCGTCCGCCGCACGGTATTGTTCGACTTGCTCGGCGTTCGCCGCGAGCATTTCATCGAGCACCGCCGAAATCGCGCCGCTGTCGGTGACTTGCTTGAGGCCACGCTTGTCGATGATGTCATCGGCGCTGCCTTCACCGGCGGCCATCGCTTCGAACACGGTCTTGGCGATCTTGCCGGAGATGGTGTTGTCCTTGATGCGCAGCAGCATGCCGCCCAGTTGCTCGGCGCTGACCGGTGCTTCGTCGATTTCCAGGCCTTGCTTGTTCAACAGGCTGCCCAGTTCGACCATGACCCAGTTGGCCGCCAGCTTGGCGTCGCCGGCGATGCTCACGACCTTCTCGAAGTAGTTGGCCTGTTCACGGCTGGAGGCCAGGACGCTGGCATCGTAGATCGACAGGCCGAACTGCGCCTGGAAGCGTTCGCGTTTTTGCTGCGGCAACTCCGGCAGGGTGGCGCGGATATCGTTGAGGAACGAATCTTCCAGCACCACCGGCAACAGGTCCGGGTCGGGGAAGTAACGGTAGTCGTTGGCTTCCTCCTTGCTGCGCATGGCGCGGGTTTCGTCTTTGTTCGGATCGTACAGGCGCGTTTGCTGGATGACCTTGCCGCCGTCCTCGATCAGCTCGATCTGGCGACGCACTTCACTGTTGATCGCCTTCTCGATGAAGCGGAACGAGTTGACGTTCTTGATCTCGCAGCGGGTGCCGTATTCGGCCTGGCCCTTGGGACGGATCGACACGTTGCAGTCGCAGCGCAGCGAACCTTCGGCCATGTTGCCGTCGCAGATGCCCAGGTAGCGCACCAGCGCGTGGATCGTCTTGACGTAGGCCACGGCTTCCTTGGCGCTGCGCATGTCCGGCTCGGAGACGATTTCCAGCAACGGCGTGCCGGCACGGTTCAGGTCGATGCCGGTGGCGCCGGGAAACTCTTCATGCAGGCTCTTGCCGGCGTCTTCTTCAAGGTGCGCACGGGTCACGCCGACACGCTTGATGGTGCCGTCTTCCAGGGGAATGTCCAAGTGGCCCTTGCCGACGATCGGCAGCTCCATCTGGCTGATCTGGTAGCCCTTGGGCAGGTCCGGGTAGAAGTAGTTTTTGCGTGCAAACACGTTGTGCTGGCCGATTTCGGCGTCAATCGCCAGGCCGAACATCACCGCCATGCGCACTGCTTCCTGGTTCAGCACCGGCAGCACGCCGGGCATGCCCAGGTCCACCAGGCTGGCCTGGGTGTTGGGCTCGGAACCGAACGTGGTGGCGCTGCCGGAGAAAATCTTCGATTGGGTGGCGAGCTGGGTATGAATCTCCAGCCCGATCACAACTTCCCATTGCATAGTGTTCTCCTCAGAAGCCGGTAGGGGTGCGGGTGTGCCAGTCGGTGTGCAACTGGTACTGGTGCGCCACATTGAGCAGGCGGCCTTCCTGGAAATACGGGGCGAGCAATTGCACGCCGACCGGCAGGCCATCGACGAAACCGGCGGGCATGGACAAGCCCGGCAGGCCCGCGAGGTTGGCGGTGATGGTGTAGAGGTCTTCCAGGTACTCGGCAATCGGGTCGC
The DNA here is from genome assembly GCF_900004915.1 of Pseudomonas sp. 31 R 17. Taxonomy (NCBI): domain Bacteria; kingdom Pseudomonadati; phylum Pseudomonadota; class Gammaproteobacteria; order Pseudomonadales; family Pseudomonadaceae; genus Pseudomonas; species Pseudomonas sp. 31 R 17. Next base: position 61,815 of record NZ_CVTN01000035.1, read on the forward strand.
CGGTCTTGGCGCCGATCTTCCAGGCCGGGTTCGGCGTGGTTGGGCCGAGGATCACGTCGACTTCTTCAAAGGCCGCCATGAAGTCATTCTTGATCAGGCGACGGATCTTCTGCGCCTTGAGGTAGTACGCGTCGTAGTAGCCGGCGGACAGGGCATAGGCACCGACCATGATCCGGCGCTGGACTTCACTGCCGAAGCCTTCGCCACGGGAGCGTTTGTACAGATCGGTCAGGTCCTTGGGGTTTTCGCAGCGATAGCCGAAGCGCACACCGTCGAAACGCGACAGGTTGGAGGACGCTTCCGCTGGTGCGATCACGTAATAGGCAGGAATCGCGTGCTGGTTGTTCGGCAGGCTGATTTCCTTGATCACCGCGCCGAGCTTTTCCAGCTCTTTGATGCTGTTGTGCACAAGGTCAGCGATACGCGGGTCGAGGCCGGCGCTGAAATACTCTTTTGGCACGCCGATGCGCAGGCCCTTGATCGACTCGTTCAGGCCGGCGCTGTAGTCCGGCACCGGCTCATCGATGCTGGTGGAGTCCTGTTTATCGAAGCCTGCCATGCCTTGTAACAAAATTGCGCAGTCTTCAGCGGTACGTGCCAGAGGGCCACCCTGATCGAGGCTCGAGGCGTAGGCGATCATGCCCCAGCGGGAAACGCGACCGTAGGTCGGCTTCAGGCCGGTGAGGTTGGTGAACGCGGCCGGCTGGCGGATCGAACCACCGGTGTCGGTTGCCGTCGCGGCGGGCAGGAAGCGTGCGGCCACGGCCGCAGCCGAGCCACCGGAGGAACCACCGGGTACGTGATCCAGGTTCCACGGGTTTTTCACTGCGCCGTAGTAGCTCGACTCGTTGGCCGACCCCATGGCGAACTCGTCCATGTTGGTCTTGCCCAGGGTTACGGCCCCGGCGGCGGCCAGTTTGGCGACCACGGTCGCGTCGTAGGGCGCCTTGAAGTTGTCGAGCATCTTCGAGCCGCAGCTGGTGCGAATACCCTGGGTGCAGAACAGGTCCTTGTGGGCGATCGGGGCGCCCAGCAGTGCGCCGTCTTCACCGTTGGCGCGCCGCTCGTCGGCGGCCTTGGCCTGGCTCAGGGCCAGCTCCTGGGTGAGGCTGATGAAGCTGTTGACCTTGGGGTCGTGCTCGGCGATACGCGCCAGCAGGGTCTTGGTCAGCTCTTCGGAAGAAAACGTTTTGTCGGCGAGACCGCGGGCGATCTCGGCCAGAGTCATGTGATGCATGAAAGGCTCTTTCCCTTTAGTCGATGACTTTCGGAACCAGGTACAGGCCGTTTTCGACCGCTGGCGCGATGGACTGGTAGGCCTCGCGGTTATTGCGCTCGGTCACGACGTCTGCGCGCAGGCGCTGACTGGCTTCCAGCGGGTGAGCCAGGGGCTCGATGCCGTCGGTATTGACGGCCTGCATTTGGTCAACCAGCCCGAGAATGCTGTTCAGGGCTGCGGTGGTCTGTGGAAGATCGGCGTCATTGAGGCCAAGCGAGGCCAGATGCGCGATTTTTTCCACGTCGGAGCGTTCAAGCGCCATGGGATTCTCCAGTGGAAAACAGAACGGAAGGCGTCCGTGTGTTAGATTGTCGGAACACTACCGCATTTCTACGGTCATATGGCCGCGATTGTGGGGGTTGGTGCACAGAAAGTCGGCCAATTTAGCACATTGGCGCCTTGCCCAAAATCCCTGTCGTTGTTAGAGTTTGCCGCACTTTTTTACCCACGCGTTGCCTAGGGTCCCTTTCCCATGTTCAAGAAACTGCGTGGCATGTTTTCCAGCGATCTTTCCATTGACCTGGGCACTGCCAACACCCTTATTTACGTGCGCGAGCGCGGTATCGTTCTGAATGAGCCATCGGTTGTGGCCATTCGGACCCATGGTAATCAGAAAAGTGTCGTTGCCGTTGGCACCGAGGCCAAGCGCATGCTCGGCCGTACACCAGGCAATATTGCTGCCATTCGTCCGATGAAAGACGGCGTGATCGCCGACTTCAGCGTCTGCGAGAAGATGCTGCAGTACTTCATCAACAAGGTTCACGAAAACAGTTTCCTGCAGCCCAGCCCTCGTGTGCTGATCTGCGTTCCGTGCAAATCCACCCAGGTGGAGCGTCGTGCCATCCGTGAATCGGCCCTCGGCGCCGGTGCCCGCGAAGTATTCCTGATCGAAGAGCCGATGGCCGCCGCAATCGGCGCCGGCCTGCCGGTTGAAGAAGCGCGCGGTTCGATGGTGGTGGATATCGGTGGCGGTACCACCGAGATCGCCCTGATTTCCCTGAACGGTGTGGTGTATGCCGAATCCGTACGCGTTGGCGGCGACCGCTTCGACGAAGCGATCATCACCTATGTGCGTCGTAACTACGGCAGCCTGATCGGCGAATCCACCGCCGAGCGCATCAAGCAGGAAATCGGTACCGCCTACCCGGGCGGCGAAGTTCGCGAAGTCGATGTTCGCGGTCGCAACCTGGCCGAAGGTGTGCCACGTGCCTTCACCCTGAACTCCAATGAAGTGCTGGAAGCGCTGCAAGAGTCCCTGGCCACCATCGTTCAGGCGGTGAAGAGCGCCCTGGAGCAGTCGCCGCCGGAACTGGCTTCCGATATCGCCGAGCGTGGCCTGGTGCTGACCGGTGGTGGCGCCTTGCTGCGTGACCTCGACAAATTGCTGGCCCAGGAAACCGGCCTGCCGGTGATCGTCGCCGAAGACCCGCTGACCTGCGTTGCCCGTGGCGGTGGTCGTGCACTGGAAATGATGGATAAACACACCATGGACCTGCTCTCCAGCGAATAAGATCGCCTGGACGGTTCATGCTGGGTCGGCAGGCAGCACTTTGCAGTGCTGCCTGTTGGCGTTTATCTTCTTCAATCTGCATCCAGGCCGGTTTGATGCCGTATGAATAAAGAGAACATTTGCCTGGGAGGAGCGGCCTATTAAACCGCTCTTTGCCAAAGGCCCCTCATTGGGCGTGCGCTTGTTGGTGCTGACCGTGCTTTCGGTCGCGCTGATGGTGGTCGATGCGCGCTTTTCGCTGCTCAAGCCTGTGCGTAGTCAGATGTCGCTGGTATTGATGCAGACTTACTGGATCACCGACCTGCCGCAACGTCTCTACCAGGGCGTGGCCAGCCAATTCGGCAGCCGCACCGAACTGGTCGCCGAGAACGAAAAACTCAAGACCGAAAACCTGCTGTTGCAGGGCCGCATGCAAAAGCTCGCCGCCCTCACCGAGCAGAACGTTCGGCTGCGCGAGTTGCTCAATTCCTCCGCGCTGGTCAACGAAAAGGTCGAAGTGGCCGAGTTGATCGGCATGGACCCCAATCCCTTCACCCATCGCATCATCATCAACAAGGGCGAGCGTGACGGCGTGGTGCTCGGCCAGCCGGTGCTCGATGCCCGTGGCCTGATGGGCCAGGTGGTCGAGTTGATGCCCTACACATCGCGCGTCCTGCTGCTGACGGACACCACCCACAGCATCCCCGTGCAGGTCAATCGTAACGGTTTGCGCGCCATTGCCAGCGGCACCGGGAACCCGGAACGCCTCGAACTGCGGCACGTGGCCGATACCGCTGATATCAAAGAGGGTGACCTGCTGGTCAGCTCCGGCCTCGGCCAGCGCTTCCCGGCGGGCTACCCGGTGGCCACTGTCAAGGAGGTCATCCATGATTCCGGCCAGCCGTTTGCCATTGTGCGTGCCGTCCCGACTGCCGCGTTGAACCGCAGCCGCTACCTGCTGCTGGTGTTCAGCGACAACCGCACGCCGGAAGAGCGCGCCAATGATGCGGCGCAGGCTCAGGAGGCGGAAGACAAGCAGAACGGCACCGCCCCCGTGATTCCTGCCACCGTGCCGAAACCGGCGTTCGTGGGACCCCCCGCGCCTGCGGCCGT
>NZ_CVTN01000041.1:0-51486 GCF_900004915.1 Pseudomonas sp. 31 R 17
GGGGCAAGAGCGTTTTGCTTACTTTTGCGCTTTTCAAAAGTGAGCCGCTGTAAAAGCGGAACCCATAGCAGCCGTTACCGCAGAAACGGATATGCACTCGATCTAATCCAACACCCTGGTCGGCCCAGAGGCCGCCATCGGGGGCAAGCCCCCTCCCACATTTGGACCGGGATCGACACCAACATCCTGGTCGGCCCAGAGGCCGCCATCGGGGGCAAGCCCCCTCCCACATTTGGACCGGGATCGACACCAACATCCTGGTCGGCCCAGAGACCGCCATCGCGAGCTAGCTCCCTCGCCACATGTCGGTGTCATATCAAAGCTGTGTAGATAGCTATCCCCCTCCCACACTTCACCGATTTCCACTTTGAGAATACGGTCCAATGTGGGAGGGGGCTTGCCCCCGATTGGCACAGGCACTGCGGTCTATCAGTCCGGCTCACACCCCTTGAGCACCAACCGAATAATGGTCTGCGCCGCCGCCTCATAATCGGCCTCATCCAACCTGGCCTTGCCGGTCACCGCCGAGATCTGCCAGTCGAAATCCGCGTAGGTCTGGGTCGCCGCCCAGATACTGAACATCAGGTGATTAGGCTCGATCTTCGCGATGAGGCCGCGCTCCACCCAGCTCTGAATGCAGTCGATATTGTGCCTGGCCTGGGCGTTGAGCTGTTCGACCTGTTCGGCGCTGAGGTGCGGGGCGCCGTGCATGATTTCGCTGGCGAACACCTTGGAAGCAAACGGCAAGTCGCGGGAGATACGGATTTTCGAGCGGATATAGTTACTCAACACTTCCTTGGGGTCGCCCTCGGGGTTGAACGGCGTGGAAGCGGCCAGGATCGGCTCGATAATGCTTTCAAGCACCTCGCGGTAGAGGTTGTCCTTGGACTTGAAGTAATAGTAGACGTTGGGCTTGGGCAGCCCGGCCTTGGCGGCGATGTCGCTGGTTTTGGTCGCGGCGAAGCCCTTGTCGGCAAACTCCTCGCTCGCCGCCCGCAGGATCTTTTCTTTGTTGCGCTCGCGAATGCTGCTCATAAACCGGACGTTTCCTTGCCATGACAGGCGGTGGCGCATGGTAGCACCGGCCATCCGCGCGCCTCAACAATGTGCCCGCTCAGCAGTGCGCCGCGCTATGCTCGCCTCATCTCTCACTCAACGGATACCCGATTCATGGCAGGAAGCAGCTTGTTGGTTTTGCTCGACGATATCGCCGCGGTACTCGATGACGTTGCACTGATGACAAAAATGGCGGCGAAGAAGACTTCGGGTGTACTCGGCGATGACCTGGCGCTCAATGCCCAGCAAGTCTCCGGCGTGCGCGCCGAGCGGGAAATTCCCGTGGTGTGGGCGGTGGCCAAGGGCTCGTTCGTCAACAAGTTGATCCTGGTGCCGACCGCACTGTTGATCAGCGCCTTCGCCCCCTGGGCGGTGACGCCGCTGTTGATGCTGGGCGGCGCCTACCTGTGTTTCGAAGGGTTCGAAAAACTCGCGCACAAATTTCTGCACAGCAAGGCTGAAGACCAGGCCGGACACGCGCAGTTGACCGAAGCGGTGGCCGACCCGGCGACCGACCTGGTGGCCTTCGAAAAGGACAAGATCAAAGGGGCGATCCGTACCGACTTCATTCTGTCGGCCGAAATCATCGCCATCACCCTCGGTATCGTGGCCGATGCGGCGTTGACGCAGCAGGTGATCGTGCTGTCGGGCATCGCCATCGTCATGACCGCCGGCGTTTACGGGCTGGTGGCGGGTATCGTCAAGCTGGATGACTTGGGGTTGTGGCTGACACAGAAACCGGGCCAAGTGGCACGCAATATCGGCGGCGCCATCCTCAGTGCGGCGCCTTACATGATGAAGAGCCTGTCGGTGATCGGTACGGCGGCGATGTTCATGGTCGGCGGCGGCATCCTCACCCATGGCGTGCCGGTGGTGCATCACTGGATCGAAACCGTGAGCCAGAACAGCGGGGCGCTGGCGTGGTTGATGCCGACGTTGTTGAATGCGGTGGCGGGGATTATTGCAGGGGCTGTGGTGTTGGCCGCTGTAATGAGCGTGAGTAAAGTTTCAAAGGCATTTAGAGCTTAGTGATAAGGCCGCAATATGTAGGTGTTGCGGCCTCATCCTTACAGTTCTGGCGCTCTGTCGAATGCGCTGAGATGTACATCCAATGACCAGACGTAAACACGCTGACCTCGATGCAGTGAGCAAAGACGTTTCCAGTCATGCATGATCGACAGGTCTCCAAGCCCGCTTCCGGTAGCCGCATGCTCTGGAAATTCAGCTAGCCAAATAGCCATCTCTTTCTCACTCAGAAAACTGATCGGCTTGAACGGTGATCCTCCTTTGAGCGCGTCGCTCACCTGCTTTACGAATCTTTGTGCGCAGGCGCGACGTTCTCGGCCGTCTCCGTTCTGACCGATATGGTTGCCCGTCTCCAAGATAGTCGCCATAGGCAGAAATAAGGTTTCTTTAAGCAGAAGGCGTTCTCTAAGCTGCGCCATGATCGCCTCATGCTGCAATGCCTTAGAGGGAACGTTGAGGATTTCCAAGAAAATCGAGGTGTCCAGCAGGCATACTGCAGTCATTTCTTGGCCCCCGAAGTGCTTGCTTTGAGCTGTTCAAACCAATCCATCGCATTGTTTTCTCGCTCCTGCTCTGTGGTTTTGTCTTTAAGAAAGCGATCCAAAACGCGGCGGGTCATCAACTGGCCCAGTGGACCTTGGGCGACGAGTTCCGGGTAACGTTCGAGGTCGCCCAACCGAACAAGACGACTGTCGCCTTCATCGGGGTCGCGATAGCAAGCGACGACATCCGCTAACGCGCTATCAGGTAATGCGTCCAGCAGTGCTGGATTATGTGAGGTCAGTAACACCCGTAACTTGCGGTCAGAAGCAATACTTTGAAGTTGACGTACCAGCGTTTCTGCGCGGCTGGGGTGAACACCATTGTCAATTTCCTCAATGATGACTAACGAACCGGTCGGGGCTGTCAGCAGCGCTGCACCTATTGCGAGTACGCGTAATGTTCCGTCCGAGAGCAAAGGCGCATCTACATTGCGGCTGGTTTGACCGAACGTTTCGACGAGGCGAACCATTACATCGTTGCGATCAGTCTTGATGAACTGGATATCGGTAATATCCTGCTCGGGCAATGATTTTATAAAACCAAGTAGTTTTTGTTTTTCCTCAGGTGTTTGTGAAAGGCCGTATAGAACGGCAGAAAGGTTGCTGCCGTCTTCACTTATTTGATCGTCTTTCAGGTACGCGTAATCCCGCATAAGGGCGGGCCGTGGATCAAGAAAAACGACATTGCGCAAGGTTTCACGCACCGCTTTAGTCACCAGCGGGATTACTCTTTGGGACTCGCTATGGCCGGCTTTAAACCTGGCAGGTGTTTCAAGTTGATAAAAAATGGCCTGTCGGTTGGAACATGATATATGGGGTTTGTTTCTACCACGCGCGAAGTTGTTGTAGGCCACGCTAATTTCGTCAGTGTGAGGGCTGGAAACTCCGTCCACTTGATATAGTGGAAATTTCTCACCTTTCTTTTCGACTTTTTCTCCGGTCACAACTAATTGATCTGCGATGAGATCAATCGAAATTTCAAAATCGTTCCATCCTTCCTTAGCATCCCCAAAGTGGGCACCTAGGCAGACGCTGGTCTTGAGGTTTCGAAACAAGTCATTGGCTTGACCACGAACAACTGCATCACCGCTTTGGATGGAGCGAGTAATGTCATCCAGACGAGAGCCTTTTGCCAGCCAATTGAGCAGGCGAATGGCTTCGAGCACGTTACTTTTGCCGGAAGCATTGGCTCCGATCAAAAATGTCAGGGCTGCCAGCGGGAGTGTGGCATTACCGTAGCTCTTAAAGTTTTTTAGATCGATCGACATCAACATATCCGAACCTCGTTGATTGGCGGAAGGGGGTTCGCTGGTCCGAAGCCTACAGATTTGGGCGCGGCCTCGCTACTAGGCAGACATGCTATCCCGTGGGCCTTTCACGGTTGATCGACAGAAACAAAAAAGGCCATTCGATTGAATGGCCTTTTTTGTGTGTGTCGTTTACTCGGCAATCTGCAACTTGCGCGATTCGGTGTAGATGTAGCGCACCTTCTCATACTCGAACGGCGAGTTCATCTGCCCATAGCGGAAGCTGGTCTGGTAGCGCCTGTCCACGGCGCGCAGGGCCCAGATTTCCGGGTGGTTGGAGCTGACTTCGGAGACGTTGAGAAAGTTGATCTGCGACTCGGCGGTGTAGTCCACCAGCAGGCCGCCGGTGTCGCGCAGGTTCGACGGGCCGAAGATCGGCAATACCACATAGGCGCCGCCGGGCACGCCGTAGAAGCCCAGGGTCTGACCGAAGTCTTCGCTCTGGCGCGGCAGGCCCATGGCCGTGGCCGGGTCCCACAGGCCGGCGATGCCGATGGTGGTGTTGACGAGCAGGCGTCCGGTGGTCTCCAGGGAGCGATGGCCCTTGAGTTGCAGCAGGCTGTTCAACAGGTTGGGCACGTCGCCCAGGTTGTTGAAGAAATTGCTCACGCCGGTGCGCAGGAAGCTTGGGGTGACGTAGCGGTAACCGTCCACCACCGGCAGGAACACCCACTGGTCGAAGCGATAGTTGAAGTGGTAAACGCGGCGGTTCCACGACTCCAGCGGGTCATAGACGTTGAGCGCGGTCAACGACGAGCGCTCGAATTCACGCTGGTCCAGGCCTGCGTTGAACTTGAGTTTGGTCAGCGGCTCCTTGAAGCCGTCGGCATCGACCTTGACCGGTTCGTGGGCCTTGCTGTTGTCGGCATTGGCCACGCCTGCGCACATCAGTGCGGCAAGCAGCAGAAGATATTTAGCCACGGAAGAACTCCAGCATGGCGTCGGCGTTGACGCGGTAATTGAGGTTGCCGCAGTGGCCGCCCAGCGGGTAGACGGTCAAGCGATCGCCGAAGGTTTTACGCAGGAAACCCAGGTCGCCCGGGCCAAGGATCACGTCGTCGGCGTTGTGCATCACGGCGATCTTCGGGCTGGCATGCAGGTAGTCCTTGAGCGCATACAGGCTCACCTGGTCCACCAGTTGCAGCAGACTGCCGCCGTCGGAACGGGCGCGCCACATCGGGATCACCTGTTCGGTGAGGTAGCAGTCGAAGTCGCACTGCAGGGCACGCTTGAGGAACGGCGTGAGGCTGGTGCCTTCGGTGATCGGGTATTTGGGCGGGATGATCAGGCCGCGGCGGTTGATCAGGTCCGAAGTAAAGGCGATATCGGCAGCCGAGAAGCGGAACGAGGTGCCGATCAGCATGGCCATCTGTTCGTTGGTCAGGTGCTGCTTGGACTGTTGGAAGTCGTAGAGCAGGGCGTCATTGAGGTCAATGTAGCCCTTTTGCTGGAAGTAGCGGGTCAGCTTGCTCAACACCAGTTCATAGAAGGTGGTGGTGTTGTTGATGCCCTTGACCTCGGTCTGAACCAGCTTGTCGAGGTTGGTGATCGAGGTGTAGAGGTTGACCGGAGGGTTGAGCAGCAGCACTTTCTTGAAGTTGAAGCTGCGACGGGTTTCGTCGAGCTTGCTGACAAACGCTGCATCCAGGGCGCCCAGGCTGTAGCCGGTGAGGTAGAAATCAGTCACCGGCAACGAAGCGTTCTGCGCGCGCACGGCCTGCATCACGCGGTACATGTCTTCGGCGTCTTCCTGGGTGATACCCGGGGTGGCGAAACGCGATGCGGCGCTGATGAAGTCGAAGCTGGTCGGCGATGACAACTGCACCACGTGGTAGCCGGCCTGGTAATACAGCTTCTTGAGGTATTCGTTGATGCTGCTGTCAAAGCGCGCACCGGTACCGGCGATCAGAAAGATCAACGGCGCGGCGCGGTCCTGCTTGGCGATGCGGTAGGTGAGTTTCTTCACCGCCCAGAAATTGTCCGGCAGGCTGAACTCGCGCTCGGGGCGCATGTTCAGGGTGTAATCGGATTGATTGATCTCGTCGTCGGTCGGCAACGTGGGCCGAAGATCGGGTGGAGTGGTGGCAATGGTCGCTTCGAACGGGTTCGTCAAAGGGTAGCCATAGCTGGCTTGGTCGATATCGACGGCCAGTGCTGACGCACTCAAAAAAAGGCTGCCCAGCAAGGCAGCACAGCGCAAGGAACGGAGCATGACTTAATCCCTAAGAGGAAAGGTGCTGAATGAAATTCGCAGGCTATGACCACCGCGTTGCCACCGAAGTGCCAGCCTTCGGCACGAAAAGTCGGAAAAAAACGTCGGAATCGGAGTAATAGCTGGCAGACGATACACTTTGCCACGCATTGATGAACAGATATCTGCGCAGACACCTTGCTAACGGCCGCCGGGGGATTAAGCTGAGCGCCGTTTTTGCCTATCGGAGTGCCCTATGTCCCGTCGTTTGCCATTGATCCTGCTGCTTATCGCCCTGCCGTTATGGTTGGCGGCCAGTTATGCCGCGCGGTATGGCTTCATGGAGGATGGGCAGTGGGTCGGCATTTGTGCTGATGAAGCCAGCCGCTGGGAATGCCAGGTGCGTTCGAACCTGGGGTTGATGATTCATTTCAAGGTGCTGGGTTGGGCGGCATTGATCACGTCGGTGCTGGGGTTTTGCGTGCCGGGCCGTGCGGGGTGGGGCCTGGCGGTGTTGGGGTTGGTGTTCGGGGTGCCGGCGTTGGCGTTGTACAACACTACGTTTGCGGTGTTTGCCGTGGTGATTGCGGGGTTGCGGTTGGTCAGGAAGCCTCGCGTCGTCTGACAGGGCCAATCGGGGGCAAGCCCCCTCCCACAGGGGAACGCATTCCAAATGTGGGAGGGGGCTTGCCCCCGATGGCGGTGTTAGGCCTTGCGCACCCGCAAGCAACGCCACAAAGCCACAACCATAAGCACACTCACCACCGCCCACCCCCAAGCCTGCTGATTCAACAAGCCTTCACGGTACAACTGCGGCGCAATGCCCGCACCGATGATAAAGGCCAGCAGCGCAATCTCCCGACGCGGCCCGGTCACCGGGCGCACCAGGTACACCAGGGCCGGCAGTACCAGTGCCGCGCTCGGGAAGCTTCGATAACGCGGATCGAACACCAATGCGAGCATCATCACAGCGCCGGCAAACCCGGCAATCGCCACCAGCCCGCCCGCCCGTTGCTCCAGCCAGTTGAACGCCCGCTCACGCCAGCCATCACGGGCGCCGAGCGCCAGTGCGGCGTGGGCCAGTACCAGCAGGTTCAATACCAGCAACAAGCCGGCCCACACCCACTCATCATTAAAACGAGCAGTCACGCGGGTCAGTTCAGCCCAGGTGCCGATAGAGCACGCCGCGATCGCACCGAGCCATGGCAGTGCAAGGGCCGCGCGGGTTGTACGGACTCGTCCGCCCAGTACCAACGTCCCCAACAGAATCATCCCGCCGACGCCCAGCCATAGCGGCCAGTACGGCACATTGGTCACCGGCCCTGCGAGGATGCCCTTGTCCTGGCGGTCTGCATCGAACAGCCCCCAATAACCGCCCACGGCCCCTTCACTGGCGCGCTTCCACGGCTGGTCAAAGGCTTCAATCAGGTTGTAGCGCCAGCCATTGGCTTCGGCCATGGCGACAAAGCCGCGCATGAACCTGGCTTCATTGACCCGGCTCGGCACGGCGGTTTCGCGCTGGCGTCCTTCACTGGGCCAGCCGGTCTCGCCGATCAGAATGTCCTTGGGCGCGAACTTGTGCCCGAAGGTCTGGCGTACATCGCCTACATGCTTGAGCGCCTGGTCGATGCCGGATGGCTCATCTTCCCAGTACGGCAGCAGGTGGATGGTCAGGAAGTCCACCGCCGGGGCGATTTCCGGGTGCTGCAGCCAGAATTCCCACACATCGGCGTAGGTGACCGGCTGCTTGATCTGGCGCTTGACGGTCTGGATCAGCGTCACCAGCTGTTTAGCGGTGACCTCTTTGCGCAACAGCGCTTCGTTGCCGACGATAACCGAGGTCACCACGTCCGGGTAGGCATTGGCGGCCGTGATCAACTCGTCGATTTCCTTTTGAGTCGCCACCGGGTCGCTGCTCACCCAGGCCCCGGCCATCACCTTCAGGCCATGCTTGCGCGCCATCTGCGGCAACGCTTCGAGGCCGGTCATGGAGTACGTGCGAATGCATTCAAAGCGTGTGGCCAGCAGGGCCAGGTCGGCGTCCATGCGTTCGGGACGCAGCTGGAAGGGCTGGTCGAACGGCGATTGGTCCTTGTCGAACGGCGTATAGGACGCACATTGCAGCTTGTGGCTGGCGCTCGCCACATCCGGCAGCACCACCGGCCGGCCGAGGCCATACCAGTAGCCGACAAGGGCGAGCACGCCCAGGATCAAAGCAAGAAAATAGGGCACGGCGGGGAAGCGGGCAGTCGCGGGCATGGTTGGCTTATCTGGGAGAGCAAAGGCGCGCATCTTACCCGGATTTGGCGCGTGCCAGTGCGGCTGCATGATTTTGACATGCAAACTTCGGGCGTGATTCTGACGATAACTCCTACAAAACGTCCTGCTGGCGATGTGATGTCGTTTCCTGCTCAACCAAGGTCGCTGACAGAGCAGGGTAAAGGCCTCGGCAGGTTGATGATAAAACCGTCAGTACTCCACTGATGCCTCAGCGACCGGATCGATGCGCGTGAAGGGGGCGCGGTGCACCGTATAACAACAGGTTGACGTCGCTCGGCATTCGTCGGGCGCAGCACTTTCGGGGAAGTAATATGAAGATGCGACGACTCTTGGGCGCAGCTGCCACTCTGGTAGTTGCGATGGGCTCCACACTGGTTAGTGCCGACAGCAAAACCCTGAGCATCGGCTATGTGGATGGCTGGTCCGACAGCGTGGCCACCACCCATGTGGCGGCTGAAGTGATCAAGCAAAAGCTCGGTTATGACGTGAAGCTGCAAGCGGTCGCCACCGGGATCATGTGGCAGGGTGTGGCCACCGGCAAGCTCGATGCCATGCTGTCCGCCTGGCTGCCGGTGACCCACGGCGAATACTGGACCAAGAACAAGGACAAGGTGGTCGACTACGGCCCCAACTTCAAGGATGCGAAAATTGGCCTGATCGTGCCGGAGTACGTCAAGGCCAAGTCCATCGAAGACCTCAAGACCGACACCACCTTCAAAAACAAAATCGTCGGCATCGACGCCGGTTCAGGCGTGATGCTCAAGACCGACGAGGCCATCAAGCAATACGGGCTCGACTACAAACTGCAAGCCAGCTCGGGCGCCGCAATGATCGCCGAACTGACCCGCGCCGAAGACAAGCAGGATTCCATTGCGGTCACCGGTTGGGTGCCGCACTGGATGTTCGCCAAGTGGAAACTGCGTTTCCTGGATGACCCGAAAGGCGTTTATGGTGCTGCTGAAACCGTCAACAGCATCGGCAGCAAGGGCCTGGAGGCGAAAGCGCCGGAAGTGGCGGCTTTCCTGAAGAAATTCCAGTGGGCCTCCAAGGATGAAATCGGTGAAGTCATGCTGGCGATCCAGGAAGGTGCCAAGCCGGACGCAGCGGCCAAGGATTGGGTCGCCAAGCACCCTGAGCGCGTCGCCGAGTGGACCGCTAAATAAAAGCCACTGATGTACCTGTGGGAGGGGGCTTGCCCCCGATTGCGGCATGTCAGTCACAGCTATTTTGACTGACCCACCGCTATCGGGGGCAAGCCCCCTCCCACATTGATTTTTGTCCCCCGCAAATCTTCCTGCGTTCTCACAATCCCTCGCTACACTCGATCTAAGACTAAGGTCGTCTGGAACCTGTTCCGCAGCCGCATACAGTGGCCATGTTCCAATAATAAAAAAGCTGTGCTGCGAGGATAAAAACAATGAACGACAGCATTTACCTCTCGATTCAAAACAGCCCGCGTTTCAAGGAGCTGGTCAGGAAAAGGGAAAGGTTCGCCTGGATTCTCTCGGCGATCATGCTAGGGCTTTACTCCGGATTCATCCTGTTGATCGCCTACGGGCCCCAAGTGCTGGGGGCCAAGCTCAGCCCTGGTTCATCCATCACCTGGGGCATCCCCATCGGGGTCGGGCTGATTGTCTCGGCCTTCATCCTCACCGGCATCTATGTACGACGCGCCAACGGCGAATTCGACGACCTGAACAATGCGATTCTCAAGGAGGCTGCGCAATGATCCGTCGTCTATTGGCTGTATTCGGCGCTTCAGTCTTTGCGCCCGCCGTTTGGGCGGCCGATGCATTGACCGGTGAAGTGCACAAGCAACCGCTGAATATTGCAGCGATCCTGATGTTCGTGGCCTTTGTCGGCGCGACGTTGTGCATCACCTACTGGGCCTCCAAGCGCAACAACTCGGCGGCCGACTACTATGCGGCCGGCGGCAAGATCACCGGTTTCCAGAACGGCCTGGCGATTGCCGGCGACTATATGTCGGCCGCGTCCTTCCTGGGGATTTCCGCGCTGGTGTTTACCTCCGGCTATGACGGCCTGATCTACTCGATCGGCTTCCTGGTGGGCTGGCCGATCATTCTGTTCCTGATCGCCGAGCGCCTGCGCAACCTGGGCAAGTACACCTTTGCCGACGTGGCGTCCTATCGCCTGGGCCAAACCCAGATCCGCAGCCTGTCGGCCTGTGGCTCGCTGGTGGTGGTGGCGTTCTACCTGATCGCGCAGATGGTCGGCGCGGGCAAACTGATCCAGCTGCTGTTCGGCCTCGATTACCATGTAGCGGTGATCCTGGTGGGCATCCTGATGTGCCTCTATGTGCTGTTCGGCGGCATGCTGGCGACCACCTGGGTACAGATCATCAAGGCAGTGCTGCTGCTGTCCGGTGCCTCGTTCATGGCGCTGATGGTGATGAAGCACGTCAACTTCGACTTCAACATGCTGTTCTCCGAGGCGATCAAGGTTCACCCCAAAGGTGAGGCGATCATGAGCCCCGGCGGCCTGGTGAAGGATCCGATCTCGGCGTTCTCCCTGGGGCTTGCCCTGATGTTCGGGACTGCGGGCCTGCCGCACATCCTGATGCGCTTCTTCACGGTGAGTGACGCCAAGGAAGCGCGTAAGAGCGTGCTGTATGCCACCGGCTTTATCGGCTACTTCTATATCCTCACGTTCATCATCGGTTTTGGCGCGATCCTGCTGGTCAGCACCAACCCGGCGTTCAAGGACGCGGCCGGTGCTCTGCTCGGCGGCAACAACATGGCGGCGGTGCACCTGGCCAACGCGGTGGGCGGCAGTATCTTCCTGGGCTTCATCTCGGCCGTGGCCTTCGCCACCATCCTTGCGGTGGTTGCCGGCTTGACGCTCGCAGGTGCCTCGGCGGTGTCCCACGACCTGTACGCCAGTGTGATCAAGAAAGGCAAGGCCAACGAGAAGGACGAGATTCGCGTGTCGAAGATCACCACCATCGCCCTGGCGGTGTTGGCTATCGGCCTGGGGATTCTGTTCGAAAGCCAGAACATTGCGTTCATGGTCGGCCTGGCGTTCTCGATTGCCGCCAGCTGTAACTTCCCGGTACTGCTGCTTTCCATGTACTGGAAAAACCTCACCACCCGTGGCGCCATGATTGGTGGCTGGCTGGGCCTGGTCAGTGCCGTGGGCCTGATGGTGCTGGGTCCGACCATCTGGGTCTCGATCCTGCACCATGAAAAAGCCATCTTCCCGTACGAGTACCCGGCGCTGTTCTCGATGATCATTGCGTTCGTCGGTATCTGGTTCTTCTCCATCACCGACAAGTCGGCGGCGGCGGAGAAAGAGCGTGCGCTGTACTTCCCGCAATTTGTGCGTTCGCAGACGGGCCTGGGGGCGAGTGGGGCGGTTAACCACTAAGCTTTTCACTGCATAGAGAAATGCCCCGGTCGAAAGGCTGGGGTATTTTTTTGTCTGGGGGGTTGTGGTGTCTGGTCTGGCCTCATCGGGGGCAAGCCCCCTCCCGCATTTGACTGTATTCACAGGTTCAGATGTGTGAACCCAATCCAGTGTGGGAGGGGGCTTGCCCCCGATGAGGCCAGCTCAGGCGACACAAATAAAAACGGCCTCCACTAAGGGAGGCCGTTCTCATTACAGCTTGCAGCTAATTGCTTACTTGCGATCTTCCAGCTTGGTGATATCACGCGACTCGTAGCCGGTGTACAACTGACGCGGGCGGCCAATCTTGTACGGGCTCGAAAGCATTTCCTTCCAGTGGGAGATCCAGCCCACGGTCCGCGCCAGGGCGAAGATCACGGTGAACATACTGGTTGGAATGCCGATCGCCTTGAGGATGATCCCCGAGTAGAAGTCGACGTTCGGGTACAGCGAGCGTTCGATGAAGTACGGGTCGGTCAGGGCGATCTCTTCCAGGCGCATGGCCAGTTCGAGTTGCGGATCGTTCTTGATGCCCAGTTCCTTCAACACTTCGTCGCAAGTCTGCTTCATGACGGTGGCGCGCGGGTCGCGGTTCTTGTAGACCCGGTGACCGAAGCCCATCAACTTGAACGGGTCGTTCTTGTCCTTGGCCTTGGCGATGAATGTGTCGATGTTCGAGACATCGCCGATTTCATCGAGCATGGTCAATACGGCTTCGTTCGCACCGCCGTGGGCAGGGCCCCACAGTGCGGCGATACCGGCGGCGATACAGGCGAACGGGTTGGCACCCGAAGAGCCCGCCAGACGTACGGTAGAGGTGGAGGCGTTCTGCTCGTGGTCGGCGTGGAGGATGAAGATCCGGTCCATAGCCTTGGCCAGCACCGGGCTGATCGGTTTGATCTCGCACGGCGTGTTGAACATCATGTGCAGGAAGTTTTCCGCGTACGTCAGGTCGTTGCGCGGGTACATCATGGGTTGGCCCATGGAGTACTTGTAAACCATTGCGGCCAGGGTCGGCATCTTGGCAACCAGGCGGATCGCGGAAATTTCGCGATGCTGCGGGTTATTGATGTCCAGGGAGTCGTGATAGAAGGCCGACAGGGCGCCGACCACGCCGCACATGACGGCCATCGGGTGGGCGTCGCGACGGAAGCCGTTGAAGAAGGTCTTCAACTGCTCGTGAACCATGGTGTGGTTCTTCACGGTGCTGACGAACTGGGCTTTCTGCTCGGCTGTTGGCAATTCGCCATTTAGCAGCAGGTAGCAGGTTTCCAGATAGTCCGACTGTTCGGCGAGTTGCTCGATCGGGTAGCCGCGGTGAAGCAGAATGCCATTATCGCCATCGATATAGGTGATCTTCGACTCGCAAGAGGCGGTCGACATGAAGCCTGGGTCGAAAGTGAAACGGCCCGTGGCCGTCAGGCCCCGTACGTCGATAACATCGGGACCAACGGTGCCGGTTAAAATGGGCAGCTCGACGGGGGCTGCGCCCTCGATGATCAACTGCGCTTTTTTGTCAGCCATGTGGCCTCCTATTTATGCTTCAAATCATCAGACAGACCCCCCACGCAGGGCCCGCACCACTATAGTGAGATAAATTCAGATGTCAATTTGCCTAAAGTCTTGCTCCAGAAGGCTTTAACCGTACTTTTTCGTCGAAATTGCCTGCCATTTACGCCTTTTATCCCGTCAGCGCAATCAGCTATTAGGGTGAGGTGTGCGCGTTGTCATTAGTAACCTAACTGTCTATACTCGGCCACCGACCGCCAAGGGCTTTTGGGCTTGCTTTCATTGGGGGTCGCACTCCCTGGGTGGTGCTTACCTGACCAGTCGCACTCCCCAACAACTTTGCCCTGATTGTTAGGGGCTCTTCAGTGTGAAAAAAAGCCGTGAATAGCCAACGACCTGTAAACCTAGACCTAAGGACCATCAAACTCCCCATCACCGGCGTTACGTCGTTCCTGCACCGTGTTTCCGGCATCATCCTGTTCCTGGGCCTGGGCATCATGCTTTACGCATTGAGCAAATCCCTGGGTTCCGAGGAAGGTTTTGCCGAGGTGAAGGCAACCTTGACCAGCCCGCTGGCCAAGTTCGTAGCATGGGGCCTCCTGTCCGCTCTGCTGTATCACCTGGTAGCCGGCGTGCGCCACTTGATCATGGATGCGGGTATCGGTGAGACGCTGGAAGGCGGCCGCCTGGGCTCGAAAATCATCATCGCCATTTCCGTGGTGCTGATCGTTCTGGCAGGAGTTTGGATATGGTAACCAGCGTAACGAATCTGTCGCGTTCGGGCCTCTATGACTGGATGGCACAGCGTGTGTCTGCGGTCGTTCTCGCGGCTTATTTCATTTTCCTGATCGGATACCTCGTCGCAAACCCGGGCATCGGCTTTGAGCAGTGGCACGGCCTGTTCGCCCACAATGCGATGCGAATCTTCAGCCTGCTGGCCCTTGTCGCCCTGGGCGCTCACGCCTGGGTCGGCATGTGGACCATCGCGACCGACTACCTGACGCCAATGGCGCTGGGCAAGTCCGCGACCGCAGTCCGTTTCCTCTTCCAGGCAGTATGCGGCATCGCGATGTTCGCTTACTTCGTCTGGGGTGTGCAGATTCTTTGGGGTATCTGATTCATGGCTAACATTCCAACTATTTCATTCGACGCCATCATTATTGGTGGCGGCGGTGCCGGCATGCGCGCTGCGCTGCAGCTGGCCCAGGGTGGCCACAAGACCGCCGTGATCACCAAGGTGTTCCCGACGCGTTCGCACACTGTATCGGCCCAGGGTGGCATCACCTGCGCCATCGCTTCCGCCGATCCGAACGATGACTGGCGCTGGCACATGTACGATACCGTCAAGGGTTCCGACTACATCGGTGACCAGGACGCTATCGAATACATGTGTCAGGAAGGCCCGGCTGCGGTGTTCGAGCTGGACCACATGGGTCTGCCGTTCTCCCGTACCGAGCAAGGCCGTATCTACCAGCGTCCATTCGGCGGCCAGTCGAAGGATTACGGTAAAGGCGGGCAGGCTGCCCGTACCTGCGCCGCGTCCGACCGTACCGGTCACGCGCTGCTGCACACCCTTTATCAGGGCAACCTGAAAGCCGGTACCACGTTCCTGAACGAGTACTACGCTGTCGATCTGGTGAAGAACGGCAAGGGCGAGTTCGTCGGCGTGATCGCCATCTGCATCGAAACCGGTGAAACCACCTACATCCGCGCCAAGGCTACCGTGCTGGCGACCGGCGGTGCAGGCCGTATCTACGCGTCCACCACCAACGCCCTGATCAACACCGGTGACGGCGTCGGCATGGCCCTGCGTGCAGGCGTGCCGGTGCAGGACATCGAAATGTGGCAGTTCCACCCGACCGGCATCGCCGGCGCCGGTGTATTGGTGACCGAAGGTTGCCGTGGTGAAGGTGGCTACCTGATCAACAAGCACGGCGAGCGTTTCATGGAGCGTTATGCTCCGAACGCGAAAGACCTTGCCGGTCGCGACGTTGTGGCCCGTTCGATGGTTAAAGAGATCATCGCCGGCAACGGCTGTGGCCCGAACGGCGACCACGTACTGCTCAAGCTCGATCACCTGGGCGAAGAAGTGCTGCACAGCCGTCTGCCAGGTATCTGTGAGCTGTCCAAGACCTTTGCTCACGTTGACCCGGTGGTTGCTCCGGTTCCGGTGGTTCCGACCTGCCACTATATGATGGGCGGCGTGCCGACCAACATTCATGGCCAGGCCATCACCCAGAATGCCGAAGGCGTGGACGAGATCATTCACGGCCTGTTCGCAGTAGGCGAAGTGGCTTGCGTATCGGTTCACGGTGCCAACCGCCTGGGCGGCAACTCGCTGCTCGACCTGGTGGTATTTGGCCGCGCTGCCGGCCTGCACCTGGAAAAAGCCCTGACCGACGGCATCGAATACGATGACGCCACCGACGCCAACATCGAAGCCGCCCTGGCGCGCCTGAACGCTCTGAACGAGCGCACTGACGGCGAAGACGTGGCAACCCTGCGTCGCGAGCTGCAAAGCTGCATGCAGAACTACTTCGGTGTGTTCCGTACCGGCGAATACATGCAGAAGGGTATCGCCCAGTTGGCCGACCTGCGCGCACGCATCGCCAACGTCAAGATCAACGACAAGAGCCAGGCGTTCAACACCGCTCGTATCGAAGCCCTTGAGCTGCAGAACCTGCTGGAAGTGGCTGAAGCGACGGCGATCGCCGCCGAGGTTCGCAAGGAATCCCGTGGTGCTCACGCCCGTGAAGACTTTGAAGACCGCGACGACGAGAACTGGTTGTGCCACACCCTGTACTTCCCGGGTGACAAGCGCGTGACCAAGCGTGCCGTGAACTTCTCGCCGAAGACGGTGCCGACGTTTGAACCGAAGATTCGGACTTACTAAGGGTGGCTGCCATGTTGAAAGTCAGTGTTTATCGCTACAACCCTGATCAGGACGCCGCGCCGTTCATGCAGGAATTCCAGGTCGATACCGGCGGTAAAGACCTGATGGTGCTGGATGTATTGGCACTGATCAAAGAGCAGGACGAGGGTTTCTCCTATCGTCGCTCTTGCCGTGAAGGTGTGTGCGGTTCCGACGGCATGAACATCAACGGCAAAAACGGCCTGGCGTGCATCACGCCGCTGTCGGCCGTGGTCAAGGGCAACAAGCTGATCGTTCGTCCACTGCCAGGTTTGCCGGTTATCCGTGACCTGGTCGTCGATATGAGCATCTTCTACAAGCAATACGAGAAAGTTAAGCCGTTCCTGCAGAACGACACGCCGGCTCCGGCCATCGAGCGTCTGCAGTCCCCGGAAGAGCGCGAAAAACTCGACGGCCTGTACGAGTGCATCCTGTGCGCTTGCTGCTCGACGTCGTGCCCGTCCTTCTGGTGGAACCCGGACAAGTTCCTGGGCCCGGCTGCGCTGCTGCAAGCCTACCGCTTCCTGGCAGACAGCCGTGACACCAAGACGTCCGAGCGTCTGGCTTCACTGGATGACCCGTTCAGCGTATTCCGCTGCCGCGGGATCATGAACTGCGTCAACGTATGTCCCAAAGGCCTGAACCCGACTAAGGCCATTGGTCACATCCGTAACATGCTGCTGCAGAGCGGCGTGTAACTGACGTTGCAGTAAAAGCAGGACCGTTGTGCCCGTAAATGCTGCGGCGCAGGCTTCAACCGGCGCCGTAGTTTTAACTTGAGCAGCGACTTACAAAGCCGCGGCTCTTATTTTGAAGAAATGAGACAAGCAGGGGCATTCGGGTTGGTACCCGAACTATCAGCGTGATCCTAGTGGCTTGTTCTGGTCGCTGCACTTGGCCTTTTGCAAGCAAACTCGGTGTTTTCGCCGGTGGTGTCCCCAAATCGAGGGTGACCAAGCATGCAAGAAAGCGTGATGCAGCGCATGTGGAACAGCGGCTATCTTTCAGGTGGTAACGCTGCCTATGTGGAAGAGCTTTATGAGCTCTACCTGCACGACCCTAACGCTGTGCCAGAAGAATGGCGCACCAAATTTCAGACGTTGTCTTCAGACGGCAACGCTGCCACCGATGTATCGCATGCTGCGATTCGCGATCATTTCGTGTTGCTGGCAAAGAACCAGCGCCGCGCCCAACCGGTTTCCGCCGGCAGCGTGAGCAGTGAGCACGAGAAGAAGCAAGTTGAAGTACTGCGACTGATCCAGGCTTACCGGATGCGCGGCCACCAGGCGGCCCAGCTTGACCCGCTGGGGCTCTGGCAGCGTCCTGCACCTGCTGACCTGTCGATCAATCATTACGGCTTGACCAATGCCGATCTTGATACGACCTTCCGTGCCGGCGACCTGTTCATCGGCAAAGAGGAAGCGAGCCTACGCGAAATTCACGAAGCGTTGCAGCAGACATATTGCCGCACCATCGGCGCCGAGTTCACGCACATCACCGATTCCGAGCAGCGCCATTGGTTCCAGCATCGCCTGGAAGGCGTGCGTGGCCGTCCGGTCTTGTCCGCCGATGTGCGCAGCCATCTGCTCGAGCGCGTGACCGCCGCTGAAGGTCTTGAAAAATACCTGGGTACCAAATACCCGGGCACCAAGCGTTTCGGCCTGGAAGGCGGCGAAAGCCTCATTCCGATGCTCGACGAACTGATCCAGCGTTCCGGCTCCTATGGCACCAAGGAAGTCGTGATCGGCATGGCTCACCGTGGTCGCCTGAACGTGTTGGTCAACACCTTCGGCAAGAACCCGCGCGAGTTGTTCGACGAGTTCGAAGGCAAGAAGAAGGTCGAGCTGGGTTCCGGTGACGTTAAATATCACCAGGGCTTCTCGTCCAACGTGATGACCAGCGGCGGTGAAGTTCACCTGGCCATGGCATTCAACCCATCCCACCTGGAAATCGTTTCTCCGGTGGTCGAGGGGTCGGTGCGTGCGCGCCAGGATCGTCGTAACGACGCTACCGGCGAGAAGGTCCTGCCGATTTCCATCCACGGTGACGCGGCATTCGCCGGTCAAGGCGTGGTCCTGGAAACGTTCCAGATGTCGCAGACTCGCGGCTTCAAGACCGGCGGCACGGTTCATATCGTCATCAACAACCAGGTTGGCTTCACCATCAGCAACCCGCTGGATGCGCGCTCTACCGAGTACGCCACCGACGTTGCCAAGATGATCCAGGCGCCGATCCTGCACGTGAATGGCGATGATCCGGAAGCCGTACTCTTCGTGACCCAGCTGGCTGTCGACTACCGCATGCAGTTCAAGCGTGACGTGGTCATCGACCTGGTGTGCTACCGCCGTCGCGGTCACAACGAAGCGGATGAGCCAAGCGGCACCCAGCCGTTGATGTACCAGCAGATCACCAAGCAGCGCACCACCCGTGAGCTGTACGCCGAAAGCCTGACCAAGGCCGGCGTGCTGGATGATGCGCGTGTCCAGGCGAAGATCGACGAATACCGCAATGCGCTGGATAACGGCCTGCATGTGGTGAAAAGCCTGGTCAAGGAACCGAACAAAGAGCTGTTCGTTGACTGGCGTCCGTACCTGGGCCACACCTGGACTGCGCGCCATGACACCAGCTTCGACTTGAAGACGTTGCAGGAGTTGTCTGCCAAGTTGCTGGAAATCCCTGAAGGGTTTGTGGTTCAGCGCCAGGTTGCGAAGATCTACGAAGACCGTCAGAAGATGCAAGCCGGCGGCCTGCCGATCAACTGGGGTTACGCCGAAACCATGGCGTACGCGACCCTGGCGTTCGAAGGTCACCCGATCCGCATGACCGGCCAGGACATCGGCCGCGGTACGTTCTCGCACCGTCATGCCGTATTGCACAACCAGAAAGACGCGGGCACCTACATCCCGTTGCAGAACCTGTACGAAGGCCAGCCACGTTTCGACCTGTACGATTCGTTCCTGTCCGAAGAAGCCGTGCTGGCGTTCGAATACGGCTATTCCACCACCACGCCTAACGCGCTGGTGATCTGGGAAGCCCAGTTCGGCGACTTCGCCAACGGTGCCCAAGTGGTTATCGACCAGTTCATCACCAGCGGCGAGCACAAGTGGGGCCGTCTGTGCGGTCTGACCATGCTGCTGCCACACGGTTATGAAGGTCAGGGCCCCGAGCACTCCTCGGCCCGTCTGGAGCGTTACCTGCAGCTGTGCGCCGAGCACAACATTCAGGTGTGCGTGCCGACGACCCCGGCGCAGATCTACCACTTGCTGCGCCGCCAGGTGATCCGCCCGCTGCGCAAGCCACTGGTCGTGCTGACTCCGAAATCGCTGTTGCGTCACAAACTGGCCGTTTCGACCCTGGAAGATCTGGCCGAAGGTTCGTTCCAGACCGTTATTCCGGAAATCGATACGCTGGACGCCGCCAAGGTCACTCGCCTGATCCTGTGCAGCGGCAAGGTCTATTACGATCTGCTGGAAAAACGCCGTGCCGAAGGCCGCGAAGACATCGCCATCGTGCGTATCGAGCAGCTTTACCCGTTCCCGGAAGATGACCTCATGGAGATCATCGCGCCTTACACCAACCTCACGAATGTGGTGTGGTGTCAGGAAGAACCGATGAACCAGGGCGCGTGGTACAGCAGCCAGCATCACTTGCGTCGCAGCATCGGCAACCACAACAAGGCCCTGGGCCTGGAGTATGCCGGTCGTGATGCGTCTGCTGCACCTGCCTGTGGTTATGCGTCGATGCACGCCGAGCAGCAGGAAAAACTGCTGCAAGCTGCTTTCACTGTTTAACGCCTTCGCGCTGACTGAAACCGAATTTTAAGGACCTACAGATAATGGCTATCGAAATCAAAGCCCCGTCATTCCCGGAATCGGTTGCCGATGGCACCGTTGCCACCTGGCACAAGAAACCAGGCGAGGCCGTCAAGCGTGACGACCTGATCGTCGACATCGAAACTGACAAAGTCGTGCTCGAAGTGCTGGCCGAAGCCGACGGCGTGCTGGGCGCAATCGTGGCCGAAGAGGGCGCTACCGTCCTGTCGAACCAGGTACTGGGCTCGATCGAAGAGGGCAGCGCTGCTGCCCCTGCTCCTGCCGCTGCACCGGCTGCCGCTTCCGCACCTGCCGCCGCTCCGGCTGCGGGTGGTGAAGATCCAATCGCTGCACCGGCTGCTCGTCAGCTGGCTGAAGAAAACGGTATCAACCTGGCGTCCATCAAGGGCACCGGCAAAGACGGCCGTGTCACCAAGGAAGACGTGGTGGCTGCGGTTGAAGCGAAGAAAAACGCTCCGGCTGCCGCACCCGCCAAGGCTGCCGCACCGGCCGCCGCCGCGCCTGTGTTCGCTGCCGGCGACCGCACCGAGAAGCGCGTACCGATGACCCGTGTGCGTGCCACCGTGGCCAAGCGCCTGGTTGAAGCACAATCGAACATGGCGATGCTGACCACGTTCAACGAAGTCGACATGACTGAAGTCATGGCGCTGCGTTCGAAGTACAAGGATTTGTTCGAGAAGTCCCACAACGGCGTGCGCCTGGGCTTCATGTCGTTCTTCGTGAAAGCGGCCACCGAAGCGCTGAAACGCTTCCCGGCAGTCAACGCTTCCATCGATGGCGCCGACATCGTCTACCATGGCTATGCAGACATCGGCGTTGCCGTGTCCAGCGACCGTGGCCTGGTGGTTCCGGTTCTGCGTAACGCCGAGCTGATGAGCCTGGCCGAAATCGAAGGCGGCATCGCCGGCTTCGGCAAGAAAGCCCGTGACGGCAAGCTGACCATCGACGAGATGACCGGCGGTACGTTCACCATCACCAACGGTGGTACCTTCGGTTCGATGATGTCGACGCCGATCGTCAACCCACCGCAAGCCGCGATCCTGGGCATGCACAACATCATCCAGCGTCCAATGGCCATCAACGGCCAGGTCGTGATCCGCCCAATGATGTACCTGGCGCTGTCTTACGATCACCGCCTGATCGATGGTAAAGAAGCCGTGACGTTCCTGGTGACCATCAAGAACCTGCTGGAAGACCCGGCTCGCCTGCTGCTGGATATCTGATTGAAGCAGCCCCAGGTTGCGAGCTACAAGCTGTAGGAAAAAGCAGCTTGGCTTGCAGCTTGGGGCTAGAAGCTTGTCGCAAATAGAGGATCTATTTTCATGACACAGAAATTTGACGTTGTAGTGATTGGTGCAGGCCCTGGCGGCTATGTTGCCGCCATCAAGGCTGCACAACTGGGCCTCTCGACTGCTTGCATCGAAAAATACACCGACAAGGAAGGCAAACTGGCGCTGGGCGGTACCTGCCTGAACGTCGGTTGCATTCCTTCCAAGGCGCTGCTGGACAGCTCCTGGAAATTCCACGAAGCCCAGGATGGTTTCGCGATCCACGGTATCAACCATGCCGGCGTGACCATGGACGTGCCCGCGATGGTCGGCCGTAAAGCCAACATCGTCAAAGGCCTGACTTCCGGCGTTGCCACCTTGTTCAAGGCCAATGGCGTGACTTCCCTGCAAGGCCACGGCAAGCTGCTGGCCGGCAAGAAAGTTGAAATCACCAAGCCGGACGGCTCGGTTGAAGTCATCGAAGCCGAAAACGTGATCCTGGCACCCGGTTCGCGTCCAATCGATATTCCACCGGCTCCAGTCGATCAGAACGTGATCGTCGATTCGACCGGCGCCCTGGAATTCCAGGCCGTGCCCAAGCGCCTGGGTGTGATCGGCGCCGGCGTCATCGGCCTGGAGCTGGGTTCGGTATGGTCCCGCCTGGGTTCGCAAGTGACCGTGCTCGAAGCCCTGGACACCTTCCTGCTGGCCGCCGACACCGCCGTGTCCAAGGAAGCCTACAAGACCCTGACCAAACAGGGTCTGGACATCAAGCTGGGCGCGCGCGTTACCGGTTCCAAGGTCAACGGCGAAGAAGTTGTCGTGACCTACACCGACAAGGAAGGCGAGCAGACCATCACCTTCGACAAGCTGATCGTAGCCGTCGGTCGTCGCCCCGTGACCACCGACCTGCTGGCCTCCGACAGCGGCGTGAGCATCGATGAGCGTGGTTTCATCCACGTTGACGATCATTGCGCAACCACCGTACCGGGCGTTTATGCGATCGGCGACGTGGTTCGTGGCATGATGCTGGCCCACAAGGCTTCCGAAGAAGGCATCATGGTGGTCGAGCGCATCAAGGGTCACAAGACCCAGATGAACTACGACCTGATTCCATCGGTTATCTACACCCACCCGGAAATCGCATGGGTCGGCAAGAACGAACAGCAGTTGAAAGCTGAAGGCGTTGAAGTTAACGTCGGCACCTTCCCGTTCGCCGCTTCTGGCCGTGCCATGGCAGCCAACGACACCGGTGGTTTTGTCAAAGTCATCGCTGATGCCAAGACTGACCGCGTATTGGGCGTCCACGTGATTGGTCCAAGCGCTGCAGAACTGGTTCAGCAAGGCGCTATCGGTATGGAATTCGGCACCAGTGCCGAGGACCTGGGCATGATGGTCTTCTCCCATCCAACCCTGTCCGAAGCGTTGCACGAAGCAGCGTTGGCAGTGAATGGCGGCGCCATCCACATTGCCAACCGCAAGAAGCGCTAAGCGAGATAATAAGAAACCACGGCGGAGTTGCCCGTCGTGAGCCTTGCGCGCAAGACTCACCGCGGAATATCCGCTGGACGCAGCCTTGTGCAGCTTTACGGGCCATAAGCCCCGCAGGTTGCGCAAGCAGCAGTCACAGGTGGTGCGGCACTCATAATGAGCGCAGCGCCGAATGCGCAGTACCTAACGAAGACGGTAAAAAGCATGAATCTTCACGAGTATCAGGGTAAGCAGCTGTTCGCTGAATACGGCCTGCCAGTTTCCAAGGGCTACGCAGTAGACACCCCGGAAGCAGCAGCAGAAGCTTGCGACAAAATCGGCGGCAGCGAGTGGGTTGTCAAAGCCCAGGTCCACGCCGGTGGTCGCGGTAAAGCGGGCGGCGTCAAGCTGGTTCGCAGCAAAGAAGACGCCAAGGCCTTCGCACAGCAGTGGCTGGGCAAGCGTCTGGTGACTTACCAGACTGATGCCAATGGCCAGCCAGTCACCAAGATCCTGGTTGAATCGTGCACTGATATCGCTAAAGAGCTGTACCTGGGCGCTGTCGTTGACCGTTCGAGCCGTCGCATCGTGTTCATGGCGTCCACCGAAGGTGGCGTGGACATCGAGAAGATCGCTCACGAAACCCCGGAAAAAATTCTGAAGGCCACTATCGATCCACTGGTTGGCGCTCAGCCATTCCAGGGTCGCGAGCTGGCTTTCCAGCTGGGTCTGGAAGGCAAGCAAGTTGCCCAGTTCGCCAAGATCTTCGTCGGTCTGGCCAAACTGTTCCAGGATCACGATCTGGCCCTGCTGGAAGTGAACCCGCTGGTGATCAAGGCTGACGGCGATCTGCACTGCCTCGACGCCAAGATCAACATCGACGCCAACGCCATGTACCGTCAGCCAAAGCTGAAGACTTTCCACGATCCGTCGCAAGACGATCCGCGCGAAGCGCACGCTGCCAAGTTCGAACTGAACTATGTAGCGCTGGAAGGTAACATCGGCTGCATGGTCAACGGTGCCGGTCTGGCCATGGGTACCATGGACATCGTCAACCTGCATGGCGGCAAGCCAGCCAACTTCCTCGACGTAGGCGGTGGCGCTACCAAGGAACGCGTAACCGAAGCGTTCAAGATCATCCTGTCCGACTCCAACGTCGCAGCAGTACTGGTCAACATCTTCGGCGGCATCGTTCGTTGCGACATGATTGCCGAAGGCATCATCGGTGCAGTGAAAGAAGTCGGCGTTAAAATCCCGGTTGTTGTTCGCCTTGAAGGTAACAACGCTGAACTGGGCGCTAAAGTACTGGCAGAAAGCGGTTTGAACATCATCGCGGCTACCAGCCTGACCGACGCTGCTCAACAAGTTGTCAAAGCTGCGGAGGGCAAGTAATGAGCGTCCTGATCAATAAAGACACCAAAGTTATCTGCCAGGGTATTACCGGTTCGCAAGGTAGTTTCCACACCCAGCAAGCCATCGAGTACGGCACCCAGATGGTTGGCGGCGTAACGCCGGGCAAAGGCGGCACCGAGCACCTGGGCCTGCCAGTGTTCAACACCGTGAAAGAAGCAGTAGAAGCCACTGGCGCCACCGCCAGCGTGATCTACGTTCCAGCTCCTTTCTGCAAGGACTCGATCCTGGAAGCGGCCTTCGGCGGCATCAAGCTGATCGTGTGCATCACCGAAGGCATTCCTACCCTGGACATGCTGGACGCCAAGGTTAAGTGCGACGAACTGGGTATCACCCTGATCGGCCCTAACTGCCCAGGCGTGATCACCCCAGGCGAATGCAAGATCGGCATCATGCCGGGTCACATTCACTTGCCAGGTAAAGTCGGTATCGTTTCCCGTTCCGGCACCCTGACCTACGAAGCTGTGAAGCAGACCACTGACGCCGGTTTCGGTCAGTCGACTTGCGTCGGCATCGGCGGTGACCCGATCCCGGGCTCCAACTTCATCGACATCCTGAAGCTGTTCCAGGAAGACCCGAAGACCGAAGCGATCGTGATGATCGGTGAGATCGGCGGTTCGGCTGAAGAAGAAGCGGCTGCCTACATCAAGGCACACGTGACCAAGCCGGTTGTTTCCTACATCGCTGGTGTGACTGCCCCTGCGGGCAAGCGCATGGGCCATGCTGGCGCAATCATCTCCGGCGGCAAAGGCACTGCAGACGAGAAATTCGCTGCGCTGCAAGACGCAGGTGTGAAAACCGTGCGTTCGCTGGCAGACATCGGCAAGGCCCTGGCCGAGCTGACCGGTTGGGCCGTCAAGTAAGCCTCGCGCTTAGCTGACGCTTCACCCCACAAAGGCCACCTTCGGGTGGCCTTTGTGCATTCTGGGCTCAGCAAAGTACCTGAGCTTGGTGAAGATCCAAATGTGGGAGGGGGCTTGCCCCCGATTGCGGGGGGTCGGTCATGATGATGTGACTGAACCACCGCTATCGGGGGCAAGCCCCCTCCCACATTTTTTTTGTGTGTATGGCTAGATTAAGTATGAAAACGCGACATTTGAATGTCGCTTATCGGACAGTGCGCCCCGCAACAGTGCGTTTGTCGGTCTAATTCTGTACTCTAGCCGCCTCTTTATGCGCCCGTATCCCAAAAGGAAGCTGCGCGCCAGACCGGTCGGCCCCCATAAGGGCCGGCGGTATTTCCCTCATCCACAGGGAATCCCCCTCTAAATTCCGATTCAGTAGTGTGGTATTTCCTCAAAATGAAAGTGTTGAAAAGCCAGGATATCCTGGCGTTAGGCTTTATGACCTTTGCCCTGTTCGTGGGCGCCGGGAACATCATCTTCCCGCCTATCGTTGGTTTGCAGTCCGGGCCTCACGTGTGGATGGCGGCCCTGGGGTTCCTGATTACGGCAGTCGGCCTGCCGGTCGTCACCGTGATCGCGTTGGCCAAGGTCGGCGGCGGTATGGATGCGTTGAGCAGCCCGATCGGCAAGATCGCCGGTGGCCTGCTGGCGGCGGCGGCGTACCTGGCGGTAGGGCCGCTGTTCGCCACGCCGCGCACGGCCACCGTCTCGTTCGAAGTGGGCCTGGCGCCGCTGACCGGGGAAAGCCCGCTGGCGCTGTTCCTCTACAGTTCGGTGTACTTCCTGGTGGTGTTCTTTGTCTCCCTGTATCCGGGTCGACTGTTGGATACCGTCGGCCGTTTTCTCGCGCCGCTGAAGATCATCGCGTTGGCCATCCTCGGCGTTGCCGCGTTTGCCTTGCCGGCCGGTGAGGTCGGTGTCGCCACGCCGGAATACGTCGCTGCGCCGTTCTCCCAGGGCTTTATCAATGGCTACCTGACCATGGATACCCTCGGCGCGCTGGTATTTGGCATCGTCATCGTCAACGCGATTCGCTCCCGTGGCGTTGAGTCGCCCAAGCTGATCACGCGTTACGCGATCATTGCCGGGCTGATTGCCGGCGTGGGCCTGGCGCTGGTGTATGTCAGCCTGTTCCGTCTGGGTTCGGGCAGCCATGAAGTCGCCGCCGGGGCGGCCAATGGTGCCGCTGTATTGCATGCCTATGTGCAACATACCTTCGGTTCCCTGGGCAGCGGCTTCCTCGCTGTGCTGATCTCCCTGGCGTGCCTGGTGACCGCTGTGGGCCTGACCTGTGCCTGTGCCGAGTACTTCAGCAAAGTCCTGCCGCTGTCCTACAAGACCCTGGTGGTGATCCTCGCGCTGTTCTCGCTGTTCGTGTCCAACCTGGGCCTGACCAAGCTGATCGCGTTTTCCATTCCGGTGCTTACTGCGATCTACCCGCCGTGCATCGTGTTGGTGGCTTTGAGCTTCTGTAAAGACTTCTGGCAGGAGCAGGGCCGTATCGTGGGTCCGGTGATGCTGGTGTCGTTCATCTTCGGCTGCATTGATGCACTCAAGGGCGCGGGCCTGGCTGACTGGATGCCGGCGCAGCTGGCTAATTTGCCGCTTAGCGAGCAAGGCCTGGCGTGGCTGGTGCCGTCGGTGATGGTGCTGGTTGTAGCGGTGGTGGTTGATCGCATGTTGGGCAAGCGCAGCGAAGCCATCGCATAATAGCGGTTCAACGCATTACCGAAATGCCCCGTATCAATCGATACGGGGCATTTTTTATGCTTGAGAGGCTACGACCTTCTAAAGTTGAAATACTTAAAAAATGTGGAAGGGGCTGGCCCTAATGCCAGTCAGGTAGGAGCGAGCTTGCTCGCGAAAAACTCACAGCCACCGCGTTCATTCAGAAAGCACGCTTTATCGTTGACGTTTTTCGCGAGCAAGCTCGCTCCTACAGACGGCGAGCAGCAAGCAATCGGGGGCAAGCCCCCTCCCACATTTTGAAAGCATTCAGTTATCCAACACCGTGTAAAAGGACCCACATGTCGTTTGTCCAAACCAATCAAGCCCACCTGCTCGCCGCCCTATGGTTCATTCTTTGCTGGGGCGGCTATACCCGTTACGCCACCTGGAAGGCCCGGGACACCGCCTGCCTGGCCAGCGTGTTGCACCTGTATCGCGAAGACTGGATGCGTCGCATGCTGCTGCGCGATAACCGCATCGCCGATGCCAGTGTGATCGGTAACCTGGAGCGTAACGCCTCGTTCTTCGCCTCCAGCACGTTGATCATCCTCGCCGGCATCCTGACCGTGCTGGGTGCCTCGGAGCGAGCCGTGTCATTGCTGGCGGATATCCCCTTGGTACAGCAGGCCTCCCAGGGCATGTCGGAAATTAAGTTGCTGTGCCTGGCGCTGGTGTTTGTCTACGCGTTCTTCACCTTCAGCTGGTGCATGCGCCAATACAACTTCGCCGCCGTGCTGGTGGGCTCGGCACCGATGATTGGTGAGCGGCATGTGTCGGAGCAGGAGCGCAATGCATTTGCCTTGCGCGCGGCGCGGGTGATTTCGATGGCGGCCAACCAGTTCAACTTCGGCTTGCGGGCGTATTACTTCGGCATGACCATGCTGGCCTGGTTCGTCAGCCCCTGGTTGTTCATGTTGATGAGCAGCGGGGTGGTGCTGGTGCTGTACCGCCGTGAGTTTCACTCCGACGTTTTGCAGGTGATGGTGTATACGCCGACGAATATGCACGCCCAGGACCCGGCAAAAGAGAGCGTGATTTAAAAGCCTGCATAAACAGCAGACAAAGAAAAGCCCGCTCTATAAGCGGGCTATCTTTTACAGCACTACAGCTTTACGCCATGCAATTACTGCTTGGCAGGCTCTGCAGGTGTAGCAGCAGGTGCGGCAGGTGCAGCTTCTTTAGCGGCGGCAGCATTCGATTCAGCCTGAGCTTTGGCAGCTTCAGCGTTTTCTTTTGCAGCGTCGTTCACTTTATCCTGTGCTTTCGCCATGTCTTGCTGAGCTTGCTCAGAATGTGCGGCGGCATCCTGGGCTTTGTCTTCGGATTTCTTGTCGCAGGCAGCCAGGCCGAGGGCAGCGGCCAGCATCATGGAAATAGCTAATGTGTTGCGCATGGGTGTTTCTCCTTATTGAAGATATCTACTGGCCTTTCGAACTCAAGGGGCCAGCATTAGTTCCTTTTGTTCCACAGATATATAAAGCTTTTTCGCCAGGAACTTTCCAAATTATTACCTATCCTGCTCCCCCACACTAATAAGAATTTAAAAACCATGACCCAGACCCCCTTGTTAGACCGAGCCACCCGCTTCGTTTCGGCGCTTCGCCACTGCCATGTACTGGGGATAACCGTCCACGCAGCGACGGGGGAGGGCATGACCCTGGTGTTGCCCTATGGCGCGCACATAGTGGGTGATCCCCGCAGCGGCATCATCCACGGTGGTGCGCTGACGTCATTGATGGACACCGCCTGCGGCCTGGCCACGCTGTGCGTACTGCCCGAGTTCGAGGTCTGCCCGACCCTGGATTTGCGCATCGACTACATGCATCCCGCCGAGCCGCATAAGCCGGTGTATGGCTTTGCCCAATGCTACCGGGTAACCACCGATGTAATCTTCACCCGCGGCTTCGCCTATCAGGACGACCCGCAGCAGCCCATTGCCCATGTGGTGGGCACATTCATGCGCATGGGCAAGCATCTCAAGGACAGCCAGGGCATGGGCGGCGCGATCAAGGGAGAGCAGGCATGAGCCATCGATTCAAGACGTATCTGGAGCAAGCACTTGAGCGCGGCGATTACGCGGCACTGCTCGATCTGGTTCCCTACGCAAAGCTGATTGGCGTCGAATGCACACGCTCGGGGGACGAACTGTTGTTTCGCCTGCCGGCCAACAAAGACAATATTGGTAACCCTATATTACCGGCGCTGCACGGCGGGGTAATCGCCGGCTTCATGGAGCTGTCGGCGGCCTTGCACTTGCTGGTATTCACCGGCGCCCCTGGCCTGCCGAAAATCATCGATTTTTCCCTGGATTACCTGCGCGCCGGCCAGTTTCGCGACACCTACGCCACCTGCCAGGTGTGCCGCCAGGGCAGGCGTGTCGCCAATGTGGCGGTCACCGCCTGGCAAACGGCCCCCACTGAACCGATTGCCACCGCTCGCGCCCATTTCAAGATCGAGGAATTGCCGCTCTTGAAATCCCGGTCTTAGCCCCCAACTTTGATGACAACCCGCCGCCAACCCTTTCGGGCGCGGCCACTGCCATCCAATTGGAGTTTGATGACCATGAGTGTGGAAACTCAAAAGGAAACCCTGGGCTTCCAGACCGAGGTGAAGCAACTGCTGCACCTCATGATCCATTCGTTGTATTCCAACAAGGAAATTTTCCTTCGCGAATTGATCTCGAACGCCTCTGACGCTGTCGACAAATTACGTTTCGAAGCCCTGTCCAAGCCTGAGTTGCTGGAAGGTGGCGCCGAACTGAAAATCCGTGTGAGCTACGACAAAGACGCCAAGACCGTCACCCTCGAAGACAACGGTATCGGCATGAGCCGTGAGGACGCGATCACCCACCTGGGCACCATCGCCAAATCCGGCACCGCAGATTTCATGAAGAACCTGTCTGGCGACCAGAAAAAAGATTCGCACCTGATCGGCCAATTCGGCGTGGGCTTCTATTCGGCTTTCATCGTCGCCGACAAGGTTGAAGTGTTCAGCCGCCGTGCCGGCCTTGACGCCAGCGAAGGCGTGCACTGGGCGTCCAAAGGTGAGGGCGAGTTTGAAATCGCCACCCTCGACAAGCCTGATCGTGGCACCCGTATCGTGCTGCACCTCAAGGATGGTGAAGACGAATTCGCCGATGGCTGGCGCCTGCGCAACATCATCAAGAAGTACTCCGACCACATCGCCTTGCCGATCGAGCTGCCCAAGGAACAGGCTGCCGGCGAAGGTGAGGAGAAGCCGGCCGAGGAATGGGAAACCGTCAACCGCGCCAGTGCCTTGTGGACCCGTCCGCGTACCGAGATCAAGGACGAGGAATACCAGGAGTTCTACAAGCACATCGGTCACGACTACGAAAACCCGCTGAGCTGGAGCCACAACAAGGTCGAAGGCAAGCTGGAATACAGCTCGCTGCTCTACGTGCCGGCGCGTGCGCCGTTTGACCTGTACCAGCGCGAAGCGCCGAAGGGCCTGAAGCTTTACGTACAGCGTGTGTTCGTGATGGACCAGGCAGAATCGTTCCTGCCGCTGTACCTGCGCTTTATCAAGGGTGTGGTCGACTCCAACGACCTGTCGCTGAACGTGTCGCGGGAGATCCTGCAGAAAGACCCGATCATCGATTCCATGAAGTCGGCGCTGACCAAGCGCGTACTCGACATGCTGGAAAAACTGGCGAAGAACGAGCCTGAAAAATACCAGGGCTTCTGGAAAAACTTCGGCCAGGTCATGAAAGAAGGCCCGGCGGAAGATTTTGCCAACAAGGAAAAAATTGCCGGCCTGCTGCGTTTTGCTTCGACTCAAGGTGAAGACGGCGAACAGGTTGTGTCGCTGGCCGACTACCTGGCACGCGCCAAGGAAGGTCAGGACAAGATCTACTACCTCACCGGCGAAACCTACGCTCAGGTCAAGAACAGCCCGCACCTGGAAGTCTTCCGCAAGAAAGGCATCGAGGTCCTGCTGCTGACCGACCGTATCGATGAGTGGCTGATGAGCTACCTCACCGAGTTCGACGGCAAATCCTTTGTGGACGTGGCACGCGGCGACCTGGACCTGGGTAATCTGGACTCCGAGGAAGACAAGAAAGCCGCCGAGGAAGTCGCCAAGTCCAAGGAAGGCCTGGTTGAGCGGATCAAGGCATCCCTGGGTGAGGCGGTCAGCGAAGTGCGGGTTTCCCATCGCCTGACCGACTCTCCGGCGATCCTGGCCATTGGCGAACAGGACCTGGGCATGCAGATGCGTCAGATCCTTGAAGCCAGCGGCCAGAAGGTGCCGGATTCCAAGCCGATCTTCGAATTCAACCCGGCTCACCCACTGATCGAGAAACTCGACGGTGAGCAGAGCGAGGAGCGTTTTGGCGACCTGTCGCACATCCTCTTTGACCAGGCGGCCCTGGCCGCTGGCGACAGCCTCAAGGACCCGGCCGCTTATGTGCGCCGACTGAACAAGCTGTTGGTTGAACTGTCGGTTTAACACCGTTGTAGAAAAAACCCGCTTCGGCGGGTTTTTTCGTTCAATCCCTCCCAACTGGAGAAAATGATGAGCCAAGTCACAGTACGTTCCGTGGTCTATCAGATTGATGGCCAGTCTTATGAAAGCCGCCTGGCGTTCGATGCCAGCCACCAGGGCCCGCTGCCGGGGCTGCTGATGGCGCCGAACTGGATGGGCGTGAGCGCGGGTGCCGAAGAAATCGCCAAGAGCGTTGCCGGCAAAGGTTACGTGGTGCTGATTGCCGACTTGTATGGGCAAACGGTGCGGCCGACCAATGGCGATGAAGCTGGCGCGGCGATGATGCCGTTGAAAAATGATCGTGCGTTGTTGAACAAGCGTATGCACGCGGCCTTTGAACAACTGCAAGGCCAGACCGAGGCAGCGGTGGATACGTCGAAACTGGCGACCTTCGGTTTCTGCTTCGGTGGCTGCTGCTCCCTGGAATTGGCCCGTACCGGCGCGCCGGTGAGAGCGGCTATCTCGTTCCACGGCACCCTCGACACGCCGAACCCCGCGGATGCGAAGAACATCAAGGGTTCAGTGCTGGTGCTGCATGGCGCGTCCGACCCACTGGTGCCGAAAGAACAACTGCCGGCGTTCGAAGATGAAATGAACGCAGCGGGTGTGGATTGGCAACTGCTCAGCTACGGTGGCGCGGTGCATTCCTTCACGGACCCCCATGCCAATGTGCCGGGCAAGATGATGTACGACGCCAGGACCGCTGCGCGGGCGTTCCAGTCGATGCATAACTTGCTGGATGAAGTGTTCAAGGGCTGATTCTTCAGCGCCTGTCCGGGCATCATCGGGGGCAAGTCGAATCGTCGCACCGCCCCTCCCACACTTGAATTGTGAATACATCCAAAATGTGGGAGGGGGCTTGCCCCCGATGGCTATTTCACAGGCAACTCAATTCTTTCTGACGCCCCTGCACAGTGAGCCAATCCCCAGCCGCCCATCGCTGCCGCGCCTGCTCGAACGGAAGTTCGCGTTATTGGCTGAAGGCGCCCTCCGAAAGTGTTGTCTCAATGCTGACTTCGGCCGTGGTCATCAGTTTGTGCACCGGGCACTTGTCGGCGACGCGGTGCAGCTCATCACGCTGAGCGTCGGTGAGCACGCCCTTGAGGGTCAACTTGACGTTGAGCGTGTATTTACCTTTTTGCTCTTCGGCGGCGTCGTGGGTAACTTCTACCGTAACGCCGGTGAGCGGAATGTCTTTCTTCTGTGCGTAGAGTCTGACGGTCAAGGCTTTGCACGACGCCAGCGCGGCATCGAAATAGTCGTGAGGAGAGGGGGCGGAATCATCACCGCCCAGGCTCTTGGGCAGGTCGGTAAACAGCTCGTGGTTGTTGATGGCGACGCTGTGACGGAAATTTTCGGCGTTCAGCGTATTGACGGTAACAGGCATGGCGAACCTCACAAGGTTTGGATGACGGTCATGCAGTAATAGAGCATGCCGGCACCTGGGGGTTCCAGGTTTTTGTCCTTGCTGAACCCTGATGCGCGGGGCAGGGTCTACCCGTATCAGTTCCTATCGAGGTATCACCGTGCTCTGGACCCGTGTGAGTTTTGCCCTGATGCTCGCCGCCAGCAGTCTTGCCGTGCAGGCCCGCGACTATGCCTACAGCGACGCCCACCTGCATTACGTGGACTTTTTCCAGGAAACCGCGGGCATGGACAAGCTGCTCAAGGCCATGACGGAAAATCGCATCGAGCATGTGATGATTTCCGGCATTCCTGTGGCCAAGAAATGGCACGAGGACGAACCCAAGCGCCCGCGCTATTACGCAGGCGACGATGCCGATGCCTACTGGTACAGCGCCACCGATGTGATCGTCGCCGCTGCGGTCAATAAGCTCGCCCCGGAACAGCGCCGGCACTTTCATCCGTTCCTGGCCGGTTTCAATCCCAACGACAAAAACTCTGCCGCCCACATCCAGCGCATGCTCGACCTCAACCCAGGGCTGTGGCAGGGCATTGGCGAAGTGTTTACCCGCCACGACGATCTCACCGCGCTGACCTCGGGTGATACGCCACGCGCCAACAACGAGGCCATGACGCGCATCTATCACTTGGCGGCGGAGAACGACCTGCCGGTGATGCTGCACTCCAACATCACCTCCAAGCGCGAGCGCAACCCGTTGTACCTGGCCGAAGTCGAGCAGCCGTTGCGCAACCACCCGCACACACGCTTCATCTGGGCCCACGCCGGTACCAGCAAGGAGATTCACCGCCATCAGGTGCAAATGGATTTCCTGCTGCCTACCCTGAGCCGCCTGCTCGAGGCTTACCCCAACCTGTATATCGACCTGTCCTGGAGCGTGCTCACGCCCTACCTGCTGGATGATGCGGGCAAGCCCAGGCCGGAGTGGGTCAAACTGGTGGAGCGCTTCCCTGATCGCTTCATGCTGGGCTCTGACGTGGTAGGGCGTTTCAACAAGCTGGGTAAGGAAATGCGCGGTTTTGACCCTTTCCTCGACGCATTACCTGAAGACATCGCCCACAAGGTCGCGCGGGATAACTTTCTGGCCATCCTGCCCAAGTCGACCCGCAATGAGGGCGTGCATTGAGGTCGGGTTTTGGTGTTGTGTAATTGAGGTGATCCTATCGCGCATAGGTATCTTCACAACGGTGTAGCGCCCAACGCAAACCGCGATGCGAAGCGAGCCGCTCTTGATCTTGCTCTGCTTTTGATCTTAGGCGCCCCGTTAAACCACGCTGGCCGAACGCAGGCTTGAATCCGTGGGCAACCCGGCAGGACGCCGGGTTAGCCGCACTGGGCCATGGATGGCCCATTGCGGCGGCCCACGGATTCAAGCCGGAGAGAGGGCACACCGAGCCTAAGCGAGGTGCCGAGTGGTGGGGCAAGAGCGTTTTGCTTACTTTTGCGCTTTTCAAAAGTGAGCCGCCGTAAGGGCGGAACCCATAGCAGCCGTTACCGCAGAAACGGATATGTACTCGGTCTGATCCGGCATCCTGGTCGGTCCAGAGGCCGCCATCGGGGGCAAGCCCCCTCCCACATTCGACCGCATTCTCCAGGCCAACTCGGCCAAATGTGAGAGGAGCGGTGCGCCGGCTCGACTTGCCCCCGATGCACGTGACTCGGTCTCATTCAATCGCCCATAAAAAAGCCCCGAACCAGTCGGGGCTTTTCATCGCTCAAGCGCCAGGCCTTACTTGCCCTGCCAGCGTTTCAGCACCAGGGTGGCGTTGGTGCCACCAAAGCCGAAGCTGTTGCTCATCACGGTGTCGATTTTCACATCTTCAACGGTCTTGGTCAGGATCGGCATATCGGCGACGACCGGGTCGATCTCGTCGATGTTGGCCGAGCCGGCCATGAAGTTGCCTTCCATCATCAGCAGGCAGTAGATCGCTTCGTGAACGCCGGCGGCGCCCAGGGAGTGACCCGACAGGCTCTTGGTGGAGCTGATTTTCGGCGCGTTGTCACCGAATACCGCACGCACGCCTTCCATCTCCTTGGCATCGCCGACCGGAGTCGAAGTGCCGTGGGTGTTCAGGTAGTCGATCGGGGTATCCACGGTGGACATGGCCATCTGCATGCAACGGATGGCGCCTTCACCGCTTGGCGCAACCATGTCGTAGCCGTCGGACGTCGCGCCGTAGCCAACGATTTCCGCGTAGATCTTCGCGCCACGGGCCAGAGCGTGTTCCAGCTCCTCGACCACCACCATGCCGCCACCGCCGGCGATGACGAAACCGTCACGCTTGGCGTCGTAGGCACGGGAGGCCTTCTCCGGGGTTTCGTTGTACTGGGTGGACAGCGCGCCCATGGCGTCGAACAGGAACGACTGGCTCCAGTGTTCTTCTTCACCGCCGCCGGCGAATACGATGTCCTGCTTGCCCAACTGGATCTGCTCAACGGCAGTCCCGATGCAATGGGCGCTGGTGGCGCAGGCGGAGGAGATCGAGTAGTTCACGCCCTTGATCGCGAACGGCGTGGCCAGGCAAGCCGAAACGGTGCTGCCCATGGTCCGCGTTACACGGTACGGGCCAACGCGTTTCACGCCTTTTTCGCGCAGGATGTCCAGCGCTTCCATCTGGTTCAGGGTGGATGCGCCGCCGGAGCCGGCGATCAGGCCGGTACGTACGTTCGACACCTGGTCTTCGCTCAGGCCGGAGTCGGCGATTGCGTCTTTCATGGCCAGGTAGGCGTAGGCGGCAGCGTGGCCGACGAAGCGATAGATCTTGCGATCGATCAGTTCTTCGAGGGGCAGGTCAATGGAGCCGGAAACCTGGCTACGCAGACCCATTTCGGCATATTCCGGGTTGAAGCGGATGCCAGGGCGACTTGCACGCAGGTTAGCGGTGACGGTCTCTTTGTCATTGCCCAGGCAAGAAACGATGCCCAGACCAGTGATAACGACGCGGCGCATGCGGATAACCCTTAAAAGTTGTCAGTGGAAGTGAATACGCCGACCCGAAGGCCTTCGGCAGTATAGATCTCGCGACCGTCGACAGTCACCGAACCGTCGGCGATGGCCAAGTTCAGCTTGCCCTTGAGGACGCGCTTGATTTGAATGTTGTAGGTGACTTTCTTGGCGGTCGGCAGGACCTGGCCAAAGAACTTCACTTCGCCCGAACCCAGGGCGCGACCGCGGCCCGGCAGGCCTTGCCAGCCCAGGTAGAAGCCGACCAGTTGCCACATGGCATCAAGGCCCAGGCAGCCCGGCATCACCGGATCGCCTTCGAAGTGGCAGGCAAAGAACCACAGATCAGGGGTGATATCCAGCTCGGCGACCAATTCACCTTTGCCGTACTTGCCACCTTCTTCGCTGATATGGGTGATGCGATCCACCATCAGCATGTTCGGGGCGGGCAGTTGCGCGTTACCTGGGCCGAACAGCTCACCGCGACTGCAGCGCAGCAGGTCTTCCCGGGTAAAGGCGTTTTGTTTGGTCATGCGAGCTCCTCAATAATCCCATGCGGCAGGGTAGGGCAAATCTTCCCGAACCGGATGAAGCGTTCATGCCTCATAGCGGCAGCCTACACATAGACTATTGCGTTGTAGTGAAAGTCACAGCGTCAAGGTACTCAATGTACACTTGTTCACTGAAATGTTAAACCGGACCTGTTTATCGGCCCGTTCGGGTGCCTAAGACTGCCGCACTTTCGTCCTCCACGCCAGTCGGAGTTGGCTTAGCCACGACTGCTAGTGCACCCAGCGCTGGAGGATTTGCTGCAAATCCGTGCGTTTGAACGGTTTGGCCAGGTAATCGTTCATTCCGGCTGCAAGACAGGCTTCGCGG
The DNA here is from genome assembly GCF_900004915.1 of Pseudomonas sp. 31 R 17. Classification (NCBI taxonomy): domain Bacteria; kingdom Pseudomonadati; phylum Pseudomonadota; class Gammaproteobacteria; order Pseudomonadales; family Pseudomonadaceae; genus Pseudomonas; species Pseudomonas sp. 31 R 17. The sequence continues at coordinate 36,588 of NZ_CVTN01000041.1, forward strand.
TCGCCCTGCAAAGCATTGGCGGTCAAGGCGATAATCGGTAAATCGGCGCAGCCCGGCAGTCGGCGAATTCGCCGGGTGGCCTCGTAGCCGTCGATCAATGGCAGGCGGCAGTCCATCAGGATCGCGGTGAAGATCAGGCTTTCGGCGCTGCGGATCGCCTCGGCGCCATCGGTGGCCAGGCTGACTTCAAAACCCAGGCTGCGCAGCATGGCTTCGACCACGGTGCGGTTAACCGGGTTGTCTTCCACCAGCAGTATGTGCCGCCCGTCGCCGGCACTGGTCTTGCCCACGGCGTCTGGGGCGATGGCGGGCAGGCTTTGCTGATCAATAGCCAACGGAATTTCCAGGGTGAACACCGAGCCCCGGCCCTCTTCGCTTTGGGCGCGCAGGGTGCCGCCCATGCGTTCGGCCAGGGTGCGGGCGATCGGCAGGCCGAGGCCGGTGCCTCCGTAACGTCTTGAAATAGAGCTGTCGGCCTGCTGGAACGCATCGAACATCAGTTCCAGACGCTCGGCGCAAATACCGATACCGCTGTCGCGCACGGTGCAGGTGAACCACACCAGTTCATGGTCCAGGGTTTGCCAGTGGGCCTCCACGTGCACGGTACCGTGCTCGGTGAACTTCAAGGCGTTGCCGATCAGGTTTACCAGGATCTGCCGGATACGTGTCGGGTCACCGCACACCCGCAGGGCCTCCATGCCCGAGGGAATCGACAGCTCCAGGGCCAGCCCGCGCTGCTGCGCGCTGTGCTGGAACGCTTGGGCGCAACTGCTGATCAGCTCGGCCAGGTTGAAGGCAATATGTTCCAGCTCCAGCGCCGCCCGTTCGATGCGCGAGAAGTCGAGGATGTCGTTGATGACTTTGAGCAGGTGCTCGGTGGACTCGGAGGCCAGCGCCGCGTATTCGGCCTGCTCTTCGGTCATCTCGGTGGTTTCCAGCAGTTGCAGCATGCCCAGCACACCGTTCATCGGCGTGCGCAGCTCATGACTCATCATCGCCAGGAATTCGGACTTGGCATTGTTCGCCCGCTCGGCTTCCTCGCGGGTCTGGATCAATTGCGCCATGGCCTGCTGCTGCTCGCGGCTGGCCTGATTGAGGCCCGCGGCCAGGTTGTTGATGTGCCGTGCCAGGTCGCCCAGTTCGGAGTCGTCGACAATCGGCAGCGGCGTCTTGTAGTCGCCTTGCTGGATCGCCTTCACCGCATGCCCCATGGCGCTGATCGGTTGCGACAGGCTGGCGGCCAGGCGTCGCGCCAGCAGGAAGGTAAACAGCAGGGCGAACAGCGCCAGAATGCCGGCCTTGAACAGGATTTCCTGCTGGCGCTGACTGAACGCGTCATTGGACATACCGACAATCACCCGGCCCAGGTAGTCCGCTCGCGGCGCCTTGGGTTCGTTGAGGTTGTCCTGGAAGAAGTCATTGCCCAGCTGGATATGCTGCAGGCGGATCGGCGCCTGGAACACTTTTACCGAGAGTGAACGGTCGTGCTTCTCCGACGGCTGCTCGACGTACACCAGAATGTTCTCGGCGCTGTCCTGGATCTCCAGGAAGCGCACGTGGGGCGTGGCCAGCGTCGCGCGCAGCAAGGCGTCGAGCACATCGTTGTTGCCGGAAATAACGCCGTATTCGGTGGCAGGCGCCAGTTGGTTGGCGATCAACTGGCCGGTGTGGTCCAGCTCCTGGCGCAAGTCCTGGATACGCACGAAGGTAAAGAAGCTGATCAACAGCAAGGTCAGCAGCAGCGCAGGCCCCAGGGTGATGAGTTGGGTGCGGGTGTTGATGTCCCAGCGACGGCGCAAGGTCATGGGCGTTCATCTCCTTCGGCCAGGCGGGCGGCGACGGCAGCTTCGTCGACCTGTTCGATGCCCAGTGAGCGTGCGACTTGCGGATTGCCTGCCACTTTGAAGTGTTGCGGGTACAGCGTGCGCGGCCAGGTGGCCGGCGGATGGTCGAGCAGGCGATCGAGTACGGCGAGCCAGTCGGACTGGTCGCTGTAGGTGCTGGCCAGGCTGCCTGCGCGGACAAACCCGGCATTGGGCCCTATCAGCGGCAATTGCTGGGCATAGCTGCTCAGCAACAGGTTCTTGGCGGTTTTCGGGTTGTACAGTTGCGGGTCGTCCAGGCCCAGCAGCACGTCACTGTTCTTGAACAGGGTTTGCAGGGTGCGGCTGTCGTTGGTGTTGTCCCAGCGTTGGCGCACGATTTCCAGGCCCAGTGGCGCGGCGTACCGGTCAAGCTCAGGCAGCAGGAATTGGCTGTCGGCGCCGTAAAGCACGCCGATCCGCCGGGCCTGGGGCAGGATGTTGGCGATCAGGCGCAACTGGCGCGCCAGCGGCGGGTCGCTCCACAGCAGGCTGATTCTGGCCGGGCGCGCGTTGCCCAGGCGCTGGTGAGCTTGCAGGCGGCTGATGCGCAGCACCAGGGTCGGTGGCCCCTGGCTATCCTGCAAGCGCCAGTCGAGGCCGGGCAGGTCCAGCAGGATCAGGCGGGTAGTGGCGGGCAGATGGCTCGGCGCCGGCAAATCTGCAAGCAGGGTGAAGGTGACATGGTCTTCGGGGCGCTGCCGGGCGAGGGCCTGGGTAAACCCCTGGACACCGGCACTGTCCTCGGCGGCGGTCAGCAGGATATCGGCGCTCCACACCGGGGTGGTGAACAGCAGGCACACCAGCAGCAAGGCGCGCCGCCACAGCTGTGAAACAAGAGGGAGGGTCATCCGTGACTGATCGCCCATGTCAGAACTCTAGCTGCGCGCTGAAATAGAGCACATGGCGATGGTCGTAATTGTTGTCGGGCCAGGTGGTCGGCTGGTTGTCGAGGCGTTGTTGCAGCATGCCGGCCAGCTCCACGTTGGTCTTGCCCAGGGCAATACGCTTGGCGACCCGCAGGTCGACCCGTTCGAAGCGATACTCGTTGAGTGCGTCGTCGCCGTAATAGAACAAGGCGCTCGACCAGCCGTGGCCCCATTCACGCAACCAGCCGGCCGAGCCGCTGTTGCGTGCGGTCTGCGTCTTGTCCAGCGGGTTGCTGGCGCTCGCATCGACGTAAGCATAGGTCAGGCGCAGGCGGTCGGCGTCGCTGACGCGCCAGTCGAACTGTGATTCGGCACCGGTAAAGCGCGAGCTGTTGGCGTTGCTGGCGATGTATTGATTGTTGCGCAACGGCGAACTGATCATGTCGGTGATTTCGTCGTAGAAGAGCTTCACATCGACATTCAGTCCGAGGTCGGCAAAGAAGCCGTTGTAGCCCAGTTCGCGCGAGCGCATCAACTCTTTATCAAGATTGCCGGGGCCGCGTGTCACCACAAAATATTGCCCGGAATTCTGCCCGTAGACCGGCGAGCTGAGGTTGGTGACGCGGTAGCTCCAGTTGACGTTGTTCTCGAACATGTCCGGCGAACGGATCGCCTCGGAGTACACCGCCCGCAGGCCGTGGCGCGGGTTGATCAGGTAGTTGACCGCCACGCGCGGCGTCAGCGAGTTGCCGCTCAGGTGGGTGTCTTCGTACATCGCGCCGCCCTGCAGCAGCCAGTGTTCGCTGGCCCGCCATTCCAGGTGGCCGAACAGGCGCCAGGTGGTGTCGTCCAGCGTCCCGTTGAAGTAGGTGTCGGAGTCGGCGCGGTCGTAGCGGTAATTCATCCCGCTGACCAGGCGCAGGCTGTCGGAGAGGCTGAGAGTGTCTTGCAACTCCACGTCGTAGCGGCTTTCCGTGGCACTTTGGTCGATATCGCCGCACACGCTCTGGTTGGCGCCGTTGCGCCACTGGTCCAGTACCTGGTTGCCCAGCGCCTGTTCAGCGGCGCTGCCGGGCGGGGCACTGCCCTGGCTGAAGGTATCCATGTGCCGCGCCAGCCGTTCGGCGTAGTTGGGGTTGAGCTGCCACAACCGGGTCAATTCGGGGCTGAACGAGACCTTGGCGTCACAGGCTTTCCAGATCTGCCGACGGTCCCATTGCTGGGCCGACCCCTGAATATACAGGCTGTGTTCGGGGTTGAAGTCGAAGTTCCAGCGCATCGAACCGGCGTAGTCCCTGGCGTTGACGTCGGAATTGGTACCGCCCTCGGTAATCCCGGCGAATACCGGAGTGTAGGTGTAGGGGCGCTGATTGGTGCCCTCCTTGGCATTCAGTTGCCAGTCGATGCTCTGTTGCGCATTCAACGTCTGGCTGACGGCCAGGCTGAAACGGCTGAGGCGGCGGCTGTCGCGGCGGTCGGCGCCGACGGCATCGCGGTCGAAACCATCGTCCTGCTGCCCTGACAGCGACAGGCGCAGATCGCCGGTTTCCCAGCCCACACCCTGGCTGGCATAGACATCGTTGATCCCGCGTTCACCCTGGATGACCTTTACCCGCGTGCCCTGGCTGTTGGCCGGTGAGCGGGTGAGGATATTGACCACCGCCATCAGTGCATTGGCGCCGTAGCTGACGGTATTGGGGCCACGAAACACCTCGATACGCTCGATGTCTTCCATGGCCACCGGAATATCGCTCCAGTCCACCGTGGCCAGGCCTGCGCGATACACCGAGCGCCCGTCGATCAATACCTGCATGCGCCGTGCATCGCTGGCGCTGGTGCCGTGGTAGTTCACCGCGGCCTGATTGCCGGTGGTGTAGCCGACCATCATCCCGGGCACCAGGCGTAACAGCTCGGCAATGTCACGCGCGCCGCTGGCCTTGATCAATTCGCTGTCGATCACGGTCATGCTGCCGGGAACGGCGGCGGCCGATTGCTTGAGGCGGGTGGCGGTCAATACCTGCGGCAGCGGCTGGCTGTCGAGAAACAGGTCGTCTGCCGACGCACTGGCGCTGCACGCAAGCACCAGGGGCAGCATCAATGGCAGGGATGAGCGGAGAGGAGGGCCCGGATACACGGCACGGCCTTGATAATTGCGGATAGCCGCCCATGTTAACTGAGGTCAGGCATTTTGCCAGTCGTGAGACTTGCAATTACTTCACTCAAGTGTGGCATTTTCCGACAGGCCCACGAATTCACACGGGGGCTGGCCGCAAGCGGGTCGCCCCGTATAATGCCGCCATCGCCACTGGTATGGATTAACGGATTGCATATGACTGAACAGCGCCCTATTGCGGTCCTGGGAGGCGGAAGTTTTGGTACCGCCGTGGCTAACCTGCTGGCTGAAAATGGCCACGCGGTACGCCAGTGGATGCGCGATCCCGAGCAGGCCGAGGCCATTCGCGTGCACCGCGAAAACCCGCGTTACCTCAAAGGCATCAAGATTCATCCGGCGGTCGAGCCGGTGACTGATCTGCTCGCAACCCTTGCCGACTGCGACCTGTGCTTCGTCGCGCTGCCCTCCAGCGCCTTGCGCTCGGTGCTGGCGCCCCACGCCGAACGTCTGGCGGGCAAGCTGCTGGTCAGCCTGACCAAGGGCATCGAGGCGCAGACGTTCAAGCTGATGAGCGAAATCCTCGCGGAGATCGCACCCCAGGCGCGCATCGGCGTGCTGTCCGGGCCGAACCTGGCGCGGGAAGTGGCCGAGCATGCGCTGACCGCCACGGTGATCGCCAGTGAGGATGAGGCGCTATGCGAGCGCGTCCAGGCGGTGCTGCATGGCCGCACCTTTCGTGTCTACGCCAGTGGCGATCGCTTCGGCGTCGAGCTGGGCGGTGCGTTGAAGAACGTCTATGCCATCATCGCCGGCATGGCGGTGGCCCTGGAGATGGGCGAAAACACCAAGAGCATGCTGATTACCCGCGCCCTGGCCGAAATGACCCGTTTCGCCGTGAATCAGGGCGCCAACCCGATGACGTTCCTGGGCCTGGCGGGCGTCGGCGATCTGATCGTCACCTGCTCGTCGCCCAAGAGCCGTAACTATCAAGTCGGTTTCGCGCTGGGCCAGGGGTTGAGCCTGGAAGAGGCGGTGACACGCCTGGGCGAAGTGGCCGAAGGGGTCAACACCCTCAAAGTGCTGAAAGCCAAGGCCCAGGAAGTCGGCGTGTATATGCCGCTGGTGGCCGGGCTGCACGCGATCCTGTTCGAAGGACGCACCTTGAGCCAGGTCATCGAGCTGCTGATGCGCGCCGAGCCGAAAACCGATGTCGACTTTATTTCCACCAGCGGTTTCAACTGAGGAACGCGGCATGAACGATTCCAAAGCAGCCCCCAAGTATGAGTCCATTGTGCTGCGCATCCTGTGGATGCTGGTGTTTGCCCTGGTGTGGCAGGTGGCGCAGTTCCTGCTCGGCGCGTTGGTGATTGTGCAACTGATTTACCGACTGATCTACGGCGCGCCGAACCTGGGCCTGATGAACTTAGGCGACAGCCTCAGCCAGTTCCTGGCGCAGATCGGTCGCTTCGGCAGCTTCCACACCGAGCAAAAACCCTGGCCGTTTGCCGATTGGCCAACCCCACGTGCACCGGAAGGCGAAGCCGCTCATAGCGTGCCGCCGGCACCGCACCCGGTGCGTGACGAAGAGCCCAAGCTATGAAGCTGTGGATTCTGCGCCACGGTGAAGCCGAGGCACACGCTCGCACCGACCCCGAGCGCAACCTGACCGCGCACGGCAGGGCCGAAGTGTTGCGCAGCGCTGCGCATCTGATCGGCCAGCCGCTCGGCGCCATTATCGCCAGCCCCTATGTGCGTGCGCAGCAGACGGCGCAACTGGTGCGCGAGGCGCTGGGCTTTGAGCTGGACATTCGCACGGTGCCGTGGCTGACGCCGGAGGGCAACCCGCTGCTGGTGCTGGAAAAACTCGACAGCGATGACAACGTGCTGCTGGTCAGCCATCAGCCATTGGTGGGTGGCCTGATCAGCGTTGCGCAGCATGGTCATCAGCGCCAGCCAGAACCGATGCACACCGCCAGCCTGGCGGAATTGGAAGGGGATTTCCCGCTGGCCGGGCTGATGAGCCTGGTCAGCGTGAAAAACCCGTAGGCGATATCGACAGGTTGTGCGCGTGCGCTCTGTTTTGTGGCAGGATTAGGGTCGTAATAAAACCAATAAGGACACCCCTATGAGCCTGTGGCGCACGCAACCGAATATCGAACACCTCAACGCGAGTCAGAAAAACACCATCGGTGAATTGCTCGACATCCGCTTCGAAAGCTTCGACGACCAATCCCTCACCGCCAGCATGGTGGTCGACCACCGTACCCATCAGCCCTACGGCCTGCTGCATGGCGGCGCCTCCGTGGTGCTGGCCGAAAGCGTCGGCTCCATGGCGGCCTACCTGTGCGTCGATGCCAGCAAATTCTACTGCGTGGGCCTGGAGGTCAACGCCAATCACCTGCGCGGCGTGCGCAGTGGGCGAGTAACGGCGGTGGCCAAGGCCATCCACATTGGCCGTACGACCCAAGTGTGGGACATCCGCCTGACCAATGACGAGGGCAAGGCCAGTTGCATTTCGCGTCTGACCGTGGCCGTGGTGCCGCTGGGCGAGCAGCCACCGGCGCGATAGGCATGGCGTGAGTGTCATCATTCCTGGCGGTTACGGTCATTGCCGAAGGGGCCGGGCTTGGTGACAATCGAGGTCTGTTCCTCTAGAGCGAGCCGGTATGTCGCAGCCTGTATTTTTCGCCCACGCCAATGGCTTTCCGTCGGCCACCTACGGCAAGTTGTTCGACGCCCTGGCCCCGGAGTATGCAGTGGCGCATCTGCCGCAGCACGGCCATGACCCCAGGTTCCCGGTGGACGACAACTGGCAGAACCTGGTGGATGAACTGATCCATCATCTGCAGCAGCAACCGGAGCCGGTTTGGGGCGTCGGCCATTCCCTGGGCGGAGTGTTGCATTTGCATGCCGCGATGCGCCGCCCGCAGCTGTACCGTGGCGTGGTGATGCTGGACTCGCCGGTGCTGACCCGCGCGGATCGCTGGGTGATTCGCGCCGCCAAGCGCTTTGGCTTCATCGACCGCCTGACCCCGGCCGGACGCACCCTGGGCCGCCGCGAGGAATTCAGCGACCTGGACGCCGCGCGTGCCTACTTCGCCGGCAAGACCCTGTTTCGCAGTTTCGACCCCGAGTGCTTTGAGGCGTATCTGCAACATGGCCTGCAGCAAGTGGGCGACCGCCTGCGCTTGCGTTTCGACCCGGCGACCGAAATCAGCATCTATCGAGGCGTGCCTCACACCAGCCCCGGCCAGGTGCGCCGGTTGAAAGTACCGCTGGCCGTGGTGCGCGGCCGTCAGAGCCGTGTGGTGATGCGCCATCATGCCAGCGGCGTAGGTCGCCTGCCCATGGGTGAAATGCTCACCATGCCCGGCGGCCATATGTTCCCCCTCGAGCGACCCCAGGACACCGCCATGTTGATCAAACAGCTGTTTTCCCGCTGGCAGGCCCGTGAGCGCAGTTGCGCATGAGTACGCCGGAGGAAGAAGTACGCCTGAGCCTGCCGCATATCGAGCTGGCCGCACATCTATTTGGACCTGAAGACGGTTTGCCGGTCATTGCCCTGCATGGCTGGCTGGACAACGCCAACAGCTTTGCGCGCCTGGCACCCAAGCTCCAGGGTTTACGCATTGTCGCGCTGGATATGGCCGGCCACGGGCACTCGGCCCATCGTCCGGCGGGGGCCGGTTATGCCTTGTGGGATTACGTGCACGATGTAGTGCAAGTGGCCGAGCAACTGGGCTGGCAACGTTTTGCATTACTTGGCCATTCCCTGGGCGCCATCGTCTCCCTGGTGCTCGCCGGGGCGTTACCGGAGCGCGTGACGCATCTTGGATTGATTGACGGCGTGATCCCGCCGACCGCCGGCGGCGAGAACGCAGCTGAACGGCTGGGCATGGCCTTGCAGGCGCAATTGAGCCTGCAAGGCAAGCGCAAACCGGTGTATGCCAGCCTGGACCGGGCCGTCGAGGCGCGCATGCATGGCGTGGTCGCGGTCAGCCGCGAAGCCGCAGAACTGCTGGCCCAGCGCGGTTTGATGCCGGTGCCGGGCGGCTATACCTGGCGCAGCGACAGTCGCCTGACCCTGGCATCACCGATGCGCCTGACCGACGAACAAGCCATGGCTTTCGTACGACGCGTGAGTTGCCCTACGCAGTTAGTGGTGGCGGCTGACGGTATGGTGGCGAAACATCCTGAATTGCTTTCACGGCTGCCCTTTACCGTGACGACGCTGCCGGGTGGTCATCATTTGCACCTGAATGACGAGCCCGGTGCGGTTCTTGTTGCAGACTGTTTCAATCGGTTCTTCTCCACGCCTTGACTTGACGCGGTCAACTGCCGAGGCTGGGCGGATTGAAAGGGAGTCAACCATGCACCATCTTCAAACCGCTGCGACCCTCCATGGCCACGGCTCAGTGATCCGATGAGCCTGGGTAAAGGATGTTTACGTGCCGTTGGGCTGTGCTGCTTCAGCCCGCTCGTGTTCGCCGCCGATGTGCCGGGAAGCCAGGACTTGCCGGCCATTGCCCGCCAGGTGGACGCGCAGATCGTCGACTATCGCCCCGCTGAAGACCGCGAACGCATCTACCCCATGGGCGCTATCCGCAAGATCAGCGGCCAATTGCGTTCCGAAGGCCAGGCCACCGCACGCGGTCAAACCACCGCGATCACCTACGAACTGCCTGCCGAACACAGCTCCAGTGCCGCCTTTACCGCCACCCGCGAAGCCCTGCAGGCCAAGGGCGCACAGCTGCTGTTCTGGTGCCAGGCCCGCGATTGTGGCGAAAGCAGCCTGTGGGCCAACGAAGTGTTCGGCAACGCCAAGCTGGTAGGGGCCGACGGCCAGCAGGAATACCTGCTTTTACGTCTGGCGGCCCCGCAGGACAACACGCTGGTGGCGCTGTACGGCATCACCCGTGGCAATCGCCGCGCCTATCTGCATGTCGAGCAGATGGACGCCGGCACGCCGCTGGGGAGTCTTCTGCCCACCTCGGCAACGCTGTTGCGTGAGTTGAAAAGCACCGGTGAGCTGGACTTCCCCACCCTCGGTGCCGAGCCTGATGACACGTGGCTGACGTTGATCTCCAGGGGGTTGAACCTCGACACCACCTTGCGTGTCAGCCTGTCCGGCCCCAACGCCGAAGCCTGGCGTCAGGGGCTGATCGACAACGGTGTGCGCGCCGCACGCCTGGAAAACAGTTCGGGTGACGCCGAGGGCCTGCACGTGCGTCTGATACGCTAACGTCACTGGGCGAACGGACCCGCGCCGTTCGCCTAAGCTCTCTTCTACCGACTCTTTTCGAGATACCCCATGCTCAATAACGATCGCCTGCTGGTGCAAATCCTGCTGCTGGTGCTGTTTGGTGCCAGCTTCTGGGTCATGGCGCCGTTCTGGTCGGCGCTGTTCTGGGGCGCGGTGCTGGCATTCGCGAGCTGGCCGCTGATGGTACTGCTGACACGCGGGCTGGGCGGTCGCGAATCGCTGGCGGCCGGTATCCTGACGCTGGGCTGGATGTTGCTGGTAGCGCTGCCGCTGGTGTGGCTGGGGTTCAACCTGGCGGACCATGTGCGCGATGCCGTGGTGCTGATCAAGGATATCCAGGTCGACGGCCTGCCCGATGCGCCGAGCTGGCTGGGCTCGATCCCGGTTATCGGCGAGCGGCTGGTGGCGACATGGGACAGCATCGACCAACAGGGCGCGGCGTTGATGCTCAGCATCAAGCCGTACCTCGGCCAGGTCGGCAACTGGTTGCTGGCGCGCAGTGCGCAGATTGGCGGCGGTATCCTCGAACTGACCTTGAGCCTGGTCTTTGTGTTCTTTTTCTACCGCGACGGGCCGCGCCTGGCGATGTTCGTGCATCGGCTGCTTGAACGCCTGATCGGCGACCGTGCCAGTTACTACATCGAACTGGTGGCCGGTACGGTGCAGCGGGTGGTCAACGGCGTGATCGGCACGGCTGCGGCCCAGGCGGTGCTGGCGCTGATCGGTTTCCTGATCGCCGGGGTGCCCGGTGCGCTGCTGCTGGGCGGCGTGACGTTCCTGCTCAGCCTGATTCCCATGGGCCCGCCGCTGGTGTGGATCCCGGCCACGGCCTGGCTGGCGTGGAAGGGCGACTACACCTACGCGGTGTTCCTTGGCGTGTGGGGCACCTTCATCATCAGCGGTGTCGACAACGTGCTCAAGCCTTACCTGATCAGCCGTGGCGGCAACCTGCCGCTGGTGATCGTGTTGCTGGGCGTGTTCGGCGGCTTGATCGCGTTCGGTTTTATCGGCCTGTTTATCGGCCCGACCTTGCTCGCGGTGGCCTACAGCCTGTTGACGGACTGGAGCGCGACCCAGGCCCAGGCGCGGCGCGAAGACAAGCCGCTTTAAGCCCTGGGCAGCCACATCACTGCGGTCAATCCGCCGCCTGGCGTGTCTTCCAGGCTCAGGTGGCCGCCGAGGCGCTCGACCGCTTCCCTGGCGATCGTCATGCCCAGGCCGACGCCGCCGGAATTACGGTTGCGTGAGCCCTCCAGGCGAAAGAACGGTTCGAACACCGCTTCGCGCTTGTCGGCGGCGATGCCGGGGCCATGGTCAATCACCCGGATCACCAGCGCCCCGCGGCTGTCCGCCAGTTCCACACGGGCTGAACCTGCATAGCGCAAGGCATTGTCGATCAGGTTGTTGAGGCACGAACGCAATGCCATGGGCTGCACGTGCAACGGCGCGCAGGTGCCGCCAACGTGCACATCGCTGCCTTGGTCCTGGGCGTTTTCGCTCAGCGACTCCACCAGGGCCTGCACGTCGAGCCAGTGTCGGGTCTCGCTGGTGCGCTGTTCATGCAGATAGCTCAAGGTGGCGTCGAGCATGCCGATCATGTCGTCCAGGTCCTGGCGCATCTGACCTTGCAGCCGGGTATCTTCGATCTGTTCCAGGCGCAGCTTGAGCCGCGACAGCGGCGTGCGCAGGTCATGGGAGACCGCCCCGAGCATGCGCGCGCGCTGGCTGACTTGTTCGCGGATGCGCCTTTGCATCAGGTTGAAGGTCGACGCGGCCTGGCGCGCTTCGCGGGGCCCGGACTCTTCGAGGGGCGGGCTGTCGAGGTCAAGGCTCAAACGCTCGGCCGCCGCACTCAGGCGCTGGATCGGCCGGCTCAGCAGCTTGGCGCCGTACCACGCGGCGATGATCAGCGAGATGAATTGAAACGTCAGCGGCACCACCGGGCCACCGAACCAGGGACGGTGAGGCTTGACCAGCGGCTTCATCGAGCCATCCGGCTGGTCGACGAAGGTGTCCTGCGGCGGTGGCGGTGGCGGACCGTAATGATGGAACCAGAAAAACGCCAGCAGATGCGCGAGCACGATGGCCACCAGCAGCACGCCGAACAGCCGCCCGAACAACGTATTGAAGGTGGCGCGCATCAACCGATATCCCGCGCGTCGAACAGGTAGCCTTCGCCGCGTACGGTCTTGATCAATTGCGGGGCCTTGGGGTCGTCTCCCAGTTTCTGGCGCAGGCGCGAGACCAGCAGATCGATGCTGCGGTCGAAGGCTTCGATGGAGCGTCCGCGCGCGGCATCCAGCAATTGCTCGCGGCTCAATACGCGGCGCGGGCGTTCGATGAACACCCACAGCAGGCGGAATTCGGCGTTGGACAGTGGCACCACCAGGCCGTTGTCGGCCACCAGTTGGCGCAACACGCTGTTCAGACGCCAGCTGTCGAAGCGAATATTGGCGCGCTGCTCGGTACGATCATCGCGCACCCGGCGCAGGATGGTCTGGATACGGGCCACCAGTTCGCGCGGTTCGAACGGCTTGGACATATAGTCGTCGGCGCCCAGTTCCAGGCCGATGATCCGGTCGGTCGGTTCACAGCGGGCGGTGAGCATCAGGATCGGAATGTCCGATTCAGCCCGCAGCCAGCGGCACAAGGTAAGGCCGTCTTCGCCGGGCAGCATCAGGTCGAGCACCACCACATCGAAGGTTTCGCCTTGCATGGCCTGGCGCATCGCCGCGCCGTCGGTCACACCCGTGGCGAGAATATTGAAGCGCGCCAGGTAATCGATCAGCAATTCACGAATCGGCACATCGTCATCGACGATCAGCGCGCGAGTGTTCCAGCGCTTGTCGTCGGCGATCACCGCGCCTGTGTGCGCATCGTTTACCGGGACGGAAGGAGTATGCATAGTGCGATCATCTGCCTGATTGTTACGGTCAGCATAGGCGCCCAGCCCCATGGCTGGAAGTGCTGGACGGTCGGTCGTGCGGCGAGGCTAGTGGTGGGGCGTGTTGGGGGCATGTCGTGAATGTATCGACTTTGAAACAATGGCCGCAAACCTGCGCCAATCCACGCAGAATCAGTATTTCCCGATCATCGGATCCCGCAACGGCGCCGCTTGCGCTACAATCCGCGCCGATTTCGACTTGCCTGAGAGCCCATTCCAATGTCCGTCTGCCAGACTCCTATCATCGTCGCCCTGGACTACCCCACCCGTGACGCCGCACTGAAGCTGGCTGACCAGTTGGACCCCGCGCTTTGCCGGGTCAAGGTCGGCAAGGAGCTGTTCACCAGTTGCGCGGCGGAAATCGTCGGCACCCTGCGTGACAAGGGCTTCGAAGTGTTTCTCGACCTGAAATTCCACGATATCCCCAATACCACCGCCATGGCGGTCAAGGCTGCGGCCGAGATGGGCGTGTGGATGGTCAATGTGCACTGTTCCGGTGGCCTGCGCATGATGAGTGCCTGTCGTGAAGTGCTGGAGCAGCGCAGCGGGCCGAAACCGCTGTTGATTGGGGTAACTGTGCTGACCAGTATGGAGCGCGAAGACCTGGCCGGTATCGGCCTGGATATCGAGCCGCAGGAGCAGGTGCTGCGCCTGGCCGCTCTGGCACAGAAAGCTGGTTTGGACGGCCTGGTGTGTTCGGCGCTGGAAGCCCAGGCGCTCAAGACGGCTCATCCGTCGTTGCAACTGGTCACGCCAGGCATTCGTCCGGCGGGCAGCGCCCAGGATGATCAGCGCCGTATTCTGACGCCGCGTCAGGCGCTGGATGCCGGTTCGGATTATCTGGTGATTGGCCGTCCGATCAGCCAGGCGGCCGATCCGGCGAAGGCGTTGGCGGCGGTCGTTGCTGAAGTCGCCTGATACCCAGGCGGGCACTGAAAAATGTGGGAGGGGGCTTGCCCCCGATGGCGGTCTCAGGATTGGCCAGTATTTTGGATCAGATCGAGTACATATCCGTTTCTGCGGTCATGGCTGCTATGGGTTCCGCTTTTACAGCGGCTCACTTTTGAAAAGCGCAAAAGTAAGCAAAACGCTCTTGCCCCACCACTCGGCACCTCGCCTAGGCTCGGTGTGCCCGAACGCAGGCTTGAATCCGTGGGCCGCCGCCACGCGCCATCCATGGCGCGGGGCGGCTAATCCGGCGTCCTGCCGGGTTGCCCACGGATTCAAGCCTGCGTTCGGCCAGCGTGGTTTAACGGGGCGCCTAAGATCAAAAGCGTCTCGCTTCGCATCGTGGAGTGGTGTGGGTACCTATGCCAGTCAGTTAAGCGTACACCGCCCTCTGTAGGAGCGAGCTTGCTCGCGAAAAACGTCAACGATAACGCGTGCTTCCTGAATAAACGCGGTGCCTGTGAGTTTTTCGCGAGCAAGCTCGCTCCTACAAAAAGCCTTGACTGGCATTGGAGCCAGCCACCTCCCACAGTTGTAAATGGCGTGTGTCAGCTGACCTTCAGCACCAACGGATTATCTGGTGATTGGCCGTCCGATCAGCCAGGCGGCCGATCCGGCTAAGGCGTTGGCGGCGGTCGTTGCTGAAATCGCCTGACCCCAGGCGGGCACTGAAAATGTGGGAGGGGGCTTGCCTCCTGTCCTGGTCCGGCAGCCTGTAGCTATCTTACTGGTGCTCCATGATCCAATGTGGGAGGGGGCTTGCCCCCGATGGCGGCCTTTGGGCCGACCAGGATGTTGGATCAGATCGAGTACATATCCGTTTCTGCGGTAACGGCCACTTAGGGTTCCGCCCTGACGGCGGGTCACTTTGGAAAAGCCCCAAAGTAACCAAAGGGCTCT